>JBFYTF010000456.1:0-28267 GCA_041300865.1 Anaerolineae bacterium
AGTACATCGTCAACCGCAAGGCCAAGGAGAAGGGCATCGATCTGCGCCCGGTGACCCTGTACGCCGGGGCGCGCTACGAGCACCCGACCGACATGAACATGGGCCGCTACACCTACCCCGATTGGCGGGAGCGGACCGACTGGACCAAGAGCGTCGAGTACGGGCCCGACGCCTGGTAAAGCAATCGCAACTCCCCAGGCGCGACAGTGCGTCGCGCCTGGGGAGTTGTTGCTCCTGAACGACTGCAGGTAGCAGCGCCCGAACCTGCGATGCTGTTGGTTTACCAGGCGCCATAGGCTCAGGTCGCCACGCTCATTCAATGCTCGCCCTGAAAACGATCTGCGGCTGTCCGCAGACCAGGACCGGGGTCGCCCCATGTTTGGAATTGCTGCTGGTTACCCCTGGTCAGCGGGCAGGCGAATGACCACTGTGCCCAAGGCCCCGCACGCAAAGGCCGTGACACCCAGCATCGGCCGCAGCCCCAGGGCGTCGGCCAGGATGCCGCTCAGCCACGGGCCGGCGAACATGCCGGCGGCATAGATCGCCTGGTGCAACCCCATCGCCGTGCTGCGCTCGGTTTCGCCCACGTCGCGGATGCTCAGGCCCATGAGAACCGGGTAGCTGATGCCGAGGGCCACCCCGATAAACAGCTGTGCGACCCAGATGGTGGCCAGGGAGCCGGCCAGCGCTGCGATGCCGATGCCTGCAGCCAGGAGCACAAAGCTGGTGCGCACCATCCGGCCGGCGCCGATGCGGTTGGCCAGCGCCGCGGCCACCAGGCCGCCCATGGTCACCAGGGCGATGTTGAAGGTGACCATCAGGCTCTGGGTGACCGGCGTGGCGCCGAGCTGGTCGGCCAGGATGGGCAGAAAGCCAAATGGCACTGCCCAGGTGGCATACTGGCCCACGGCCGACAGCAGCGAGGGCTGCAGCACGTCGCGGCGGGTGAGTATGTGCCGCGTGGCCTTGAGCGAGGGCGGACGCGGCTCGTGGGGTGTCTCGCGGGCGAGCAGCAGGATGAGGGCCGCGGCGGTCGCGACGACAGCGGCCACGTTGAACGCCAGGGAGTAGCCGCCGACACCGTTCAGCGTGCCGGTGCTGCTGGTACCGAGCATGCGCCCCAACGAGAGCACAGCAGTGAGGATCGAGGTGGCGCGCACCGCCTCACGGGGTGGGAAGAGGCTGCTGAACAGCACCGTCATGGGCACCCAGGTGCTGGCCGCCACGCCGGTAATGGCCCGGCCGAGGAGCAGCCCCTGCGCGCTTTGCGCCGCGCCCGTCAGCCACGCGCCCAATGCGCACAGGAGCAGTCCGCCAAAGATAAAGGGCTTGCGCCGGCCGACCCAGTCGGCGGCCATCCCGAGGGGCCAGCGCACGATGGCCTGCCACAGGCCGTACTGCGCCAGGATCACGCCCACCTGCGCCAGGTCCGCGCTCTTGCTCTGGACATAGATGGGTAGCGTCGGCATGTAGACATAGAGGCACAGCCCGTACAGGAAAGTGATGAGGACATAGATCCCCATCACCGTCCCGTGGCTCCCAATCGCGATCCAGGCGCGCCCTCCGCCAGCAGAGAAGCCGGCGGGCGGCTCAGGCATGGATGGCCTTGCCGAACACTCCGTGGGCTGCTTCCATCAGGGCTTCGCTGAGCGTCGGGTGGGCGTGCACCGCGCGCGCAATCTCTTCCGGGGTGAGCTCCCACGTGCGCGCCAGCACCAGCTCGGGCAGCAGCTCGGTGACCTCGGGCCCGACCATGTGGGCACCAAGGATCTCGCCGCTGTTGACCTCGGCCAGAATTTTGACGAACCCGTCCCTGTCGTCCAGGGCCAGGGCCTTGCCGTTGGCCAGGAAAAAGAACTTGCCGACCTTGAACGTGTGGCCCCGCTCGGCCGCCTGGGCTTCGCTCAGGCCAAAGCTGGCCACCTGTGGCTGGCAGTAAGTGCAGCGCGGCATGGCCTCGTAATCGAGGCGGCGCGTTTCAGCCCCGGCAATGCATTCGGCGGCGACGATGCCCTGCGCCGAGGCGACGTGGGCCAGGGCCAGCTTACCCGTCACGTCGCCGATGGCATACACCCCCGGCACGTTGGTGCGCATCTCGTCGTCCACGGGCACAAAACCGCGCTCAACGCGCACGCCGGCGGCGTCGAGCCCCAGGTTGTCGCTGTTAGGCTGGATTCCGATGGCCACGAGGACGCGCTCGGCCTCGAGGATCTGCTCGCCCTTCTTGTTGGTGACCCGCACCCGCACGCCGCCGTCTGTCATTTCGAGGCCCTCCAGGCGGGTGTCGGTCAGCAGCTTGATCTTTTGCCGCTTGAAGTTCCGGGCCACGACGGCGCTGACCTCCTCGTCCTCCAGGGGGAGGGCGCGCGGCAGCATTTCGACGACCGTTACCTGGCAGCCGTAGGACTGCCACACCTGGGCGAACTCCATGCCAATGGGGCCGGCACCGACGATCACCGCCGAGCTGGGTAGATCGCGCAGCACGATGGCCTCGCGGTAGGTGAGCACCCGCTCGCCGTCGGGCACGATGCCGGGGACCGAACGAGCACGGCCGCCCGTGGCGAGAATCACGTTTCGCGTCGCCAGGGTGCGGCCGCCCCCGGCCTTGAGGGCCACGGCTACCTGCAACGTCCCTGCGCCTCCGGATCCACCGCCCTGGAGCGTGCCCGTCCCCTCCACGACCTCGATGCCGTTTTCGCGCATGAGAACACTGACGCCTTTGACCAGCCGCTCCGACACCTGGCGGCTTCGATCTACCGCGACGCCATAGTCGGCCTGGAAGCCCTCCAGTCGAAAGCCAAAGTCCTTGCCCCGGCCGAGGAGAGAAATAACCTCAGCATTGCGCAGCAGAGACTTGGTGGGCACGCAGCCCCAGTTGAGGCAGACGCCCCCCAGGTTCTCCTTCTCCACAAGCGCAACCTTCAGGCCAAGCTGTGCGGCGCGGATGGCGGCCACGTAGCCTCCCGGTCCTCCGCCGATCACCGTTACATCGTAGCGTTCGTCGCTCATGCTTCTCTCCTGGCAAGTTCTGCTTTCGGTTTCCCCGGCAGCGCGGCGCTATTGTATCTTACTCCCGGGCAACAGGCAAAGACGCCATGCCCCGGGACAGGAGGGCCACCCTCGCGCCCGGCCTAGCCGGCCGGTCGCCGGTAGACGAGCGCCTGGGTGGGGCAGTTCAGCACGCAGGCCGGCCGCAGCCCGCCATCCACTCTCTCCGTGCAGAGGTTGCAGCCTTCTACCCGCTGCAGCTCGGCATTGTAGTGGACCGCGCCGAAGGGGCAGGCGTCGATGCAGGCCTGGCAGCCGGTGCAGCTCGCGCCGTCCCAGGCGACCATCCCGTCTGCCCGCTTGCTGATGGCGCCCGCCGTGCATGCCTGGAGGCAGGGCGGGTTCTCACAATGCCAGCAGTGCAATGGTACCAGGTCCATGGCCAGCCGGCCGCCGATGTTTTCCGGCCCTACGCGGACAACCCGGATCCAGTTCACGCCGGCCGGCAGGTTGTGCTCCTGTTTGCAGGCGGTTTCGCAGGCAAAGCAGCCGATGCACCGGTCGAGGTCGTTCACAAAGGCGGCCCCAGGCGGCCCCTCGACGGCCGGGCCCCGAGACACGCCGACGGGTGCCGGCGCGCGGGCGACAGTTTCGGGCCAGGCCGCGCTCTTGCCTGGCACCTCGCTCTCCTCGACCCTGGTCACCCGGCAAAGGACGCCCCGCAGCGTCGACGCTCCCGAGACAGCGCTGTAGGGCCCATCGTTGCTCAGCACCGCGTTGATGCTCGACTCAAAGCAGCCGTGCTCCGGCCCTTCCTTCTCCGGGAACCACCAGTGCGAGGGAGCGTGGACCACGTCGCGGCCGACACTGCGCGTCAGGCGGACGGGCATCTTGACGCGGTCCTGGCTCACCGGGGTTTCGATCCAGGCCCAATCGCCCGCACTCAAGCCCAACGCCGCCCCGGTATCGGGATGGATGTCGAGGTAAGGCATCGGTTCCAGCTCGCGCAGCCACGGGATCTGCCGGTTGGCGGAATGAAAGTAGGCGATGTGCCGCGAGCCGGAGATCAGGTTCAAGGGAAAATCCCCGAGCAGATGAGGCGTCGCCACTGGTGTGACCTCGTTTTCCAGGTAGTAGGGTAAGGGGTCATAGCCGTGCTTTTCGAGGATCGAAGCGACCAGCTCTACCTTGCCGGACGGCGTGTCAAACCCTTCGGTTTCGTAGCGCTTGTACACCACGTCGCCCTGGATATAGCCGATCTCCTTGAACTCCTCGAAGGTGATGCCCGTGCCGGCCAGCTGGTAGTCGTAAAAGTCCTGGGGCGTCTGCCAGCCATGGGGGATGTCGTAGCCCATGCGCTTGACCACTTCCAGGTCGATGGCCGCGTCGTCGCGTGTCTCGCCCTGGGGCTCGACCACCTTCTGCCGGGCGGCGATGAAATCCTTCTCGCCGACGTTGTAAAACACCTCGGAGATGCCGTCCTTTTCCAGCCACATGGTCGGCGGCAAGATGACGTCGCACAGCTCCATGGTGGGCGTGAGAAAAAAGTCCGAGCCGACGGCAAAATCGAGGGCCAAGATCGACTGGTAGTTCTCGCGCTGGCCCTCGAGGCACACGGCGATGTCGTTCAAGAACCAGTTGGCGCGGACCGGGTAGGGCCTGCCGGTCAGGATAGCGTGGACCACCGAGGGTGGGTGGGCACAGCTCACGGCCAGTGACTCGGCACCCGAGAGCAGGGGATAGTCCTGGGCGCCGATGCGGGTGTCCTCGATCTCGGCCGGCAGTCGCAGCTCGTCGCGCGAGTCGACCACGTGGAACACGCCCTTGAAGCCCTTCGGCTTGTTCTTCTTGCTCACGTGCCCGCCCTTGACGTCGAGGCTGCCACAGATCGCCAGGAGGGCCGAAATGGCGCGGTTGGTCTGGACGCAGTTTCGGTTTTGCTGCACCCCCATGCGGCCGTGATGGATGCAGGGGGTGATGGTGCCCGAGATGCGGGCTGCCTGCAGGATGTCGGCCGCGTGCAGTCCCGTGATCTCGGCCACGCGCTCCAGGGGATACTCGGCGGCTCGCTGCCGCAGCTCCCTGAAGCCGGTGCACCAATCGCGGACAAAATCGTGGTCGTAGAGATCCTCGCTGATGATGATGTGGATCATGCCCATGGCGAGCGCGTCGTCGGTGCCCGGCCGGACGGGCAGATAAAGGTGCGCTTTGGAGGCCAGTTCGGTGAACCGTGGGTCGATGACGATTAGCTTGGCCCCGCGCTGCAGGCCAATCATGATGTCGCGGGCGCGGGTGGGATGGGACATGACCGGGTTGCCACCCCACAGAAAGATGCTCTTGCTGTTGCGGTAGTCGAGGCCCTCTTCGCTGGTCGAATGGTGGCCAAAAGTCGTGCGGTTTGCAATGAGCAGCGGGTGATAGCAGTAGTGGGCGTCCGAGTGCCAGTGGGTAGGGCTGCCCATGGCCCGCAGCCAGATCTGCTTCGACCACAGGCATGACTGGTGGGCGGCGTCTCCCCACGACCAGCCGATGGCTGCCGGTCCAAACCGGTCCAGCACCTGGCGAAAGCGATGGGCTGTATAGTCCAGGGCCTCGCCCCAGGAAAGGCGCTGCCACTTGCCCTCGCCTCGCTCTCCGGCGCGCTTGATCGGGTGCAGAATGCGGGCAGGATGGTACAGGAATTGGATCGCGCTCAAGCCTTTGGGGCAGAGGGAGCCTTCGTTCTGCGGGTGATGCGGGTCGCCTTCGACCTTGACGACGCGGCCGTCCTCGACGTGGGCCAGCACTCCGCAGTCGCAGTGACAGCCCTGGCACACCGTCCTGACCACCCTGCTGCCTCTGCCTCCGACGTCGTCGCGTCCGGTCGTGTTGGTCATCATCCCGGCTCTCCCTTTCTACCCCGGCTCGCAGGGCGGCCTGCGCCGTCCACTCTTCGATTTCCTGGCTACGCCGCGCAGCCTTACGGTTCACCTCCGAGAGGTTTGCCGATGTCCTCGATGTGGTGCAGCATAGCGTGTGAGGCCCGTTCCGGATCCCTGCTCTTGAGGGCTTCGAGTAACTCGCCATGCCGGGCGGCCAGATACTCGGGGTCGAGGGTGGACTTGCGGTAGGTGACGATGCTCCAAATGCCATACTGGAGGCTCTTCCACAACTGGTAGAGGGTCTGGTTCCTGGAGAACTTCAGGATCGCTTCGTGAAAGGCATTGTCCAGCTGCACGACCCGGTCTCGATCCTGGCGGCGTGCAGCCTCCAGCATCGAATCCAGGATCTGCTGCAGGGTAGCGACGTCTTCATCCGTCAGCCGCGTGGCTGCCAGGCGCATGGCCAGCGACTCGAGCGCGGCGCGCACGGTGTAGGTCTCCCACAGCTCCTCAGGGGTGAAAGAGCGAACGGAGGTACCCTTGTAGGGCTCGGTTTCGAGAAACCCGAGCAGTACCAGGTCGCGGATGGCCTCGCGTACGGGTGCTTGGCTGACGCCCAGCATGCGGGCCATATTGTTCTCGACGATGCGATCTCCGGGCTTGAGCTCACCGCTCAGGACGGCCTCGACAATGTGCTGCTTGACACGGTCGCTGAGTACGACCCGAGGCACGTGCTTGTTTTCCACCTCTGAACTTGACTGGGCGCCCATTAGTCCATCCTGTCTTCGGCCTGAGCCAGTTGTGTTGCGTGTCGAGATCAGCTCGGAGGCTCCAGGAGAACTGCCGGTAGCGCGAGCCGCGAAACGATTATCGATTCTATGCGTATTTTAGCAGGTTTTCGAAGCTTGTCAAGGCAGGGCGATCGATAAGGCGGCGGCGGACTTGACAGGCCGCCAAATCGGGGTACAATGAGAGGCATCCATCGATAATCGATAGGCGCCGTACAGGCCAGCAGGATCCTTGATAGGAGGAGACACGATGCACTACATTCGTGAACAGGACGTGGAGGGCGACCGCATTGGCCCGCCGTATCAGCGGGTGATCCGCCACCTTGTAACGCCGGAGAGCATGGGCAGCCAGTACCTGTGGCTGGGAACGAGTTCTGTCGATCCCGGCTTTACCAGCAACGCCCATTCACACGAGGATCAGGAAGAGATCTTTTACTGCGTGCAGGGCCGTGGCCGAATCCGCGTCGACGACGAAGAGATGGCACTCGAGCCGGGCGCGACGGTCTTCTGCCCGCCCAAGAGCGTGCACCAGCTGATCAACGACGGGGACGAGGTGCTCAAGGTGGTGTCGGCTGTGGCGCCGCCCTTCATTCAAGAAAAATACCGCCGCGACCACCTTCTCAAGGACTGAACGCCATGCGGTTGAAAGGCAGGGTGGCCATTGTCACCGGGGCGGCGCGCGGCATCGGGCGCGGCATTGCCCTGGCCCTTGCCCGCGAGGGGGCGGCTGTTGCGGCCCTGGACCTACAGCTGTCGCTGCTTGATGACTTGGTGGGCCACGTGCGTCGCCAGGGGGGCCAGGTGCTGCCCCTGGCGGTCGACGTGACGCGCAAAGTCCAGATCGAGCAGGCCGTGGCCTGGGTAGTGGCAGAATGGGGCCGGGTCGATATCCTGGTCAACAACGCCGGCATCTACGAGGTCTTGCCCATCGAAGCCATCAGCGAGGAGCAGTGGGATCGGGTGCTGGCCGTGAACCTCAAGGGCGCATTCCTGTGCTGCCAGGCGGTCATCCCGGCGATGAAGCAGCAGGCGAACGGCCGAATTGTGAGCATTGCCTCATCCGCGGGCAAGAGCGGCGGCACGCTGGCCGGGGCGCATTATTCCGTCTCCAAGGCCGGTATCATCTGCCTCACCAAGCAGCTTGCCCGCGAGCTGGGACCTTATGGCATCACGGCCAACGCCGTCGCACCCGGCCGGATTGACACGCCCATGATCCGCCTCGCGTCCGACGAGGAGAACGAGGCCTTTCGCCTGCGCACGCCTCTGGGCCGGCTGGGTACGCCTGAGGACGTTGCCGGCGCGGTGGTGTTTCTCGCCTCGGATGAAGCGAGTTTTATCACGGGTGAGATTGTCGACGTCAACGGTGGCCTTCTGATCGACTAGGGCTCCAGGACGACCTTCAGCCCCTGGCGCGATTCGACGAGCTGGAAGGCTTCTTGCCAACCGTCGAGGGGCAGGATGTGGCTCACCAGGGAGCGGGTATCGACCAAGCCCTGGCCCAGAAGCGCCAGGCCGCGTCGCCATGAGCTCGGGCGTTGTCCGAGGGAACCTGTGACGCGCAGCTCGCGGTAGGCGATGGTGTCAAAGGCCAGCTCAAAGGGCTGGGAGAAGAGGCCAACCTGGGTATACTGGCCGCCGCGGCGGGTGAGGGTCAGGCCCTGGCGGGCAGCGGCCGGCGCGCCCGAGCACTCGAAATAGACGTCGGCGCCCTGCCCGGCAGTCAGGTCGGCGACGACCTTCGCCAGGTCTTCGGCGGTGAGGTCGACGGTCAGCGCCACGCCGAGGCGTCTCGCCAGGGCCAGCCGGTCGGCGTCGGCCGCCGTGCCGGCGACGAGCACTGTGGCACCCGCCGCCCGGGCCAGCTGGGCACAGAGCAGGCCGATGGAGCCCGGACCGGCAACAACCACCAGGTCACCCGCGGTCACCGTCGTCAGCTCGAGCACGGCGTGAACACAGCAGGCCAGGGGCTCGCTGAGGGCGCCGGCGACGAGATCGACGCCGTCGGGCAAGAGGTGTACTTGACGCTCGTGCACGACGCAGTAGCGCGCGAAACAGCCGTCCACGGAGTAACCGACGACCCGCCGCTGAGCGCACATGTTATAGTGCCCGGCACGGCAGGGCAGGCATTGGCCGCAGAACCAGGCCGTCGTTTCGCACGTCACCCGGTCGCCTGGCCGCACGCCCTCCACGCCGCCGCCCACCTCGACGACGATGCCGGCAAACTCGTGGCCGATAACGACCGGGGGAACGATTGGTATGGCAATCTCGTCGTGGTAGATGTGCAGGTCGGAGCCGCAAACGCCGGCCGCTTTGACCTCCACCTTGACCTGTTGCGCGCCGGGCACGGGCTCGGCCACGTCGCGGATCTCGACGTTCCCCTTGCCGGCTGCATACTTGACGATAGCTTTCATTTCCGCCCTCCTGACATGGTTGCAGCCAGGCGATTGTACGACACCTCATGGGTGCTGTCAACCGGCAACCACTGGCGAACGGATTTGACACCTGGCTGTGCCTGTGGTAGAATCCTCAGGCGCAATCGATTATCGGTTATCGAAGTTGGTAAAAATGCTTCCATCCATCGCGCCCATTCCTCAGCTGCGCTTGTGCAAGCGTTGAGCCTGTCAGCACATCCGGGCAGAGGGAGGGGCGGCGCGGGCCGCTAACGGGAGAAAGGGGGTGAGGCCAAAGCGTCCGTTTCACCGCAAAACCTCGTGCTGTGTGGAACACATTCCTTGCTTCAAGAAAAAAGGGAGGTTGACCCTATGAGAGACGTTGGCTATTTCGCTCCAACAGAAATCGGTGAGGCGGTCAGGCTTCTCGCCGAGCATGGCGAGAAGATGGCGGTCCTGGCCGGCGGCACGGATCTCGTTCCGGCTCTTAACTACTACGAGATCAAACCCTCAGCCCTCCTCTACATTGGCGGGCTGGGCCTGGACTATATCAAAGAGGAGAATGGCAAACTGGTCATCGGGGCGGGCACCACGCTGGCCCACCTGCTGGCCAGCCAAGTCGTCGCCTCCAAGTTCGGCATCCTGCACCAGGCGCTCAAGAAGCACAGCAGCGTGGCGGTCCGCACGGCGGCCACCATTGGCGGCAATGTGGGCACCGGGTCACCCGCGGGCGACCTGATACCGCCGCTAATGATCATGGATGCTGAGGTTGTCCTGGTCAGCACGGCGGGCGAGCGTGTGGTCCCCATCGCCGAGTTCTTTACCGGGCCACAGCAGACAGTCCGCAGGCCCGACGAGCTCATCGTCGAGCTGCGGGTGCCCCTCGCCGCGGGCAACACCGCCTACGAGAAGGTGGGACTGCGCAAGGCGCAAACCTGCTCCACCACCTCTACCGCAGTCCGCGTGGCCATGGACGGCAACGTCTGCCAGGACGTGCGCATTGTGATGGGCTCGATGGCGCCGACACCTCTGCGCTGCAAGCAGGCCGAGGCACTGCTCAAGGGCAAGGCCCTCGACCAGGCGCTCATCGAGGAATGTGCCGCCCAGGCCGTCGCCGAGACGAGCCCCATCGACGATCAACGAGCCACCGCCTGGTACCGCCGCAAGGCTGGCGAGGCCATTGTCGCCCGGGCCCTGGCCCAGGCGGCCGGTATCGAGAGCTAGCGAGGAGGCTAACCGATCATGAAGCAAATTTTGTCGTTCACCCTCAACGGTTCTCCGGTAGATGTCGTCGTCCAACCCACGGAGACTCTCCTGGACGTCCTCCGCGAAAAGCTGGGCGTTACGAGTCCCAAGCGCGGCTGCGACGACGGCGACTGTGGGGCTTGCACAGTCCTGCTGGATGGGGAGCCGGTCCGTTCCTGTCTGACCATCGCCCTGACGGTGGCGGGCAAACAGGTTTTCACGACCGAGGGATTCAGCCTTAACGGGGACCTGCATCCTCTACAGAAGGCCTTCCACGAACATGGTGCCTTCCAGTGCGGCTTTTGTACCCCCGGCATGCTCATGTCGGCCAAGGCATTGCTGGACCACAATCCCAATCCTTCCCGCCAAGACATCCGGGAGCACATGGCGGGCAACCTGTGTCGCTGTGGAAGCTACGAAGAAGTCATCGAAGCTATCCAAGCAGCGGCTGCTGGCAAGTAGAAGGAGTAGGAACCATGACTGAATATGTTGGTATGGCAATGCCACGCTACGACGGCATTGGGCAGGTCAAGGGCGAGACCAAATTCGTCGACGACTTTGTGCTCCCCGGCATGCTCTACGCCAAGGCGGTGCGCAGCCCCGTCCATAGGGGTATTCTGCGTGGGATGGATCTCTCGGCAGCCAAGGCCACACCCGGCGTGGTCGGGGTTGTGACGGCCGAAGACATCCCCGGTGCCAAGCTCTTTGGGGCCTGTGGCGACCAGCCGGTGCTGGTGACCGACGCGATCAGCTACAAGGGCGAGGATCTCGCTTTGGTGGTGGCCGTCGACGAGGACACCTGCATGGAGGCCATCGAGAAGGTCAAGCTGGACATCGAGGAGCAGGAACCCGTCTTTGACATGTTCAAGGCGATGGAGCCCGGTGCTCCACTCGTCCGCCCCGGCCTGAAGAGCAACCTCTGGGAGTATGCCCCCGGGGTGACGACCCGGGTGATGTACATCGGCGACATCGAGCAGGGCTTCAAAGAGGCCGACGACGTGATCGAGGGCCGTTATCAGACGGGCGAGCAGGACCATGCGGCCATGGAGCCAATGGTCTCGGTCGCCTATTTTGACAGCGCCGACCGCCTGGCGATCCACACCCACAGCCAGTGCCTCTACTTCCAGTTGGGCCAGCTCTCGGCCATCTTTAACCTGCCTCAAAGCCGGATCCGCTATATGGGCGGCACCGTCGGCGGCGGGTTTGGCGGCAAGAACCACATCCACGCCGATCACTTTGCCGGCCTGGCGGCCATCAAGTTCCGCCGGCCCGTCAAGTATCGCATGAGCCGCCGCGAAGACCTGCTCTACTCCACGAAGCGCGGCGTGTTCGTCTGGGAGTACAAGACGGGCTTCAAGAAAGACGGGCGCATCGTAGCCAATCACCTCAAGGTGTGGCACGATGCCGGCGCCTTCGGTGGCTTTTCGCCCTACGGCGTCGAGAAGGGCAGCATGTTCGCTTGTGGCCCGTATCACATTCCCAACATCCGCATCGAGGGCCAGTGCGTGCTGACCAACAAGGCCGGCTCCAGCTCGATGCGCGGTTTTACCATCATGAACGGCCAGTTCCCCATGGAACTGCAGATGCACAAGATCGGATTGGCGCTGGGCATGGATCCCTGGGAGCTGCGCTTTGTCAACGCCTGGCGTGATGGCGATCTGGGTGTGTCGCGGTATGTGGTCCGGGGAGCGGGTGCCCTGGAAGCTATGAAGGCCACGGCAGAAATGAGCGGTATCCAGCTGCCGGATCGCCTCATGGCCATGAGCTCGCGAGGGAGGTGAGGGCTATGAAGAAAAAAGGAAAAGGGATGGCTCTCGTTCTGCATCCCACCGGGAACAAGGGTGCGGGCGATCCTAGCAACGCAGCAATCCAGCTCAAGCCCGACGGCACCCTGGTCCTGCTTGTGGGCGCCGTCGACCTCGGCCAGGGCTCGACGACCATCCTGCGCCAGTTCTGCGCGGACCTGATGGAAGTGCCCATCGAGCACGTCTTTGCCAGCAACTTTGCCGATGACTTTGCACCCTTGAGTCTGGGCAGCTTTGCCAGCCGCGTGACACTCATCGATCCCCACGCGGTAGAGAATGCGGCCCAGGACCTGCAGAAAAAGATCCGGGAGTACGCCGCCGACCTGCTGGAGGCGAACCCGGACGACCTGGAGTACTCCCAGGGCAAAGTCGCGGTCAAGGGTGTTCCCGACCGGAGCCTGACGCTGGCCCAGGTAGGTGGGGCGGCCGCCTTTGGCGGCGGAGCCGATCCGGCACTGCTGGTCGGCACCGGTGCCTGGCAGCCGGCGCGGTTCCATCCCCACGACCCGGAGACAGGAGCGATGCCGGCCGTGGCTGCCATCTCCTTCGGCTGCTGCACCGTCGAGGTGGAGGTAGACACCGACACCGGCGTCGTCGATGTTCTGAGCATGAACCAGGTGTGGGAAGTGGGCAAGGCCGTCAATCCTCTCCTGGTGCGCCAGCAGATCAACGGCGGCATGGCGTGTGGCCTGGGAACGGCACTCATCGAAAACGCCTTCCCCTACTACCCCAACCCCGACTGGGCGCCCAGCAACTTTTCGGACTATGCAGTGCCGACCTTCGAGGACTATCCCGCTGAGCTGGGGTGGGGCATTGTCGAGGTGCCGCACCCGGCGGGCGTCAAGGGGGCCAAGGGCTTCTCGGAGGGCTCGACCAACGCGCCCCCGCCGGCCATCATGGCTGCCATTCACGACGCCATCGGCGTCTGGATCGATCACTATCCGGCGTCTCGCGAGGACATCCTTCGAGCGCTGGAGACCGCCTCCGGCTAGGGGGTACCGGGCAGGAGCGGCTCAATGGCGAGCCGGGGAGCGAGGACGGGGCCTAGCCGTTGCCCCGTCCCCTCCTACTATCCCTCCCGGGCTGAGGGGGAACCATGATCCGAGGCGTCCACCACACCTGCATCACCGTCAGCGACCTGGAGCGATCCATCGAGTTCTACCGCGACTTTCTCGGCCTGGAGCTGCTTTTTACCGAGGAAAGCGAGCGAAGCCAGGACGATCGCTCCCGGGCCCTGGGCATCGCCGGGGCGAAGGTCAAGCTGGCCATCTTGAGGGCGGCAGACGCCCGTGTCGAGCTGATCGAGTATATCACCGCCGCGGGGCGGCCCTACGACCGCAGGGTCAATGACGTCGGGGCCATGCACATCGCCTTCCAGGTGGAGGACATTGACAGTGTCTACCAGCGCATGGTAGACCACGGCGTGCGCTTTACCGCGCCGCCGGCCACTATCCCGGCCGGTCCCATGGCCGGCTGGCGCTGGACGTACTTTTTCGATCCGGACGGCGTGTCGCTCGAGATCATCCAGACGGCCTGAGCGCCGTTTGCTGCTGCCGGCGCCATTCATCTGCCACTTGGGCTGGGTGGGGCCGCGCCACGGGGGAACTGCACGGCCGGCGAGCTGCGCGTGCAGGGCGCGGTCCTATCCGAACCCAAGAGCGGCGAGTGCATCACAGGCCGAGATCGCCGTCCGCTGGTCTGGCTTTCTTGGAAACGTTGAAAGTGAGGAGTGTATGGCCCTCAAGCTGATAGACTTGAGCCAGGAGATCTATACTGGTGCGCCGGTGTGGCCCGGCCATCCCGAGACCCGCGTTGACGTGGTAGCGACGCACGAGGAGACGCGCGTGTCCGGCCGCTTTACAGAGAACTACTCGTACACGGCCGAAAGAATCGAGATGAGCACCCACGGCACGACGCACACCGACTCCATCAGCCACATCGATCCCGCGCCCGGGGCGCCATCCATCGAAGAGCTGCCCCTGGACTTGTTCTATACCGAGGCCATCTGCCTCGACCTGTCCCACGTGCCACCCAAAACCGAATATACTGTCGAGATGATCCAGGAGGCCCTGGACAAGGACGGCCTGGAGATCAAGCAAGGCGACACGGTGCTGCTCTACTCCGGCCATTACGTGCGAACGTTTGGCACCCCCGCATGGCTGACGGACTATCCCGGACTGGGGCGTGCGGCAGCCGAGTTCATCTATGGCCAGGGCGTGGTCAACATTGGCCAGGACGCACCGAGCCATGATCGCGGCGGGACGACCAGCTACCCGGCGCACCAGGTGTGCCGCGAGATGCAGACCCTCAACACCGAGAACTTGGGCGATCTGCGGCCGGTGGCCGGCAAGCGCTTTCGCTACATCGGCTTTCCGCTGCGCATCCGGCGGGGCAGCGGCTCGCCCATCCGCGCCGTGGCATTATTGGGGGACTGACGGCTTTTTTGGTCAGAGCAGGTCTGACGGCAAAGGTGCCGGGCAACTGCCCGGCACCTTGCACGTGGGGCCTAGTGAGTATTCGGCAGGAGGAAGGGCATGGAACACATTCCTAGCGAAAAGCTGAAAGAGGTACGCTCGCTGTTCGCCCTGACGGGGCAGGTGGCTGTGGTGACGGGCGGCAGCCGGGGGCTGGGGCGCGGCATCGCCCTCGCCCTGGCGGCGGCCGGGGCGGATGTCGCACCGGTGAGCCGCACCCTGCCGGACGTGGAGGCTGTGGCGGAAGAGATCCGCTCGTTGGGTTGCCGCGCTCTGCCCGTGACGGCCGACGTGACCGACGAGGGCAGCGTGCAGGCCATGGTCCGGCAGGTTGTGGAGGCAATGGGCCACATCGACATCCTGATCAACTCGGCGGGCATCGTGAGCCTGAAGCCGACGGTCGAGTTTCCTGTCGACGAGTGGCAGCACATCCTCGACGTCAACCTGCGGGGCACCTTCATCTGCTGCAAAGAAGTCGCCAAGGCGATGCTGGCCGAGCCGGCACCACGCGCGCTCAAGATCGTGAACATGTCTTCTGTGCGGGGCCTGCAGGGCCGAGCCAACGATCCGGCCTATCCCGCCAGCAAGGGCGCCATCAACCTCTTGACCAAGTCGCTGGCCATCGAGTGGGCGCAAAAGGGCATCAACGTCAATGCCATCGCCCCGACCTTTATCCGCACTGATCTCAACGCGCACATGCTCGACGACGACGCCACCCGCAAGTGGGTGTTGAGCCGCATCCCCATGGGCCGCGTGGGCCAGATTTGGGACCTCTTTGGCACGGTCCTCTTTCTCACCTCCCGGGCCTCTGACTTTGTCACGGGCCAGACGATCTATGTCGATGGCGGCTGGACGGCGGCCTGAAAGGATATGCCATGAAAGCAGTTGTTCTTTATGACAAAGGGGACAGGTGCGTCGAAGTTCGAGACGTGCCGGTGCCGACCATTGGCCCCGAGGAGTGCCTGGTCGAGGTCAAGTACTGCGGCATCTGCGGCAGCGAGCCACACATGTACCATGGCCAGCTCACGCTCCTCGCCCGTCCCCCGGTTGTCCTCGGGCACGAGTGGTCAGGCGAGATCGTCGAGGTGGGCGAACGGGTGGTAGGTTTTGCCATCGGGGATCGGGTCACGTGCGAAACGGCGGCCGAGACCTGTGGCGAGTGTGCACTGTGTCGCTCGGGCGCGTACAACGTCTGCCCGGAGCGCCGCGCCTTTGGTTTTGCCGTGGATGGGGCTTTTACGCGCTACGTGCGGGCCAGGCATCAGCGCCTCCACCACCTGCCAGCGGGTGTCAGCTTCGAAATGGCGGCCATGACCGAGCCCATCTGCGTGGCCTACAACGCCGTGGCCGAAAAGAGCCACGTCAACCCCGGTGATACCGTGGTCGTCATCGGCCCGGGGCCCGTGGGCCTGTTCGTGCTGCAGGTTGCCCGGCTGGCAGGGGCCGGCACTCTGATCATCACCGGCACACCGCGCGACCGCAAGCGGCTGGAGCTGGCCAGGAAGCTGGGTGCCGACCTTGCCCTGGACGTTACGGAGCAGGACCCCGCCGCGGTCCTGCGCGGCGTCGGCGACGGCCTGGGCGCCCACCTGGTTATCGACTGCGCCGGCGTTCCGCCGGCCATCAAGCAGTCTCTCGAGCTCGTACGCCGCAACGGGCAGGTGACCAAGGTTGGCTGGTCGCTGCAGCCTGTCAACCTCACCCTCGACGAGATAGTGGCCAAGGTCATCACCTACCAGGGAGCCTTCTCTCATACCTGGACCACGTGGGAGACCTGCCTGGAGCTGATGTGCCAGAAGAGGATCGAGGCCGAGGCCCTCATCAGCGAGATCTGGCCCATCACCCGCTGGCAGGAAGCCTTTGAGAAGCTGGAGGCCCTTGAGGCCCACAAGATCCTGCTGTTTCCAGTGTGACGCCCCGGTAATTGGTGAATTGTCGCGACCATAAGAAGGGAGACACGAGGATGATCGACGACCAGAAGGTGGCCGAGCTGGAGGCCATCGCCCGCGACCTGCGCTACCAGGTGGTGCGCATGATGGGTTCGGGCAAGGCTCACCATTTCGGCGGCTCGCTGTCCATCGTGGAGCTGGTCACCGCTCTCTATTTCTACAAGATGCGTTACGACCCGGCCAATCCTCGCTGGGAGGAGCGTGACCGGTTCGTGATGAGCAAAGGACACACCGTGCCCACCCAATACGCGGCCCTGGCCAGGCTGGGCGTAATCCCCAGAGAATCGCTGGCAACGCTCAAGCGCCTGGGCAGCATCCTCCAGGGCCATCCCAACGCCTGCCTGACCCCCGGCCTGGAGGCCTGCACCGGCTCCCTGGGCCAGGGCCTCTCTTTTGCCAACGGCATCGCCATGGCGGCCAGGATCCGCGGGCTGCGCATCCGCGTCTACTGCCTCTTGGGTGATGGCGAGTTGCACGAGGGCCAGGTCTGGGAGGCGGCCATGGGCACGGTTGCCCAGCGCCTCGATAACCTGGTAGCCATCGTCGATCGGAACGGGCTCAAGAGCCAGGGCCTGGTCGACGAGGCCAAGCCACTCGAGCCCCTGGCCGACAAATGGCGGGCCTTTGGCTGGCAGGCGATGACCGTGGACGGCCACGACCTGCGCCAGATCTGCAACGCCCTGGACGAGGCCGAAAAGGTGGAGGGTTGCCCGGTGGCCATCGTGGCCAACACGGTGAAGGGCAAGGGTGTGCCCTTCATGGAGGGGCAGTTCCAGTTCCACAACGCACCGATTAGCGAGGAGCAGTGGCGGGAGGCGCTGCGCCTCCTGGCCGGCGAGGCCGTGCCCGGGGAGGTATTGCCATGAAGTGGCAAGTGGGAGACCGTGTCGAGACGCGCGACGCGTACGGCGAAGCCCTGCTGGCGCTGGGCCGCGCCCGGCCCGACGTTGTGGTTATGGACTCGGACCTGCAGCGCTCGAACAAGACCTATGCCTTCGGCCAGGCGCACCCCGAGCGTTTCTTCGACTTGGGCATTGCCGAGGCCGACATGGTGTGCACCGCGGCGGGCATGGCCGCCACCGGCATGACCGTCTTTGCCACTTCTTTTGCCATGTTTGTGCCTGGCCGCTGCTACGATCAGATCCGCCTGCAGCTGTCCTACGGCCAGGCCAACGTCAAGATCGTGGGCGTCAGCGCTGGGCTGACCCAGGGGCCCGACGGCGCCACGCACCAGTCACTGGACGACGTGGCCCTGACTCGCATGCTGCCGGGGATGACCGTCCTGGTTCCCGCCGACGCCACGGAGGCGTACCAGGCCGTCCTGGCCGCGGCCGAGATCCCCGGGCCGGTCTATCTGCGCATGGGACGCTACCCAACGCCGGTGTTGTGGGGTGAGGGCTCGAGCTTTACTGTGGGAGCCGTGCGCGAGCTAAGATCGGGCGAGGACGCCATTCTGTATGCCACTGGCATCATGACGGCCCTGGCCCTGGACACGGCCAGGATCCTGGCCGATCAGGGGGTCGATGCCACGGTGCTCAACGTGCCGACCCTCAAGCCCCTCCCCGCGGCGGCTATCTCCGGGCCGGCCAGGGGCAAGCGCCTGTGCGTATCCATGGAGGAACACTGGACCGTCGGCGGGCTCGGCAGCGCTGTCGCGGAGGCCCTCAGCGAGGCTGGGGCCATGGCCCCGCTGCTGCGCATCGGCGTTGACGACCGCTTTGGCCTGTCGGGGACCGCTGACGAGCTCCTGGAGCACTATGGGCTGACGCCGGCGCAGATGGCGGACCGCATCCGGGCGCGCCTCGCGTAGGCCGCGCGCGCGTTTATCTGGGCCAGGGCCGGGCTACAGGTAGGGCGATTCCTCGTCCAGGCCGTAAGTCTCGGTCAGGGCCTGGACCGCCCCCTCCCCGGGAGTGAAGGACACCCGGCCGTGGAGCTGCCATACCTCGCGGTGGCTGACGCTGCCCTCCGGGGGAATGGTGCTGGCCGGTCCAAGGGTCTCGAGCTCCAGGAAGCGCTCGTTGCAGTAGCACTCGCTGGAGCTGCCCAGGTCAAAGTACTCGCTGCCCGCTTCGAAACGGGCCCTCTTGACCAGGAGGCTGTCTCGCCAGTGGTAAGCCAGCCAGCCCCGGGGATTGGGACAGCCAAGTTTGAGGGCGCCGCCGCGCAGCGTGGCGTGCACCAGGATGTGGTCATTCTCCCACCACAGGTGCGGGCTGCGCACATCGGTGTAGGGCCAGAGTGCGAGCTGGCGGTCGGGCAGCAGGCCACCGACAACAGCCGGCCCCATGCCTTGCGGCAGGATGGCCACGCCCCCGAGCTTGAGCTGGGTGATGGCCCACGCGGCGCTCGTCACGGTCCACAGCCCGTGGTTCGTCAAAACGTGATCCACGACGACAACTGGGCCGTCGCCCGGCAGAGTGATACGCAGCGACTTTTGCAGTCCGGTGGCGGTCTCTGTGGGCTGGACGACCAGCAGGCCGTCTGCCGTCTCGTAGATCTCGGGCGGTGCATCGTCGGGCAGATAGGTGCGGCTGGCCAGCTCGGGCGCGTGCCACAGCCGGTGCCCGCCCCAGGCATGGAACTGGCCGCCGCCGGGATGATCGAGGGTGAAATCGGGCACCTCGGCAAAGGGACTTTCCTCGCCGTGAAGCCGCAGGCGGAGGACGCGGGGACCGGTGGCCCGCGTCACCAGCAAGGAAAGGGCGGCGTTCTCCAGCTCCACACAGTCGAGCCCCAGGAAACGTGCCGTTTTGAGCATCTCTCCTCCGGGCGGGTTTGGTCTATTGTGCCACAGGACCGGGCTGCCTGTCAAAGGGCCAGTTGACTTCCGTCTCCGACTCTGCTATAATCACTGCCGGCAGGGTAACACGCACTTCTCGTCACCTGTCATTGTTGCCGGCTTCCGTATCTGCCCGGTCCGCCAGCTGCCGACTGCCCTGACCTACTGCCAGTTGCACACCCTTCCTGGGTTGCTCGTCAAAGGCGCCGGCTATCTCCGGCATCTCCGTTGCCAGGGAGCTACGAGTAAGAGCCGGGCCAGATCTCGGTTGTGGTAAGGCCGGCGAGTGAGGTGCCGCCGCCAGAGTTCGCGAGCGAGGAGGGTACCGATGGGCCGCTCGAATGAGACCGGGAGGGAGCAGGGACAGATCGTTCGTTTCTTTGCCGACGTCTTTGGGCTGCCGCGAGAAGACTTCGAGCGGCTGGGCAGGGCACCCGAGGGAGCGACTCCCAGGATGGTGGGTGTCTTGCGCCTGCGGAATCAGCCCGAGTTCTGGGTCGATGCCCCGTGGCGCATTGAGCCAGACCTGGACAGCATCCCTGTCTCGTTTCATCTGCGCGAGGCAAACCTTCAGCCGCCGGGTATGGGACCGTGGCGCCTGGACGTGCTGCTGGTGGAACAGGAGCTGCCAGATGGCAGCTGGCTGAAGCTGGCGGAGCTGCTGCCCGGCGATCTGCCCGGTATCGATGAACAGGGTTTCAGCACCACAGACCTGTGGGTGCACGGCATATCGCTGCCCCTCGCCGCGCTCCAGGGTGCCGAGTGCGGCCAGAAGGTCCACTTGCGCGCCCTCTTTCTTGGCAGGTTTGCCCCTCACGATGAGCTCGCCAGCGTGGAGATTCACCTCGAGGTGCTGCTGGCCGCAGAGGGTCTGCCCGGCGGACGGGCAGCTGCCGGCTCCGGCCCGCGGCAGTGGTTCTACGGCGACACCCACTATCATTCGGCCTACACCAATGACCCGAAAGAGTTCGGAGGCGCCATCCTGGAGGCCCGCCGGGCAGGGCGGGCGGTGGGGCTCGACTGGCTCGCCGTGACGGACCACTCGTGCGACCTCGACGAGGTGGACGCCGGGCAGGGAAGCCGGCGCCGCTGGGACCGCCTCGCGGACGATATCGCCTCGCCGGCTATCTCGGACAAGGACTTTCGCTGCATCTTGGGCGAAGAGATCACGTTCTTGGGCCACAAAGGCTGGCCGCTGCACATGCTCGCCTTCGGCGACATGGACGAGATGGTCGAGGGGGCCTTTTTGCCCGCCGATTCGAGCGCCCCCGAGATGGTCCTCGCCCGCGAAGCGCTGCAAGCCATCGTGCAGGCCGGCACCGGCTACAAACCCGATATTTTAGACCGGCTCTTTGGCAAGGTGCTGGGACTGGACGAGGTCATGGCCCGGCTGCCCGCCGGAACGCTGACCTTTGCCGCCCATCCTTTCGACTTTGCCCAGGTACCCCCGGCGCGCTGGTCCCGAGAAGACCTCGCCCATGAACGGTTGACGGGCTACGAGTTCTGGAATGGCCGCGTTCGGGCCAAGGCAGGCAGGACGCCAAACCCCTTTGCGGCGTGGAAGGATGCCGGCGAGCTGGCGGAGGCCGACGAGGCACGCATCGAGAAGCTGCAGGAACAGGCCGCAGAACGGTGGGATCCGCAGCTGCAGCGCGGGGTCCGGCACTGGCTACGCGGCGAAAAGCTGCCGGCCTGGCGGCCGGTGCTGATCGCCGGCGCTGATGCCCACGGGGACTTTAACTATCACGTTGGCTGGGCCTGGGACTATCGCCGCTTCGACGTGAACGACAACGCCCTGGGCCGTGCCCGCACGGCAGTCTACCTGCCACGGCACGCCGCGGACGGGCTGCCAACGGTGGCCGACATCCTCGCGGCCTTGAGACAAGGTGCCTGCGTGGCGACGGATGGACCCATTGTCGACTTCTGCCTCGAGCAAGGGGGCCGTGTCGCGTCCCTGGGAGAACTCCTCGAAGTTAGTGGACCAGAAAACGTCATCCTCCGCGCCACCGCCCATACCACAGCCGAGTTTGGTCCCGTCACCGAGGTCGAGGTGGTGAGCTACTGGGCCGGCCAGCAGGGCCGCAAGCCCCGGCACACCGTCGTTAAGGCTGGCGATCCTGCCGTGCTCGATCTGGACGGACGCCGGGGGTACTGCCGCCTGCAAGCCCGGAGCGCGGGCCCCGCGGGAGAGTGCTTCTGCTGCTTCACGAACCCCATCTGGCTGCGTGTAATGGACGGTGGCGTCCGGCAGGTGCAGCTCTTGTTCTCGTAAGGTCGCCGGCTCGCGCCAAGCCCGGGCCGAGTGCCTGGGCTTTTTTGCAACTGTATCTCGAAATGTATCCGAACTCTGTATCCAGGTATATGGACACGGTTCTCACCCTGTGTTACCCTATCAACATAGGTAAGACACGAGTTTTCGACGTGAGCGTACGTGCTGCTCGCGTCTACCAGATGAAGGAGACATGAGATGACTGACTATGAGCGAGAGCAGCGTCGAGAGGTTGAACGTCGCGAACGCATGGAGAGAGAGACGGTAGAGCCGATGGATGAGCCCATCGGCGTGTACGACCGGGGCGAGCGCGTTGACGAGCCGATCATGGGTCGCGGCGATATGGACCCGCTGGCTGAGCGAATCGATCCTTACGATCGCCCCGCAGACGTGGAGACTAGGAGCAACTCTGGCCTGTGGATGACGGTGGGCATCATCGTCCTTGTCGTCGTCGCCCTAATCGTAGTCATGCTGCTCCTACCCCTGCTCTAGGGACACTAGCCGGCCATTGCAGAGCCGTGGAAGCCATGGCCGGCGCCCGCCCCACCAGACCCATTGCAGCCAGGGGCGGTCCAAAGCCAGCCGAACGAAGCCGCATGGAGCATCAGCTGGCACCGGCCAGCGCATCGTAGTATCATTCTAGCCGGGCTGGCAACAATCGAGTAGGGGGCGGCGGCTAGCCGCCCCCTCTCACACCACCGGACATGCGGGTCCGCATCCGGCGGTTCGTCAAGTTTGACGCAGTTGCCGGTATCGCTGACCAATGCTCTCCAGCCCCAACTTCTGCCAGTAAGCATTGCTCAGCGCCTCGTTTACCACCGGTGTTCTGGACATATGCCACGGACTCTTGCCCAAGGCTCCCAAGCCTGCTCGCCCTCGGGGTACACCTAGGGCAACCAGCTCTCGGTAGCGGGTCCGTCCCCGTTTCCACCGTTTCCAGACCATCTGCCTCAGCCTGCGTCTTAGCCAGCTGTCCAGGTCCTCAAAGACGCTCGGTGTGTCTGCCAGCCGGAAGTATCCGAGCCAGCCTCGTAGATACTGGTTCACTTCTCGGATCACTTCCTCCAGCTTCCCAGAGCGAGTTCGTCGTGTCAACCGGCGCAGCCTTCGTCGCAGACGTTGCAGCGACTGGGTTGCGACCCGGATGCGCACTTCTCCCCGGTATTTGTAAAAGCTAAACCCCAGGAACTTGACCTTACTCGCCCGGTCCACCTTGCTCTTCTGGCGGTTCACCCTCAGCTTCAGCTTCCCTTCCAGAAACTGCACCACACTGCCCATGACCCGCTCGCCTGCCCGCTGCGTTTTCACGTAGATGTTGCAGTCGTCGGCGTAACGCACAAACTTGTGCCCTCGCTTTTCCAGCTCCTTGTCCAGGTCATCGAGCATGATGTTGGACAACAGCGGTGACAGTGGCCCGCCTTGTGGCGTCCCTTCTTCCGTATCCATCACCACCCCGTTGACCATCACCCCCGATTCCAGGTAGGCCCGGATAAGCTTCAGCACCCGTTTGTCTTTCACCACACGCGCCACCCGCGCCATCAGCATATCGTGGTTCACCCGGTCGAAGAACCTCTCCAGGTCGATGTCCACCACCCAGTCGTACCCTTCTTGCACGTACCCCTGGGCTTGCTTCATGGCATCGTGGGCGCTGCGCCCTGGCCGAAACCCGTAGCTGTGTGGTGAAAAGAGCGGCTCAAACAACGGTGTCAGGGCTTGTGCTATGGCCTGTTGCATGAAGCGGTCCAGCACCGTTGGTATCCCAAGCTGCCGTTCCCCGCCGTCCGGTTTGGGTATCCCCACCCGGCGCACAGGGCTCGCCCGATACCGCCCTCCATCCAGAGCTTCCCGAATTTCTCGCCAGTGGTCGATGATGTACGGTCGCAACTCCTCAACCGTCATCCCGTCCACCCCTGGCGCCCCTCGGTTGCTCTCGACTCGGTGCAGGGCTCGTAGCAGGTTCTGTCTTTCCCAAACCTGTTCCCATAGCCCTGCGACTGCGTTGGATTGCCCTTCGTCTCGTGCCGGGGATTGCTCGACCCTCTGGTCAGTCCTCAGCGGCTTCACCGCCTCTCCCTGGCCAGCAGTACCCCTATCCGGGGCAGTCTGTCTTCTGGGCTCATCCCGCGAACTGCTCAAAGGTCCTCCTACTTGACGTTCGGCCCTTCCCAGCGGATAAGTGCCTAACTGGTACTATGGCCTCTGCTGACTCCTGCCGCCTCAGCCTGGCCTCACGACCAGGGTTACCACTTCTCGTGGCTTGGCGACAGGTCTCCCCAGGTAAGAACGTTGACTTTCCCTGCACACTTGCCTCATTTACTGCTTTGGCCCTTGATTGCATCGGGCTTCGCTGTCATTTGCCAGCTCGCCCGGCCGCACAGCCTCTCTATGAGGTTCGTGTTCCTCAAGTCGCAGGTTTGCCTCCGGCTTCCTTCAGACCCCGCCTCGCGGCGACGCCCTTGCCCTTGGCTAACGGTTGGTGCAATCAACCTCCGTAAGGGACTTTCACCCTCTAGTCAACGCCCATGCTGGGCGCACAAACAAGTGCCAGGCACTTTGCGTGCCTGGCACTTCTCTTGTCTGGCGGTTAGAACCTGGCAGGCGAGCCGGACGGCAGCCGCCGGAGCAGGGCTCCCGGCGTCCAGCAGCGAGGGTGGGTGCCGGCAGTCCGGCGTGTGGAGGAGATGCTCACCATGAACGGACCGGATGGACGCCACCGTGTGCTCTTTATCACCGACCGTGGGCGCCGGCACCAGGCTGCTGCCCTGGCGGCGTCCCCGCCCCAGTTGGCCGTAACGGTGGTGCGCCGGCCCTCCCGCGAGGAGCTCCTTCGCCTTCTGCCCGGCGTCGAGTTTCTGATCAGCGAGCGTTCGGGCGAGATCGACGCCGGGATGATCGCGGCCGCTACGAACCTGCGCCTGCTCCAGCGCCTTGGCTCGCTTACCTATGATATTGACCTGAGCGCGGCACGGGCGGCCGGCATCGCCGTCTCGGCGTGGCCTGTGCGATCCGCCATCATGGTCGCCGAGCACGTGCTGCTCCAGCTGCTCGCCCTGGCCCGGCGGCTGAAGGAGATGGTGGCCGTGGCCAACGCGGCGGAGGCCTGGGGGGAACCTGCCCGCCGCACGGACGAAGATACCTTTGCCTACGACTGGTCGCTGCTCCAGGGCGTAGAAGCGCTCTACGAGCGCACGACCGGCATCCTGGGTTTTGGCGAAATTGGCGCCGAGCTGGCCCGCCGCCTGCGTGGCCTGGCTCCGGCGCGCATTCTGTACCACAAGCGGCGCCCTCTGCCGCCTCTCGCCGAAGAAGAGCTGGGCATCTCGTACGCCGCGCTGGAACAGATCGTCGCCGAAAGCGACTTTGTGTGCAACCTGCTGCCCTATTCGGCGGCAACGGACGGGCTCATCGATGCCCGCGTGCTGGCCGCCATGAAGCCCGGCGCCTACTTGATCAGCGCCGGCAGCGGCAGCGTCGTCGACGAGGCGGCCCTGGCCACAGCGCTGCGCGCGGGGCACTTGGCCGGTGCTGCTCTCAACACCTTTGAGTGGGAGCCCCTGCGCCCCGATAATCCCCTCCTGCCCCTGGCGCGCGACCCGCAGGCTAACGTGATCCTCACACCGCACGTCGCCTCGGGCGGTTGGGTGGATTCCTCCCGGCAGACCTACCGCCGGCAGGACTACGAGAACGTCCTGCGCTTGCTTGACGGCCGGCCCCTTCTCTACCGCATCGTGTAGCCCGGGCGCGCCGTGGGAAGGCAGGCGGCGGACCTGGGCAGGGCACCGACCTGTCCAGGCACTCGCCCCTCGTGCGTCGCCGTCGTGCTCGGCGCCAGGCTTGACAAAGGCCGAACGGCGCCTATAATTCAGCCGCGCCCTCTTCGCGCTTCGGCGACCGGCGCGAGGTGCGGCCGGCAGCAGTTGCACTGCCAGACCGCCATTTCGAGATGGGAGGCCGAACGAGGACGATGAAGCCCCTCGGGTTTGTGTTCAAATATGCCAAGAGGTACAAACTGGCTCTGGCAGCGACGGTGCTGAGCATGCTCTTCCTGGTGGGTATCCAGTTGCTGGCTCCCTGGCTTGTCCGCACCATGATCGCGACTGTCACCGATCCGGAAGCCGGGCCGGAGGCAGTGGACACCCTGGCGCAACTGGCGCTGCTCGCGCTAGCCGTCTACGTGGTGCGGGCCGGGCTGCAGTTCGTCCGCAGCTATATGGCCCACGTCGCCGGCTGGAACGTGGTGGCCGACGTCCGGTCCGAGATTTACCAACACCTGCAACGCCTGTCGCTTCGCTTCTATGAGAACCGGCAGACTGGCCAGTTGATGTCGCGCATGGTCAACGATTCGGATCTCATCGAGCAGCTCATCGCCCATGCCATTCCCGACGTCCTGGTCAACGTCCTGATGCTCGTCGGCGTGACGGCCGTGCTGGTCAGCATGAGCTGGCAGCTGGCCCTGCTGAGCATGGTGCCTATCCCCCTCATCGTCTTTGCCATGCGCGGGTTCGGTCGCTACGTGCGGCCGGCTTTTCGCCAGCGCCAGGTAGAACTGGGCGAGCTGAACGCGGCCCTCAACGACAACCTGTCGGGCATCCGGGAAATCAAGGCTTTTACGCGGGAAGAGAGTGAGGCGACGCACATCTGGGGTCGCATCGTTCGCTACCGCGATTCCCTGCTGCGCGCCCTGCGCCTGATGGCCGTGTTTCACCCCTTTGTCGAGTTTGCTTCTGGGCTGGGCACGATCGTGCTCATATACTTTGGCGGGCAGTTGGTGCTCAACCAGACCCTGCCCCTCGCAGACCTGGTCGCCTACTTTCTCTACCTGGAGATGCTCTACCAGCCGGTGCGCGCCCTGAGCGGGGTGTGGGAGAGCGTGCAGCAGGCCCTGGCCGGTTCGGAGCGGGTGGCAGAGCTGCTGCAGGAGGAACCGGACGTTGCCGACCGGCCGGGAGCTTCCGAGTTGAGCGGCCGGGCCCAGGGCGCGCTCAAACTGGACGACGTCGGCTTTCACTATGCCGAGGGGGAGAAGGTCCTGTCGCATATCAACCTCGACATCGCACCCGGATCTGTCGTCGCCCTGGTGGGGCCGACGGGCGTGGGAAAGACGACGCTGGCCATGCTGATTCCCCGCTTTTATGACGTGTGTGAAGGCCAGATCGCCCTGGACGGGTGCGACATCCGCGATCTGACGCTGGCCAGCCTGCGCCGTCAGATCAGCATCGTCCTGCAGGATGTGTTTCTCTTTCATGGGACCGTGCGCGAAAACGTCCTCTTTGGCCGGCCCGACGCCACAGAAGCCGAGATGATCGCCGCGACCCGAGTAGCCAATGCACACGAGTTTATTGTCCAGCTGCCACAGGGGTACGACACGATGATCGGGGAGCGTGGCGTCAAGTTGTCGGGCGGGCAGAGACAGCGCCTGGCCATCGCCCGGGCGGTGCTCAAGGACGCGCCGGTCCTGATCCTCGACGAAGCGACGTCTTCGGTGGACACGGAAACCGAGCTGTTGATCCAGCAGGCCCTCGAGCGGCTGATGGTGGGTCGTACGACGATCATCATCGCCCACCGCCTGTCGACCATCCGCAGCGCCGACACCATCGTCGTCCTCGAGGATGGGCGCGTCGTGGAAATGGGGGCCCACGAGGAACTGATGGCGAACGACGGGCTCTACAGGCACCTGAACGACGCCCAGTTCGAGGACGAGCCGCGCTGGCTGGCGGCCCGCGAGCAGCGGAGCCGGCAGCGACGGCAGGAGAGCACGTTGCTCGAGGCCGTCGGCTAGCGGCTGGCACCACCTCCGGCCTGTTCGTCGCGCGTCACCCCTTCCCGTCCGGGCAGCGATGGTTTGAAGCAGCCGAAGCGGGAGCAGTCCGGGCTTGCAGAGAGTGGCCCTCTGTGTTACAATGACAGCAGACTTCACCACGAGGAGTGAGCGGGATGGCAGCCAAGATATTGGTAATCGAAGACGATGCGCTGGTTAGATTCTTCATCGTCGAAGTTCTCGCCCGAGCGGGCTACAAAGTAACCGATCTGCCCGATGCCGAGGGTGGCCTGGCATACCTCGAACAGGAGCTGCCTGACCTGCTGGTGATCGACCTCCAACTGGAGGGTATGGACGGCATGGCCTTTCTCCAGGCGTTGGCCGATGCGAACAAGCAGTTGCCTGCCCTGGTAATCACTGCTCAGGGGGCACCGGAGAGGGCCCGCCAGGCCCTGGATCTGGGCGCCGTCGACTTTGTCCCCAAGCCTTGCACCGCCCAGGAGCTCCGTGAGGCGGTTGCTTTTGCCCTCGACAGCCACACCCGCGAATGTCGGCGCCAGGCACTGGTGCGCTGCCTGATCCAGGAACCCGGCCTGCCCGTTGAGATGGCCCGCCAGCGCGCCTTCGACGAGACCTCGGGCTAAGCTCGTACCTCGCCCTTCGCCCCGCCTCAACACTTTAACGCATCTTTAACGCTTCGCCCCTTGACAAATAGACGTTGCAGTCCAACTCGAGGCGAGCCGGGTAGCTCTCACTGCAGCCTGGGATCCAGGGCATCGCGCAGCCCATCGCCGATGAGGTTCCAGCCAGCCGCAAAGAGCACGACGGCAAGGCTCAGGGGAAGATAGGTATACCAATAGACAAAGGGCTGCCCGGTAACGACCCAGTTTCGCCCTGCCACCAGCATTTGTCCCCAGTCGCCCTGGGCGAGTGTCTCGGAGCTAAAGCCCACGAGGCC
>JBFYTF010000688.1:0-4588 GCA_041300865.1 Anaerolineae bacterium
CCTTCTGTGAACCACGCCTCGCAGGTCCCCAGCAGATCACGGGCCTCGGCTGCCCGGCCCCGCTGCACCGGTTGGGCAAAGTGCCGGGCCAGTTGCGCCGCGACGGCTTGCGTCTCGCCCACAAACAGCGTCTCCAGCGCGAGCAGACAAAGGCCAACGCGGCACCGCTGGACCAAACCGACAGGATCCCAACGGCAGGTGCGCCCCACC
The DNA here is from genome assembly GCA_041300865.1 of Anaerolineae bacterium. GTDB lineage: Bacteria > Chloroflexota > Anaerolineae > JAAYZQ01 > JAAYZQ01 > JAAYZQ01. The sequence continues at coordinate 211 of JBFYTF010000688.1, forward strand.
TGACCAGGAGAGGCGCACCTCGGACCGCGGGCGTTTGCCCAAACGGGGCGCCGATGCTATAATGCGGGCGTCACAAGGACGAGCGGTCAGTGTCAGGCGCCAGAGATGTTCCCTCGCCGCCTGTGCAACGCAACACTGGCGCGCCACCGCATTCAGGAGCACAGATGACCAAACCGAACCTGGTTGTGCTGGCCGCAGGCATCGGGCGCCGCTACGGCGGCGTGAAGCAGGTCGAGCCTGTCGGGCCGGGAGGCGAGCGCATTCTCGATTATTCCATCTATGACGGCCTGCGATCCGGCTTTGGGCAGGTCGTCTTTGTCATCAATGAGGCGATCGAGGCCGATTTCCGGACAACCATTGGCGATACCATCGAACGGCAGTGCCCAACGCAGTACGTTTTCCAAAAACTGAACGCCGTGCCGCACGGCGTCCAGGTCCCGGCAGGCCGCACTAAGCCCTGGGGTACCGGGCAAGCCACGCTGTTGTGCAGGGATGCAGTGGACGGACCTTTGTCTGTCATCAACGCCGACGACTTCTATGGGCCGACCTCTTTCCAGGCCTTGCATGACTTTCTCGTCGCGGCCGGGGACGGCAATGGGCTGCACGACTACTGCATGGTCGGTTACGCCCTGGGAAACACCCTTTCGGCACACGGACACGTGGCGCGCGGCATCTGCTCCGTAGACGATGCCGGATACCTGCGCGAGGTCAAGGAGCGCACCCGCCTGGAAAGGCACGGGAACGCAGCCAGGTACACGACAGACGGCGGTGCAACCTGGTTTCCTCTGCCGCTGGACACCCCCGTCTCCATGAACATGTGGGGCTTTACCCTCAGCATCTTTGACGAGCTCCAAACCTTGTTCGAACGCTTCCTGCGCGAGGCCGGCAACCTCGACGAGGCCGAGTTCTTTCTTCCCGAGGCGGTCAACGAGCTGCTTCGGTCCGGGAAGGCACAGGTCAAGTTCCTGCCCACGGGCGAGCGGTGGGTGGGTATGACCTATCGCGCCGACAAGCCGGCGGTCGAGCGGCACATTCGCGAGCTGGTCAGGCAGGGGTTCTATCCCGAAAAGCTGTGGAAGTAGCCGATGCCGAGGCCCGAGCCCGACTTTGCCGAGCTGGTTCCGCACTTTTGCTTCGAGGGCGAGTTCTGCCACGCCCAGCTTTGTGGATTGGGCCACATCAACGACACCTACGCGGCCTGCTTCCGGAAGCACAGCGGCCAGGTACACCGCTACATCTTGCAGCGCATCAATTCCTACGTCTTCCAGGACATCGACGGGCTGATGCAAAACATCGCCGCCGTGACAGCTCACCTCCGGCTCAAGATCGCGGCGGCCGGCGGCAACCCAGACCGCGGGACGCTGACTCTCGTCCCCACCGCGGAGGACAAGACCTACTACAGGTCGCCGCAGGGCGAGTTCTGGCGCGCCTATGTCTTTATCGAGGGCGCGCGGACCTACGAGGTGGCCGAGAGTTTGGAGCACATCTACAATGCAGCGTGGGCGTTTGGCAACTTCCAGGGGCTACTCGCCGATTTCCCTGCCGAGCAGCTCGTCGAGACCATACCAGGGTTTCACGACACGCGGAGGCGCTTTGACGCGTTTGTCCAGGCCGTCGAACGAGATGCCAGGAATCGCGCTCAGGCCGTCCGCGCCGAGATCGACGGCGTGCTGAGACGCGTGGGCGACACGCCGGTCCTGCTCGACATGCTCGATGGGGGCAGGCTGCCCTCGCGCGTCACGCACAATGACACCAAGCTCAGCAACGTCATGATCAACGACGAAACTGGGGAAAGCGTCTGTGTCCTCGACCTCGACACCATCATGCCCGGGTCATCGCTGTACGACTTTGGTGACGCAGTGCGCTACGCTGCCAATCCGGCTGCCGAGGACGAACGCGACCTGGCCAAGGTCTGCATCGACCTGAGAATCTACGAGCAGCTTGTCCGCGGCTTCCTCGCTTCGGCTCGCGATTTTTTGACGCCCCAAGAAGTGGATCACCTGTCCTTTTCGGCCAAGCTCATGACGCTGGAGTGCGGCATGCGCTTTCTGACCGACCATCTGCAGGGTGACGTCTACTTCCGCACGCACAGGGAGGGCCACAATCTCGACAGGTGCCGGACTCAGCTCAAGATGGTCGCAGACATCGAGAGCAAGTTCGAAGAGATGGAGCGGATCGTAGACAACTATCGATGACCGCACTCTATTGCAATCGTGGGGATCGCTGTGTGGCCCATCTCCTCTGTAGCCAGATCTCGGAGGCGGTGACGGAACTTCTGATTCTCTTTGAGTTATAATCGCCTCATGGGCAACGATGTGCTGGCGGTTCTCTATGGCCTTGCCTCGGCGGCTTGCTGGGGCACCGCCGATTTCAGCGGCGGACTCGCCAGCCGGCGGACGGCTGTTTACGGTGTCGTGTCTGCCTCGACGCTGCTGGGCACGGCGCTTCTGGGTGGCCTAGCGCTGCTCATGGGCGAGTCGCTGCCGGCTGGCGGCGTGCTCGGCTACGGGGCGGCCGCCGGGATCTGCGGCACCATCGGACTGCTGGCCCTGTACCAGGGGCTGGCCACCGGCCGCATGGGCGCGGTGGCCCCCGTGGCAGCCGTGGCCACTGCGGCCCTGCCGGTGCTGGCCGCGGCCGGGTTCGAGGGGCTGCCGGCACCGTCGCAGCTCGCCGGCTTTGCGCTGGCCCTGGTCGCGGTGTGGCTCGTGGCCCGTGGCGACGAAAACGCCCGGCTCCGGGTGCACGACCTCGGGCTGCCGGTGCTGGCCGGGATTGGCTTTGGGCTGTTCTTGATCTTGATCGACCGCTCGACTACGGCCGACCCGGGATCGGTGTTGTGGCCGCTGGCCATGTCGCGTGCCGCGTCGCTGGTGATCGTGCTCTCGGTCGCCGTCACCACCCGCCGGCGCGCGGTGCCGCCGCCCGCCCAGTGGCCCATCGTCGCCCTGGCCAGCGTCATGGACGCGGGTGGCAACGCCTTTTACGCGCTCGCGACCCGGGCTGGCCGGCTGGACGTGTCGGCGGTCCTCTCGTCGCTCTATCCGGCGGCCACGGTGTTGTTGGCGTGGATCGTGCTGCACGAGCGGCTGGCCGGGCGCCAGTGGCTGGGCGTGGCTGCCGCCCTGGCGGCGATCGTGCTGATCACCCTGTGAATCACTACCTGGAAGACGAGGCCGGCTGCGTGTGCGCACGGGCCACAGCTCCTCAAATTCGGGGCATGCAGGCAAGGCATCGAGGAAAATGAACCATGACACCGACAAGGCGCAGCCTACCATCAGCCCAGCAAGAGGCCCACATCCGCCGCGAGAAGAAGGGGCGCGGCGGCAAGACCGTGACCGTGGTCTACAACCTGCGCCTGGCGCCGGATGACCTCAAAGCCCTGGGCAAGCAGCTGCGGCAGGCCTGCGGTACGGGCGGCACCGTCAAGGACGGGGCCATCGAGATCCAGGGCGACCACCGCGACAAAGTGGCCGAAGCCCTCCAGCAGGCGGGCTACCGCGTCAAGTTCACCGGAGGATAACCGCCGCGCGCGCACCTACCACAAATGTGGATTCCCTACCGCAAACGTACCGCGGGACCGCGACAAGACGCGGTCCCTTTTTGCTAGTCCAACTCCCCGAATTTGCGCGATGCCCCCGCGGCAGGAGCATGGTATCCTGAGCCTGCGGCACCATGCATCACGATGGCAGAAGGTATCCTGCAGGAGGTGTACAGTGGACTGGGTGATCGAAACGCAAGGTCTGACCAAGTCGTTCAAGGGTGTGAACGCCCTCCAGGCCCTGGACCTGAAGGTTCCCCCAAACTCGATTTTTGCCTTTCTGGGACCCAACGGTTCGGGCAAGACCACGACCATCAAGCTCTTGCTGGGCTTGATCTATCCCACGGCCGGCACGGCCCGCGTCTTCGGACTGGACATCGGCCGCGACTCGGTGGCCATCCGCTCCCGGTTGGGCTACCTTCCCCAGGACCCACGCTACTACGAGCACATGACGGCGCGCGAGACGCTGCGCTACGCCGCCCGGTTCTTTTTCAAGGGCCCAAAGGACGAGGTCGAGAAGCGGGTGGCGCAGACCCTGGAGCTGGTGGGCCTCGACGACAAGGCCGACCGGCCCATCAAGGGCTTTTCCGGCGGCGAGCGCCAGCGGCTGGGCATCGCCCAGGCGCAGGTCAACTACCCCGACCTGCTCATCCTGGACGAGCCCGCGGCATCCCTGGACCCCATGGGCCGGCGCGACGTCCTGGAAGTAATGGAGCGGTTGCGCAAGCACACCACCATTTTCTACTGCACCCACATCCTGGACGACGTGCAGCGCGTGAGCGACATGGCGGCCATCCTCGTCAAGGGCAAGCTGGTGGCCAGCGGCCCCATCGAGGA
>JBFYTF010000478.1:0-5204 GCA_041300865.1 Anaerolineae bacterium
TAGAGGGCATGCGCGTCGACCCGGACTTCCGGGGCCGGGGCATCGCCCGGCGCTGCCTGGACTGGAACCTGGCCTACGCCCGGGAGTGGGGCGCGCGCGTGGTGCGCCTCAGCACCGGCGACTACAACACCCCGGTGCACAGGATGGCCGCCCACGTGGGCATGGAGCGCGTGACCCTGGGGCTGCTGCGCGCTGTGGAGGTCCTGCCCGGCGGGCGGCGGCCGGCCATCCTGGGGCCGCAGGACGCTGACCGTGTGGTGCGCTTCTGGCAACAGAGCCCCGTGCTGGCCGCCTCGGCCGGCCTCTACAGCCGCGACTGGGCCTGGCAGGACCTTTCCGCGGAGCAGCTGGCGGCCATGCTGGACCGGAGTGAGGTTGTCGCCGAGTTGGGGCCCAATGGGTCCCTGGCGGCCGTGGCCACGGTTCACCATCACCCTGACGACGACGAGCTGTGGGTGGGGATCGCCGACGGCGAGCCCGGAGCGGTGCAGGCCCTGGCCCTGGCCATCCGCGCCCAGGCAGCCGAAGCCGGTGCCGGCGTCGTGCGAACGATGCTGCCCGATGTTCCCTGGCTGCGCGACGCGTTTGCGGCGGCGGGCTATGGGCTGCGTGGTGACTGGGGAGGCGAGCTCTGGATTTTCGAGCTGCGGCTCGAGGCCGGCCCTTCGAGCCCGCCGCAGGGCGCGACAGGAGCGGGGGAACGTGGGCGCTAGGCGCTCGGGGAGCTCCTGGCCGGGCCTGTTGCTGGGCCTGGCGCTGGCCGCCGTCGTGGCCGGTGCGGTCCTGCTGGTCACCCGGCCGGTGTGGGGAGAGTGGCTCTACAGTGTGACGGGCGAGGAGACCCTGCCTGGGCAGGTGCGCGGCACGCTCGAATGGCTGGGGAACGTGACGCGGCCTCAGCCCGAGACTGCCGATTTCGTCCCGGTGGCCAACGCCGGCGCTAACCCCTTTGGCGTGAACGTCTTTCTGGAGCAGGAGGTCGAGCCCGAAAAGCGCGAGCGGGCAGTGCAGATGATCGCCGCTGCCGGTTTTCACTGGCTACGCCAGGAGTTTCCGTGGGAAGACATCGAGATCCACGCCAAGGGCGACTTCACGGACCGGCGCCACGAGCCGGCCCGCTCCGCCTGGGAAAAGTATGACCACATTGTCGACCTGGCCGTGGAGTACGGCCTGGAGCTGATGGTCCGCCTCAGCAACCCCCCGGCCTGGAGCCGGGCAGCGGGCGATGAGGCCGGCTCCTTTGCGCCCCCCGACAACCTGGAGGATTACGGCGACTTTTGCGACACGGTCGCCCGCCGCTACCGGGGACGCATCCACACCTACCAGGTGTGGAACGAGCCAAACATTTACCCCGAGTGGGGCGAAGCGGCTGTCAGCCCCGAGGAGTATACCGAGCTGCTGAAAGTCTGCTACACCCGCATCAAGGCCGCCTGCCCGGAGTGCGTGGTCCTCTCGGGGGCCCTGGCGCAGACGATCCCCCTTGGCCCCCGCGACCTGAACGACTTTATCTTCCTGCAACGCATGTACGACGCCGGGGCGGGCGATTACTTTGACGTCCTGGCCATGCAGGGCTACGGCCTCTGGTCGGGGCCGCCGGACCGGCGGATGCGGGCACGGGTCCTCAACTTCTCGCGGCCCCTCTACCTGCGCGAGCTCATGGTCGCCAACGGCGACGCCCACAAGCCGATCTGGATCACCGAGATGAACTGGAACGCGCCGCCGGACGATCTCGCCGACAAGCCGTTTGGCGACGTGAGCCTGGAGCAGCAGGCGCGCTATGCGGTCGAGGCCTACCGGCGGGCGCAGCAGGAATGGCCGTGGCTTGGGGTGGTGACGACCTGGTTCTTCAAGCGTGCCACCGACTCGGAGGCGGACCAGGCAATGTACTATTTCCGCCTGGTGGAGCCCGACTTCAGCCCCATGCCGGTCTACGATGCCCTGGCCGCATACATGGGCAGTGACGAGGCGCGGGTCGTCTATCCCGGCGTGCACCAGGAGGATCACTGGGCGCTGGATTATGCCGGCGGCTGGGAGGCGCAGGCCGACCCGGAAGCCGAGCTGGGCGGCTATCGCTACGCCTCCGGCGAGGCGTCGAGCCTGTCCTTTGCCTTTGACGGCACGGATCTCCGCCTCCGGCCGGGTCCCAGCGTGGGCCCGGACGAGGGCTGGGCCGTGAGCATCGACGGCGGGCTGGAGGAGGCGGTGCTCGCGCAGCCCGGCCTGGCCGAGATCCCGCTGGCGGAGGGGCTGGCTCAGGGCCGGCACAGCGCCGTCCTTCGCCCGCTGCCCGGCACGCGCCCCGCCGTCGACAGCTTGACCGTCGAGCAGCGCCGCTCCGCCCTGCCCTGGATCGCTGCCGGGGCCGTGGTCCTGCTCCTGGTGCTGGCTGCCGCCGCGCTCTTCGGCGGCCTCGGCCGGCGCCGCCGCTGGTACGAGCGGGGCAGGTGACGGGGATGACGCGCGCCCGGCGCGCCGTCGTCGCCGAGACGCGCATGGTGTGCGTCGCGCCATGAGCGCCCGGCGTGGCTCCCTGCCGGCACTCCTGGGGGCGATGCTGCCCCTCGCCATCCTGCTGCTGGCCCTCGGCCTGCGCCTGCACGCCATCGACGCCCAGAGCCTGTGGAACGACGAGGGCACGAGCGTCGCCGTGGCGGAGCGAGACCTGGCGACCATTGCCCGCGACGCGGCCGGCGACATCCACCCGCCCCTCTATTACTGGTTGCTGGCCGGCTGGCAGCGCCTCACCGGCAGCAGCGAGTTCTCGGTTCGATCCCTGTCGGCCCTGCTGGGTGTAGCGCTCGTGGCCTTGGTCTACAGCCTGGGACGCGTGCTCCAGCCTGCCGGCGCCGGCCCACGCAGCGTGGCGCCCGCGGCCGCAGCCGTCGCAGCCATCAGCCCCTTCCTGGTGGTCTATGCCCAGGAAGCGCGCATGTATACCCTCCTGGCCTTGTGGGCTGCCCTGGCTTTCTACGCCGCCCTGCGCTGGTTGGCCACCCGGCCGGGGGAGCGTTCCCTGGCCTGGGGCCTGGTCTACGTGTTCGCCGCTGCCGCCGGCCTCTACACCCACTATGCCTTCCCCCTGGTCCTCGTCGCGGCCAACCTCGTCGTCCTCCTGGCCTTTGCCCTTCGCCTGGGCGGCGGCAGAGGCGAGACGTGGCAGCGCGTGGGGCTGTGGCTGGCGCTGCAGGCCGGCGTCCTGCTGCTCTATGCCCCCTGGCTGCCGGTGGCTTACCGCCAGCTGGGCACCTGGCCGGGCGTCGATGAGCCCGTCCAGCTGCTGCCGGCCCTGGCGCGTGTCACGCAGATCCTGGCCACGGGCCCGGCGGCCGCTCCCTGGCACGACGCGAGCTGGCTCCTGCTCCTCCTCCTGCTCGTCTATTTTCCTCGCCGCTCTGGCCGGCTGGAGCCTGCGGTTGCCGGGGCAGCGCCCGTGGTCTGGCTGGTGGTGCCTGTCGCCCTCATCCTGGCCCTGGGACTGTACAAAGAGGCGTACTTGAAGTTCCTCATCGTCGTCAGCCCGGCCTACTGTCTCCTGGTCGGGCGGCTGCTCGGTGGCACAGGCCTGGTCCGGCGCGCGGGCGAGCGGGTCCTGGCCACCCTCGTGGGGCTGCTGGTCGTCTCCGCAGCCCTCTACGGCCTGCGGAACTATTACACCGATCCGGCCTACGCCCGGGATGATTACCGGAGCATGGCCGCCTACCTCGAGGCCGTGGGCCGGCCGGGCGATGCTGTGGTGCTCAACGCTCCGGGCCAACAGGAGGTTTTCGCTTACTATTACGACGGCGACCTGCCCGTCTACCCATTGCCCCAGGACCGCCCTGCGGACCCGGCAGCCACCGAGGCGGCGCTGGCGGCACTGGCCCGCCCCGGCGGCCGGGTGTTCGCCCTGCTGTGGGCAACCGGCGAGAGCGATCCCGGGCGCCTGGTCGAGGGCTGGCTCGAGGAGCATGCCTACAAGGCCCTCGATTCGTGGTACGGCAACGTGCGCCTGGCCGCCTACGCCGTGCCGGCGGCAGGCCAACAGGCGCCGGCCCGCGAGCTAGATGTGCCCCTCGAGGACCCCGAGACGGGCCAGAGCGTGACGCTCCTGGGCTACAGCCAGCTCAGCAGCCGCGTGAGTGCGGGCGACATTGCCCAGATCACCCTCTTCTGGCAGGCTGCAGAGGTCCTCGACCGGCGCTACAAGGTCTTTGTCCACCTGCTGGATGAGGCGAGCCACGTGGTCGGCCAGCGCGACTCGGAGCCGGGAGGCGGCGCCCTGCCGACGACCCTATGGGAGCCCGGCCAGGTGGTTCGCGACAACTATGGCCTGCCCATTCATCCGGCCACGCCGCCGGGCAGCTACCGCGTCGAGGTGGGCCTGTACGACGGCGAGACGGGCCGGCGCCTGTTGGCGCCCGGCGGCGAGGGCCAGGTGTGGCTGGAGCCTATCGTGGTCGAGCGCCCTTCGGCCCCCGCGCCGGCGGCGGCGCTGAGCATGGAACAGGAAGCCGGGGCCGGCTTTGGCCCGTTGCTGCTGCTGGGCTACGACGTCCACCGTCTGGGCTTTGCCCACGAGCCGCAGGCGCCGCTGCACCCAGGCGACGTGCTGCACGTCAACCTGTATTGGCAGGCCCAGGCACCGCCCGGCGGCGATTGGCAGGTCGCCCTGCGGCTCGTCGACCCGGCCGGCCGGCCCGTGGCGAGCGTCACCGCCGCGCCGGCCGGGGCCTACCCGACGAGCCTGTGGCAGGTGGGGGACGTGTGGCGAGGACAGTTCGACCTGCCGCTGCCCGGCAGCGCGCCGGCGGGGCGCTATCAGCTCCAGGTCCAGCCGCTAGCGCCGGATGGCGGCGAGCTGGAGCCGTTCCTTGTACCGGTTGCCGTCCAGGAGTAGCGCTTTACCAGTTCTTGGTCCAGTTCAGGATCGCCACCTGGTGGCCCGGCCCTTCGGGGCGGCAGTCGTTGACATCGAAATGGATGCTGGTCACCTCGGAGTTGACCGGCTGGCCGTTCACGGTCAGGACGCGGAAAGTACAGACCCAATCCTGGGGCTTGCTCTGGCCGAATGAGAAGTCATAGTGACCAGGCTCGTACTCGCCCGGAGTGCCCGAGGGATGAGAGTCAAAGATGTTGTCGTAGCAGTTGGCCTGAACCACGACGCCGTTCACGGGGTTGCCGGCCGTATCGCGGATGACGCTCTGCTTGGCGACGGCAGGGCCGGC
>JBFYTF010000492.1:0-3912 GCA_041300865.1 Anaerolineae bacterium
ACGTCGTCCTGGAAGGGCTCGTAGTCCAAATCATAGAAGCGGGCAAAGCGGTCGAAATCGGCCATGAAGAACCTCCGCGCGTGAAGCGCAAGACATGAAGCGCCGCAGCAAGGCCAGCAGCTACAGCCAGATCATGCCATAGCCGTGCCCAAAAGTCAATCCACTCTGATCTGGCAGGCCACACACCAGTGTCAATCTGCACCAACGATTGGCAGGTACAAGGACTTGCGCTATAATCTCTCACAGACTGCAACAGATGTCTCAAGTAGACCATGACTGGCACTGGAGATGAAGGATGGGCGAACGCATTTGGTACACCATCTCGGTCAAGCTGGACCTGGAGGCGCGCGGGGTGATCGAGCGCGTGCCGGGCCGCTCGCCGCAGGTCATTCGCCTGGTGCAAGCGCCTTGAGTAGTTCCATCCCCACCGTCGCCGACGTTGAGCGCATCACGGCAATTGCCGATCCGGTGCTGCGCAACTTGCAGATCACCCAGTGCTACCATGAGCTGGCTGTCGCCATGGCTGGCCTGACCGGTCCCGGCGCGAACTGGTGCGCCGTGGCCACGTGGGCCTCGAAGCAGGCTGGACAAAGCATCCGCAAGGAGGACTTGCAGCGAGCCCTGCAACGCCGCCTGCGCGGCTCATCGGATGCCAACGAGGCGGCCCAGGCGATGGCTGCAGCAAGCCGGGATATCGCCGGCCAGGAAGGACGCAGTGTGACCGGCGCGGTCGAGGCGCTGTGGCAGGCGCTGAGCCCGGCCTCCGCTTTTGAGCACACTGCCGATGCCGTGGCGCGCGGCAACCGCGAGGTGTTCGAGGAGATCGGCTACCACTTCGCCCGCTTCCTTGCCCAATTCGGCGACGGTCAACCGGACGATGGCAAGCTGGCGGCGTTTTGCCAGGACTTGCAGCCCGGTGGGCCGCCCGATGGCCAGCGCTATCTGCGCCAGGCCTTCAGGCACTACCACCGGGCCTGGACCGCAGGCGACGAGCGGGCCAGGGCGCAGTGGATGTTGCTGGCCAACCTGGAGATCGGCTTTCACGAGCAGACCCGCTTGCAGCCGCAGATCGTCGAGGCCATGAACGCGCCGATCTACGACCCGCGGCTGCTGCGCCGCCGGCTGGTGGAGGAGTTGTTCCCCAACCCAGCAGCGCGGCTGCGCTACGTGCTGGCCGGCCTGGCTGGGCGGGTGCGGCCATTGCTCCAGGCGCGCGATGACCTGGCCGGCGAGGTGATGCGCGTGGCGCGGCTGGTGGTCACCGAGCGCATGATGACGCTGGCCATGCCCGATGGACAGACGTTGCAGTTGGGGCATGACCTGCCGGGCGGCTTTCCCGACTTGCTGAGCACTGTTGAGCTGCCAGAGCTGGCGGCGCTCCTGGGGCAGGTCGATCCCACGCCTGACAGCCCCCTGGAGACCGGCGCAGAGGACTGGGGCCGCCTGCCCGACCGGATGCACTTCATCGCCGATCTGTTCCGGGCCTATCACCTGGACTCACATTTGTTCGATCCGCCGTTCAACCCCGGGCAGGTCGCCGATCTCACGGCTGGCCGCCTGCCGCAGGGAAACCTGTAGGCGCCGGCCTGGCCGGATGCCTGTCGTCACCATCATTATTCACCACACAAGGAGAGGTTCTTATGAGCACTGGCAAGAAGATCTTGCGCTGGCTGGCCATTTTCATCGCCGTGCTGGTCATTGTCATCAGCGTGGCCGGCATCTATGGCGGCTGGCGACTCCATAGCATCGCCACCACCGTGACCACCAAGACGTTTTCGGTCATCGATACCGGCGTAGGCGTCGCCGAGGCCGGCGTCAACCGCGTCGACACCCTGGTCAAGGACGGCCGGACCGAGGTGCAGCAGGCCGAGGAGACCATCAACACGGTGGGCGCCAACCTGCAGGAGAACAGCCCCGTGTTGACGGCTTTGAGCACGCGGCTGCAGACCCGGCTGTCGCCGACGGTGGAAAACATCCGGCAGGCCCTGGCCCCGGTGCGCGATGCGTTGACGACCGTCAGCAATGTCGTCTCGATAACATCCTCTATCCCCGGCATGGAGCAGCGGGCGCCGCGGCTGGCGCGACTGGACCAGGCTTTCAACGAGATGGAGCAGACCGCAGCCGACGTGCGCCAACTGGACGACACGCTTAGGGCCTCGGTTGTCGAGGGTAAGAACCAGTTGACGCAGGAGGCGGTCGGCACACTGACCGGCATCACGACGCGCGTCGACACGCGGCTGGCCGAGGCCGAAGCGGCGGTGGACGAGGTGCAGAGCGACATCGACGCCTTCCAGGTGGAGATGGACGAGACCGAGTCCCGGTTGCTGCTGTATTACAACCTGGGTCTGGTGGCCATTGTCCTGTTGATGCTGTGGCTGGTCTACTCGCAGGTGGTTGTGATCCGTTATCAGTGGAGTCAGTTGCATTCGGGTGGCAGCACGGCCATCGAGGCGGCACCCTCCCCGGAGCCTGTCGCCGCCCCGCCTGTGGTCGCTGTGGCCGAATCCGCCCCGGCGCCTGAGGTTCCCCAGGAGAACCTGCCGCGCGAGGAGTGATCCGGAGCTACACAGAGGACGCAGAGGACACACAGAGAGCACAGAGAAGAAGGGGAGAGTCTCAGACCTCTTCTCTGCGCACTCTGTGTCTCCTCCGTGAACTCTGTGTAGCTCCGGAAGGGACACAGAGGACGCAGAGGAGACACAGAGAGCACAGAGAAGAAGGGAAGTCTCAGGTCTCTTCTCCGCGTACTCTGCGTCTCCACCGTGAACTCTGTGTAGCTCCGGAAGACCATTCATACCCGGCACGATGTCCGGAAGGAACTATCTGATAGCCAAGGAGGTGGAGCATGGCTTCCCGCAACATCGACGTAGCTTACTTAAACCGGCTGACCGCGATGATTATCGGCGCCGCCATTGAGGTGCACCGCTATCTTGGGCCCGGTCTGTTGGAGTCGGCCTACGAACTATGTCTTCTCTATGAGTTGGAGCAATTGGGATTGAGGGTTGAGCGGCAAAAGGGCTTGCCGCTGGTGTACAAGGATGTCGGCCTGGAGATCGGCTACCGCATCGACCTGTTAGTAGAGGGACTGATCGTGGTGGAGATCAAAGCCGTGGAGAACGTCATGCCCGTCCATGAGGCGCAAGTGTTGACCTATCTCAAGCTATCTGGCTGCCCTCTGGGCCTACTGCTCAACTTCAACGTACCACTTCTCAAGGATGGCATCCACCGCTTCCGATTGGACAAGTAAGACCGGGACACAGAGGACACACAGAGAAGAAGGGAAGTCTCAGGTCTCTTCTCCGCGCCCTCTGTGTCTCCTCCGTGAACTCTGTGTAGCTCCGGTGTCCGCACAAAAAAGACCCTTCGGGCATTAGCCTCGAAGGGTCTTTTTCGTTACTCAGGTTTCAGCTTACTTGTTGTGCTTCAGCGCCGCATGGGCCGCGGCCAGGCGGGCGATGGGCACGCGGAAGGGGGAGCAGGACACGTAGTTCAGACCCAGCCGGTGGCACAGGTCGATGGACTGCGGATCGCCGCCGTGCTCGCCGCAGATGCCCACCTCCAGGTCGGGGCGGGTGGCGCGGCCGGCCTTGACGGCCATGTCCATCAGCGCGCCCACACCGGCCTCGTCGATGGTGGCGAAGGGGTTCTCCGGCAGGATCTTCTTGTCGATGTACTCCAGCAGGAAGCCCTTCTCCGCGTCGTCGCGCGAGATGCCGAAGGTCATCTGGGTCAGGTCGTTGGTGCCGAAGGAGAAGAACTGTGCCATCTCGGCGATCTCGCCCGCAGTCAGGGCCGCGCGCGGGATCTCGATCATGGTGCCGAACTGGTAGTCGATCTCGATGCCCTTCTCAGCCATGACAGCCTTGGCCTCGGCCTCCAGCGCTGACTGCTGCACCTTGAGCTCGTTGATGT
>JBFYTF010000497.1:0-6168 GCA_041300865.1 Anaerolineae bacterium
CCCTGGCCATCGCTGCGGTGCAACAGGCGCGGAGGCTGCCAACGCACGGAGCCAGTATCGCGCTGGTCCTCGCCGCCGGCCAGTTCCTGGTCCTCTTTGCGCTGTCCTGGTGGCTGCTTTATTGGCCCTTCTGGGCAAACTATGGCTCGTTCTACAACAGCCTGGCCCTCTGGAACGGGACGCGGACGCCGCTGCCGGCCTACCTGGTGGTCCACGGCCTGTTCCTGTTCTGCATTGCCAGCTATCTGCTGGCCCGAACGGTGAGCGAGTGGCGGCGGGTGCCCATCTTGCATAGGCTGGGCCTCAGCCTGCGCTACGCCGGGCAAGGCCGGCGCCTGCGCCGCGCCGCGCGCCTTGCCGACGCCCGAGGGCTGCCGGTCGGCCCACTGACCTGGCTGGCCATCGGCCTGCTTCTGCTGTTGGCCCTGTTTTTCCTGGTTCCCGGCATCATCTCGTTTACGCGGGCCGACCCTCTCGTGGCAGAAAGCGGCAGCTATGCCTATCGCGGCCTGGCAGTCATGGCTCTGGGGCTGCCCCTGGGCATCCTCGGATTGTTGTTGCTCTTCCGCCCTGGCCGCAGGGGCGACGTTCTGCCTGCCGAACGGCTGTGGGCCTGGCTGGTTCTGCTGGGCCTGGCCATGAGCCTGGGGGTCGAAGTGCTGGTTCTCGAGGGCGACATCGGGCGCATGAACACTGTCTTCAAGTTCTACCTGCAGGTGTGGCTCATGTGGGGGGTGGCGGCCGCCGCGGCCGTAGGCTGGATGATCCCGCGCCTGCGCCGGTGGGGCACCGTGGCCCGAGGCACGCCCGCTCAGAGCCCCGAGCCAGGCTCCGGACAGGCCGTCGCTGAAGCGGCACTCATGGCAAGCCGGCCAGGTAGTGCCAGGAGCACAGCCCGCGCGTTGTGGGTGGCAGTTCTGGTGGCCCTGATCTCGTTCGCCGCCCTTTACCCGCCGCTCGCCACCTCGGCCAAAGTACGGGACCGCTGGCACGCAGACCAGCCGCCGGGATTGGACGGTTGGGAGTACATGGAGACCGCCAACTATTGGGACCCGGTGGGCGCGGAGTGGGGCCACGAAGGCGGCGTGCGTTACGACCTGAAGTGGGACCGGGAGGCCATCGCCTGGCTCCTGGATAACGTCGTCGGCTCGCCCACGATCCTCGAGGGACACACGCCCGAGTATCGCTGGGGCGCGCGATACGCCATCAACACCGGGTTGCCTACCGTCCTCGGCTGGAACTGGCACCAGCGACAACAACGGGCGGCTGCCGATCAGCAGGCCATCTGGGACCGGGCCGAGGACGTGGCGACCATCTACAACGTGCCGGGCACGATGGTTGCCGAGGAGCTGCTGCAGAAGTATGGCGTGCGCTATATCGTCGTCGGCCCTCTCGAGCAAGTGTATTACGACGAGCGCGGCCTGGCCAAATTCGAGCGTATGGCGCGCGAGGGTACCCTCCAGGCAGTGTTTCGTAACGAAGGGGTGACCATTTACGAGGTTCTCCTCGGGCGTTAGCGCCCATGGTCCGACCGCCTTGGCAGGTTTGGCGCTGATAGCCTACCCATGCCTGTAATGCTCGGCCTGGCCGTGCATCTTAATGATGGAGAAATGCGTACCCGTGAGCCAGGCAAAGGTCTCCGGTGCGGTGCCTTCAGCCGAAGAGATCGCCGATCTCTATCGTGAATACCTGCCCCGCATCCTGAACTATGTCCGGCTGCGCGTAGACGGCGAAAGCCTGGCCGAGGATCTGACCGCCACCGTCTTTGAGCGGGCGGTCGCCAAGCAGCACACGCTGCGCAGGCGCGAGGCTTTTGGAGCCTGGCTGTTTCGCATTGCTCACAACGTGGTGGCGGGGCATTACCGGCGGCACCGGCCGACGCTGCCCCTGGAGTGGGCCTCCAACCAGGCAGCCGAGGGGGTGCCCTCGCCTGAGGAAGCCGCGGTGCGCAGTGAAGAGGTGCGCCGCCTGCGGGCAGCCATCGCCACACTTCCGGAGCGGGAGCAAGAGATCGTCCGGCTCAAGTTCGGCGCCGGGTTGGGAAACACAGACATCGCCCAGATCATGGGCCTACAGCCCGGCCACGTGGCCGTCCTGGTGTTTCGGGCGCTGCAAAAGCTCCGTGCCGAGCTGGAAGAATGACCTTTGAGGGCGGGCTCCACGCGGTGGCCCGCCGGTGGACAGGCCACAGGCTGTCCTGCACGTGTGGGAGATGAACGAGAGACGAGCTGAGCAAGAGCGGGCCGCGCGCCTGGCAGCGGCCCTGGATGAGCTGATGGCCGACCCGGCCGCGCGCCCCGGCGGCCTGCAGCCGGAGGAAGAGGCACTGTTGCCCACCGCCCTGCGGGTGGCGCGCCTACCGGCCCTGCTGGGACCGGCCAACCCGGCGCTGCTGCCCGCGCGGGAGCGCGTCGTGGGAGCTCGGACGCGTGGCCGTCCGGTTCCCCGCTGGCGGTTGGCGGCAGCCGCCCTCGCCGCCACGCTCGTCGTGGCCTTCCTGTTGACGCCGGTGGGCCAGACGGCCGTGGCCAGTTTTCTGGCCACCGTTCACCTGGGACGTACCCAGGTACAGATTTCGCAGACCGGCACCCCGGTGCCCGCCGGGCAGACGGCGACCCGTGAAACGTGGACCATGGAGGAAGCCCAGGAGCGGCTGCCCTTCGCCCTGCCGCAGCCGGCCTACCTGCCGGAGGGTCACCGGCTCCAGGCTGTGTACAGCTACACCTATCCCGATCTACCAGAATGGGTCCCGCAGCCGGTCTTTGTCGACGTGGACTATGGGGATCTTACGCTGCGCGTCTATCCCATCATGCTCGGCGAGGAGGCCAGCATTTCGCGGTTGAACCTCGAGACGACGTCGGTAGAAAAGGTGCAGGACCTGCGGATCAACGGCCAGCCGGGCGTCTTGCTGCGTGTCGGCGACGCCTGGCAAGAGATCGTTTGGGAGCAGGGCGACTTGGTGCTGGCGCTTTCGGCACCGGACCTGCCCGAAGAGGAGTTGTTGGCCGTCGCCCGCTCGGTGCACATGGTCCCCGCTCCGGTGCCTTCGGTCAAGGTCCCCACTCCGGTGGACTGAACGGGCTCGAGCAGCGCGGCGCAGGACGGCCGTGCAGCGCTGCCCGGTCCGAGATTGCGAATCTTGGGAAACAGGATGATCGTTGTCGTCGCCTGGTGGCTCTGGCTGCAAGTGATGGGTTTGGCGGCTCTGCCTCTCACCCATCGCTTTTTTGCGCGGCTGCCCGGCCGGGGCTATGCCTTTGCCCGGCCGCTGGGCCTGTTGCTGAGCAGTTATGTCTTGTGGCTTGGCGGCTCGCTGGGTGTGCTGCGCAACAGCACAGGAGGGGCACTGCTGTCAATCGCCCTGGTCGCCACCGTTTCCGCCGTGTACTATCTGCGCCGGCGCCGCGGCCCAGAGGGTGAGGAGGACCTCGGGCTACTGGCCTGGGTACGCTCCAATCTGCGCCTGGTGGTTGCCGTCGAGCTGCTTTTTGCCGGCGGCTTGGCGTTGTGGTCGGTCCTGCGCGCCTACTCTCCGGAGCTAATGACCGCCGGCGGCGAAAAGTTCATGGAGATCATGTACCTCAACGCCATCGGCCGCAGCGAGTACTTTCCACCCCACGACGCCTGGCTGGCCGGTTATGGCATCAGCTACTACTATTTCGGCTACGTCATGATGGCCGCCCTCACGCGTCTGGCCGGGTTTGCCGCCCATCTCACGTTCAACGTAGGGCTTGCCTCCCTCTTTGCCCTGACGTGCACGGGCGCCTTTGGCCTGGTCTACGAGCTGGTGCGCAGTGCCGGGGCGGGAACCGTGGACCGGCACCGGAAGCCCATTGCCTGGGGTCTGCTCGGCGCCATCCTCGTGGCCGTTATGGGCAACCTCGAGGGGTTCCTGGAAGTGCTGTACAGCGGCCGCCTGTTGCCCGTAGCTTTCTGGCAGTGGCTGGACATCGAGGAGCTCAACCAGCCTTTCGCCATTGGCCAGGCGGCCAGCCTGCTGCCATCACGCAGTGGCTGGTGGTGGTGGCGCGCATCGAGAGTGATCCAGGACCTCGACCCTTTGGGCCAGCCGATGCCGGTGCAGCCCATCGACGAGTTCCCGGGATTTAGCTTTCTCCTGGGCGACATGCACCCCCACGTCCTGGCGCTGCCCTTTGTGCTGCTGGCCCTGGCCCTGGCCTTTTGGGCACTGCGGCAGCGGACGGCGAGCGACGCAGCGACGCCCGACGCCGGCGCGGAGGGCACCGAAAGGTGGTGGCTGCCGGTGTGGCGCCTGCCGCTCCTCGTGCCGATCTGCCTCGGCGCACTGGGTTTCCTGAACACCTGGGACTTTCCAATCTACCTCCTGATTTTTGTGCTGGCCTACGGCCTTGGGCGCTGGAAGCAGTACGGGGTCCTGAGCTGGGCCTACGTGAGGGACGTCGCGCTAACGGGAGGTACGGCTGCAGTCCTGGGCTTTCTCCTCTACCTGCCTTTCTACATTGGCTTCCAGTCCCAGGCCGGCGGGCTGCTGCCGACGCTCTACGTCGGCACCCGCTTCCGGCAGTATTTCGTCATGTTCGGACCGTTCCTTGTCGCCCTGGCCGGCCTGCTCCTGTTCCTGGCGCGCCGGGAAGCACGGGTGGGTGGAACCCGAACGGTGCTCCGCAGATGGCTGGGATGGACGGGCGCCTTCCTGTTGCTGCCGCTGGTCATCATGGTCGTTCTTGTCCTGAGCCTGCTCCTGACCGAGCCCGGCCGCCAGGCCCTGGAGGGCATCCGCCACAACCCGGCCGTGTATGCCATCGTCGGCGACAAGCCCTGGCCCGCTGTACTGGCCGAGCTCGTCCTGGTCAAGCTGCGCACCTGGGTGATGCCGCTTGTCGTCGCCGCGATGGCGGGCCTGGGTGCGGCCCTGCTGCAGGGCCGGTTCCGGGCGCGGCCCCGGGCCGCCGCCTCCCCGTCGACGACGCCGGTCACGAACGGAATGGGAGACGCGGGCAGCGTGCGCCCGGCGGGAGGGGAAATGGCTGCCTCTGCCCCCCCGTCTGTGCGAGAGATGCCAGGCGAGGAGGAAAGCGACGAGGCACAAGATGCCCGTTATTTCGTCCTGCTGTGTGCTGTCACCGGCCTGCTCCTGACCCTGAGCGTCGAGTTTGTCTACCTGGTGGACAATTTCGGCGTGCGGATGAACACGATCTTCAAGTTCTACTTCCAAGCCTGGGTGCTCATGTCCGTGGCCAGCGCCTTTGCCGTCTATTGGTTGAGCAGCAAGACCGCCAGGCAGGGTTCCCGAGCAGGAAGCCCGGTATGGCGAGCCGTTTTCCTCGTCGCCTTCTGGCTGCTGTTCGCCCTGGGCATGGTCTATCCCCTGCTTGGCAACTATAGCCGGGCGGGGGGGGTTCAGCACCCGCCCACCCTGGACGGCACGGCATACCTGGCGCAGACCCAGCCGGACGACCACGCGGCCATTGCCTGGCTGAACGAGAACGTCGAGGGGGCGCCCATCATCCTCGAGACACCAGGCGGTGGTGCCAGCTCTTACGTATATGAGGGCCGTGTTTCAGCCCTCACCGGCCTGCCGACGCTGCTGGGCTGGGCCGGCCACGAGGGGCAGTGGCGTGGCAGCTACGAAATTCAGGGCGCCCGCGAGCCAGACATCGCGACCATCTACAGCACGCTGGACCCTGAGGTGGCCGAAGGGCTGCTACAGGAGTATGGCGTCACTTTCGTCTACGTCGGTCCTCTCGAGCGTAGCAAGTACGATCCGCGCGCCCTGACCAAGTTCGGGCGCTTCATGGAGATCGTGTATCAAGAGGCAGACGTCACGATTTACAAGATGAGCAAATAGGAATTGAAGCATGGACTGGTTGTTGGACGACGGCGAGTACAAGGAGCAAGAGCAGGCCGGGGAGAGCCTTGAAACGGACGTGAAGCCCGCCATTCCAGGCGAGGCGCTTGCGCCGCGGACGCTGGAGCTCGTGGCCTGGAGTGTGACCGGCCTGTTGGCCGCTGCGCTGCGCCTGGGTGGCCTGGGAGTGCGCCCGCTTGGCGAAGGCGAAGCGGAGCAGGCGTTGGCCGCCCTTCGTTTCGCGCAGGGCACTATCCAGGCGGCGCCGGCCGGGACACTGCCCGCCCTGTTTAGCGGCAACGTCGCCCTATTCACGCTGCTGGGCGCCAACGACTGGA
>JBFYTF010000569.1:0-9718 GCA_041300865.1 Anaerolineae bacterium
GGTTGGCTTCATCGCCCCGGGCTGCTTCCTCCTCGACCTTTTGGACGGTCTCGGCCAGCTCCTCTTTGTCCACGTCGGGGTCCGGGGGGCGGGCATCGATCCTTTCGTAGACGGCGGCAAAGAGATTGGCGAGTTCCCCGCCGCCAACTCCCTCCGTATGGGTTAGCTGGGCACCCCGACCCCAGGCGACGTGGGATCCAGAGATGTCGCGGGCAGTGAACTTGGTCCCTTGAACCTTGTCACCTTTGACATCGACCTGGATCTTGTCTCGCCCGACAAAGTCGCCGTGGTTGACCTGAACGCCAGCGGCGATGTACGGCCCGCCGCCGGTGTCAACTCGGTGCGGCGCTCTTTCTTCCCCCAGTTGCGGGAGCCTGGCCAGCGGATCCGGCGGCTCAAGGCCCTTGCTCCACCCCTTGCCACCCAGGAGAAGGGCGATGGGAAAGTTCCCGCTGACCTGGAAGTCCGGGTCCTGGTCTCTGTCCCACGCCTCCCTGGCGCTCTTGGGGACACGGCGGTAGACATAGCTCATGGCGTCGGAGACCAGCACGTCGGTCGCCCCGTCCTCCGGCCTGGCGTGTCCGGTGAGGGCCTCGATGAGGTGATAGGTGAAAATGCTCATGGTTCGATCTGGGCGTATGTACGAGCTCTGCTCCCCTGTCGACGAGCTCAGGACGGCCCGACCTTTTCCTTGTGCCAACGCCTCCAGGCCCTTGGCACCCGGCCCGGCCGGAGCGTGTTCTCCAGACATCAGCTTTGCCGGCGCAAAGGCGGACTCGGCAAAATCCGCCGCTGGGGGCGCGAGGTCCTTGACCCCCATCCCGCCGGCGTGGCAGCAGTCGAGCACCACCAGCAGGCGCTGTGGCTTCAGCGCCTCTACAGCGTCGGCCAGGTCAGCGGCCCGCAGGGCGCGGGAACGGATCTTGTCCTCGCGGACGTCATACGGGATCAGATAATATTCGTCCGGCTCCGCCGATTCGTCGCACCAGCCGTGTCCCGTGTAGTAGACGATCGCGGTCGCGTTGCCACTGGCATCCGCCGCGATACAGCCTTGCAGCCACTCCAACTGCTCCAGGATGTTCGCGCGGCTTGCCTCTTGCCCGTGATCACCCTGACGTTCGCCGGCAGATAGGCACACCGCTCGGGGTGGACGAGCACCTCCTCCACAGCCGCGACATCCTTGGCCACATCGGGCAGAGCCCACCTCGGCACGGCATTCTCGTCCACTGCGATCAGCAGCGCGTAACCGTTTGAAAACTCCTTGGCCATTCCCCCCCCCTTCCAGACTTCCGAAGTCTTGAAGACTTCGGAAGTCTAGGCAAGATACGGCCCCAAACCCACGTCAGGCCCCACCCCCCAGCATCCAGGTGCCAGAAGCCAGAACTCAGAATTCAGCAGACGCCAGGGACACCACCACCCGAAACCCCACATTGTCGTCAAAGAAGCCGGGGACGTACCCGTCGCGGCAGGCGCAGCGAGCGTCCCTCTGATTGTTGTCCCACGAGCCCCCACGCCCCACCCGGGCAGCGCCGGCCTCGGCATCGTTCCGGCCGTCGTCGCCCCGGTACGGATAGGGCCGGTACAGGCTGGCCGTCCACTCCCAGATGTTGCCGTTCAGGTCCAACAGGCCGGAGGGCGTGGCACCCAGGGGATACATGCCCACCGGCGTGGCATTGCCGATACTCCATTCCAGGTTCGCCCGTTGGGGCTCCCAGTCCTCATCTCCCCAGGCGTAACGGCGGCCCTGCTCCCCCCGCGCCGCCTTTTCCCACTCGGCCTCCGTCGGCAGGCGCCATTGGAGGCTGGACAGCGGGAGCGGCAGATCGGAGGTTTGCCCGCCACGCCAGACCCGCTGCCTGCTGCCCGCCGCCTGCAACGCTGCGGTGAGCCAGCGGCAAAAGGCCACCGCCTCGAACCAGCTCACCCACACCACCGGCCGGTTGGGATGCTCCCGCTGCTCGTCCCATCTGAGCGGTGCGCCCCGCAGTTCCGCCGGCCGCTCCTCCAGCCAAGATCGGACCCAGCCGTCGGTCAACTGGCTGTCCCACTCGCCCCGGCGCCAGGCCCGGCCGTCCGGCGTCCACCAGCGGGGATCGTCGTAGCCACCGCCATCGACGAAGCAGCCGTACTGGGCCACCGTCGTCGCGTAACGGGCCAGCCAGTAGCCATCGGGGATCTCCAGCCGCTGCCGGGGTTTCTCGTCGTCGTATGCCTCCGCATCGTTCTGCCGACTGCCCATGACGAACGCACCGGCCGGCACCTCCACCCAAACGAAATCGGGTAGGGGTGGACGGCCGTCCGCCCCCGGAGCCACGCCTACGCCGGGGCGGGGGTCATCCAGCCTGGCCAGCACGTCGCCGGCTTCGGCCCGCTCGCGGGAGGCCAGGTGTCCACTCTCCAGCAAGGCGGCCAGCCGCAGCCGTACTCGTCGCAGCAGGTCCTGGCCCTGGTGCGTCGCGCGGGCGCGAGCCAGCCCCAGCTCGCACAACACTTCGCCGGCCAGCCAGGCCGCCTGCCAGCCAACGTCGTCGCCGGGCTCCGTTGCGGGGCACAACTCGGCGACGAGGGCCAGGGGGCGGTCGGTCTCGCCCTGGTGGTGCACGAGGCGGCCCACGGCCAGCAGGATCGCTTCGCGCCAGAGGCCAGTGTTCTCCCGGGCCAGCCTCGCCCCGCGCTCCCCGAAGCTGCCCTCGGCCGACAGGTAGGAGGCGGCCAGGTACTCCTGGAAGGTACGGTGGGGAAAGGTATACACCCCGGGCTGGCGCTCCACCAGCAGGCCGGCCCGCTCGCGCACCTCGTCCACCACCCTCTGGGCCCAATCCCAGCTCCGCTCGGGGTGCAGGTCCCGCAGTGCGCGGAGCAGGGCCTCTTCGGCCAGGTCGGCAGGCGCTCCTCCTTCCCCACGGTCGTAGTAATGGACCTCGTAGGCCAGCCGCCACAAGGTTCGCTTCAGGTCGACGGTCTGCAACCTGGCCTCAACCAGCAGGCGGTGCAGGCCTACCTTGCCCCCGGGGCCGGCCCCAACCTTGATCTGCTCCCAGCGCCAAAGCAGCATCTCGACGCAGTCTTCGTATAAGAGGGCGCGGGCTTCGGGCAATAGGCCCTTGTGCGTGTGCACCAGGGCCATGACGGTCAACAACAGGGGGTTGGGGGCCAGCCGCCACAGGTCGGGGCGGCGCACAGCTTCTCGCAGGCGGCGGGCCAGGGCATGGCCTTCGCCAGGGGGCACCGTGCCCATTGCTTCCAGCTCGGCGTACCAGGCGCCGACAAAGGCGTCGATCTTGTCTTCGTCAAAGGGGGCCAGCTCAAAGACAGCAAAATCCTGGGGTAGCTTCCAGCGCTCATCCTGATAGGAGAGGGTGCGGCAGGTGACCAACATGCGAGCCCGGCCGTAGGTTTGGGCAAAATCGGCCACTGCGTCGCGCACCAGGCCTCGCTGCCCGGCAGCCGGCACCTCGTCCAGCCCGTCCAGCAACACCAGGGCGCGGCCCCCGCGCAGGGCGGCCTTCAGGTGAGGCGCAAACTCGGCCAGATCACGGTCAGTCAGCCAGTCGAGGACGTGGTCCCAGACCGTCCGGGCGGTCCCAGTACCGTCCTCCGCAAGCTTGCGGGCCAGGTCGCGGAGGATCACTGGCAGGGGCAAGAGGTCCCAGGCGTCGTCGGGCCAGGCCGGGAAGCGCTCCTGCCAGGGAGTGGCATCCCCTTCGAGCTGGGCCGCCGCCAGGCAACCGGCCAGGTGGTTGACAAAGGTGGACTTGCCACCGCCCGGATCGCCCAGCAGCACCAGGTGGCGAAAGCGGGCCGCGCATTCCAGAACGGTGACACGGCGCCGTTTCTCGTCGCCGGCGGCTCCCCGAACCGACCGAAGGCCCTCGCGGTCCAGGGCCAGGCTATCCTCCAGCGAAGCAGAGATCACCTGGCCCGGCCAGGCATCGGCAGGCACCTGGACGGTGGCATCCAGCTCGATGTAGACGTTGGCCAGGTTGAGGGGCTGGGCAGCGCGCGTGGCATCGCTGCTCCCGATGTCCACCCCCCGCAGCGGAAGCCGGCCGCAGCGCTCGGCCACGCAGCGCAGGTATGCATCCCGCAGGGGGGTAGTGTCGGGCGGCGGCGGTGCCAGGTGGGTGTGGTACTCGTACTTGTCGCGCACAACAAGGTCGCCGTAGCGGACCGAGACATCCCCCAGGAAGATAGCCCCGCCCCCGCTGTCCACCTGTACGTTGCCGCCCATATGGGCCAGATCGCCGCGCAGTTGGGCTTCGAAGGCAGCCCACCCGCCGCTCAGGGCTTGCTGGGCGGCGGTGACCACCCCCAACCCGGCCAGCATCTGCTGGTATTCGGCCCGCAGGCCGGGTTGTTCGGTTATCTCCCGCTCGGCCTGTTGGGGGGCCGCGCCCTTGTCGTACACACCCTGCACCAGGTTGGAGAGCAGGTTGGTACCCACGCCACCCAGCACGCTGACCAGGGCGGCCACCGCCGGGCCGGGCTGATCGCCATAGGCAGCCAGCAATGGCAGCCAGGCGCTGGCGGTGAGCAGCCCATAGGCAGTGCGCACCCCCAGGCGGCCCATCGTCGCCGGCAGGTCGCCGGCCGTCTCCTGCCACCAGCCGGCGACCCGCGACCTCCAGACGGAAACGTCGAACGGTTCAGACATCACACCTCCTGCGCCCCGTCCTGCGACGCGTGTAGTTTTGGCCGGCCATCTGGATGGCCATCCTGTCCTCCAGCCTAACCAGGACCGTCTCCAGGTCCTCGGCGGTATAGTTGCCGAGGAGGATGATCTGGTCGCGGCCGATGAAGGTTCCGGCGCTGACGCTGCCGTGTACAGCAGACCCACCGCCGGTGTGGATCGTTTGTCCGCTCATGGGCTACTCCCTCGATCCTCTCCAGACTTCCGAAGTCTTGAAGACTTCGGAAGTCTGTTCGGGAAGTCTATTTGAACAGGAACTGAGAGACAAGGTCTTTGTCACGCGGCACATAGGACTCGACAAAGGACTGGTAGGCATCGCGCGCTGGGAACTGCGCCAGGACAATATCTGGCTGGGGCAAGGTCCCGTGGCGCAAGCTAAGATAGTCCCGATAGCTCGAAAACTCCCAGCCTTCGGCTCGCTTCACCAGCCCGGCTCTGACCGGGTTCAGATGCACGTAGCGCGACAGGTGCAAAAGATACTCATCCTGCCCGACGTGAACGGCCTGAAACTGGCCCTCAAGCAAGGCGCCGGTCCGCTGAAAGCGTTCGTTGATGGCCTTGGTATACGAGATGGAGAAGCGCTGCATCCGCCGGGAGAGTTCGGCGTCGTGTGGACGCACCAACAGGTGAAAGTGGTTCGGCATCAGGCAGTAGGCCACGATGGTCACCCCGGCGGGCACGGTCTCAGGCGAACCTGGGGGATGCCCGGCTTCAAACGCCTGCTCTTCCCCCCGCAGGTAGCGGCGCAGAAGACGGAGGAAAAACAAATAGCTCTCGGGCTCGAAGAAAATGCGCTGGCCATTGTTGCCGCGGTTGTAGATGTGGTAATGCTCTCCGGCCAACAACGGCACGGTTCGTCGTGGCATTCGTCCCTCCTTCCACACTTCCTTCCAGACTTCCGAAGTCTTGAAGACTTCGGAAGTCTGGGGAGATACGGCCCCAAACCACGTCAACCCCCGCCCCCCAGGATTCAGGGGCCAGAAGCCCGCAATCAGAAAGCAGAAGAGGCCAGGGACACCACCACCCGAAACCCCGCATCGAAGTCATAGAAGCCGGGGGCGAACCAGCAGCGGTAGGCGCAGCGAGCGTACCCCTGATCGTAGTTCCAGGAGCCCCCACGCACCACCCGGAAGTCCGCACCGTCCAGCTCCTCCCGGCCATCCTCTGGATCGTAGGGATAGCCGTAATCTGGCCGGTAGATGCTCGTCCGCCCCCAGCGGCTTGCGGTCCATTCCCAGACATTGCCGGCCAGATCCAACGCCCCCCAAAAACTGGCTCCTGCCGGAAATGCGCCCACAGCACTGGTCTCTTTGATGCCCGATTCCTCGGTATTGGCCCGGTTGGCGAGCCACTCGTCCCCCCATGGCCAGCGGCTGCCTTGGCTGCCCCGTGCTGCCTTTTCCCACTCGGCTTCACTTGGCAATCGGAGATTGGAAAGCGGAGATTGGAGAGCGGAGATGCGCCCACTGCGCCAGACCTGCCCTTTCACTCCTGCACGTCGCATCCCTTCCGTCAGCCAGTGACAGAAGGCCACCGCCTCGTACCAGCACACGCCCACCACCGGACGGTTGGCCAGGCCCCAGTGCGGATCGGCCCACCAGAAGGGCCGGTCCCGCCTGTCCACCGTTCGCCTCGCCAGCCAGCCGGCATAGCTCCGTTTCCACTCCTCGTCCTGCATGTCTCGCAAGGGCGACAAATCCGGCTCCCGCTGGCCGGTGCGCCAGGCCCAGCCCTCAGGCGTCCAGTAGCGGGACTCGTCGTAGCCATTGCCGTCGACGAAAGGCCGGTACTGGGCGTTGGTGATGGGGTAGCGGCTGATGAGGAAAGCAGGCAGGTTCACACGATGCTGCGGCGTCTCGTCGCCGTGAGCATCGGGCTCGTCGCCGGAGCTGCCCATCAGGAAGGGGCCGGCGGGCACCTCGCACCACAGGAGGTCGGTCAGGTCCTCACCCCCCCGCTCTGTCTTCCGCTCGGCAGGAGAGGCAGGGACGACGCCAACGCCGGGGCGGGGGTCGCCCAGTTTGCCCAACACGTCGCCGGCCTCGGCCCGCTCACGGGGGACGAGGGCCTCGGGCTCCTCCATCAAGGCGACCAGCCAGCGGCGCAGCCGTCTCAGCACTGCCTCGAACTGAGGCTGGCCCCGGCTCGCCGCCGGGAAGCGCAGGTCCAGCAGCGCCCGCCCGGCCAGGATCGCAGCCTGCCAGTGGGCGAGCTCCGGGTGGGACACCTCTTCCGGCCCCTCGGGCACCAGGGTATTGACCACGTGCACAGCGTTGCTGAGCCCACCCTGTTTGGCCTTGCCTACCCCCAGGAGGAACACGGCGCGCCACCAGTCCGGATCATGCCACACCCGATCGCGCAGCTCGGCGGCAAACTCCTGACCGTCGGCCAGGTAACAGGCGGCCAGGTATTCCTGGAAAGACCGGTGGGGGAAGGCATAGCTGCCCGGCGCGCGCCCCACCAGCAGCCCGGCGCGCGTCTCCAGATAGGTCAGCAGCACCTGGGGGTTAAAATCATCGGGCAGGAGGGGCGCAAAAGCGGCCAGCACCTCGCCCTGGCTGATGTCTGCCGGGACCTCTTCCCGTTCCGTGCCGGAAGCCTGATGCTCATGGGCTTGAAAAGCCAGGCGGTGCAGGGCGGTGCGCACCAGATCTTCGGCCACCGACAGCGCCCGGGCGATGCCCGGCTCGCTCAGCGTTTCACCATCCGGACCCTGGATCTCACGCGCCCGCTGCCAGCGGCTCAGCAGCAGCTTGACGGTCTCCTCGTAGAGTTCGGCCCGGTCCTCGGGCAACTGGCCCCAGCTGGTATGCAGGGTGGCCATCAGCGTCAGCAGCAGGGGGCGGGTGGCCAGGTCGGCCAGGTAGGGGCGGTCGTCCAGGGCTTGTTTGAGACGCTCCCCCCGGCCCTGGGCCGTGGCCTCGTCCCAACCCATTACCGGCCCCACCGCCTGATGCCAACGGGCGATGAAACGCGCCACCTGGCCGTCGTCAAAAGGGGCCAGGACCAGCGTGTGAAAGCCGGACAGGTGCCAGCGGGGGTCAGCGTAGGCGTAGGGCCGGGCAGTGACCACCAACCGGCAGCGCTCGGGCGGCAGGGCGGCAGCCAGGTCGGCCACGGCCTCCAGCAGGCAGCGGCGGCGGCGGTTGGCCTCCGGGACCTCATCCAGCCCGTCGAGCAGCAGCAGGCCGCCCTCGCGCAGCAGCCGGTCCTGGACATAGGGCAGGAGCCTGTCCGCAGCTTTATCACCCAGATGGGCGGCGAGGTCGGTGTGCAACGCTCGCCACAGCATCGCGGCCTCGCCGAGTGGGGCGTCCAGGGGAATGCAGCGGGCGGCTACCTCGCGCAGGACCAGCCGCACCGGCAGCAGGCCCTGCAACAGCGAACCCTCAGGCAACAACGGCGATCCCTCTTGGGCGCTTTTGCTATTCGCCAGGGCAAAGACCAGGTAGTGGACAAAGGTCGTCTTGCCCGAACCGGGATCGCCCAGCAGGACAAAACGGGTGACTTCCGGGAGGGCGATGGCTTCCAGCAGGGGCGTTCGCTCCCCGCCTGCACCCCGCAGCAGGCGTCCCGGGAGAAGTGCGCCTCCCTTCTCCTGCTCCTCCCGCACTGCGGCCATCACGTCCAGGTCGACGTAGATGTGGGATAGGGAGACTGGAGTCCGGACGTCAGTCTGGAGGAAGCGCGGGTCGACCACGCCCAGAGGCAGGCGGCTGCACTCCATGGCGAGAGCACGTTGGTAGGCTTGCAGCAACTCCTCCGGCGGCACCTGGTCTTGGCTGCAGCCCAGATAGACCTTGTCCACCCACAACTGCCACTTGTCGCGGGCCACAAAATCCCCTTGCCGGACCTGGACGTCGCCGGCCAAGAAGGCGCCGCCGCTGGTTTCGGCCAGGGTGCGTACCTGGGCTTCGAGCAGTTGTGCCTTCTGGTCGGTCAGCTCGTCGCCCAGCAATGCGCGCAGGGATTCTAGCTTGGCAAGCTGCTGGCGGAGTTCGGATAGTTGTGCCCGAATGGAGAGGAGATCGCCGGTCATCGTTGTCCTCCTGAACCCAACCCCCACCTGTTTCCCACGGGCCTCCAGACTCCCTCGGACTTGAGCTGGCCCGATGTTGTTGCGGGGAGAGAAGCACGCTGATGATTATACCATAGGGAAGTTTTGCCTGCAAACTAGCCGTTTCCAGGCAGGTTGGTATGCGCCCCTCTGCCCTAAACTCCGTCTCCCTCAACTAAACCAAAGCCAAGGTGAAACCCGCAGACTTCTAGGCGTGGAGCATGTAGATCTCATCTTGGTATCAGTTTAGCTTCGTCGACCAGCGACCGCAGCGTCGCCAGGTTGGCCCGGAACTCGTCGTCCCCCAGGTCCAGCTCGAGGACCATGGGGATGCCGCGGAAGCGGGGATCGTTCACCAGGAAGCGGAAGGTATCGAGGCCGAGCTTGCCCTGGCCGACCTGCTCGTGGCGGTCGACGCGGCTGCCCAGCTCTTTGGACGTGTCGTTGAGGTGGACGGCACGCAGTCGCTGCAAGCCGATGACGCGGTCGAATTCGGCCCACGTGGCATCAAAGCCCTCCCGGGTGCGCAGCTCGTAGCCGGCGGCAAAGGCGTGGGCCGTGTCAAAGCAGACCGACAGGCGCTCGGGCTGAGCCACGGTGTCGATCATCCGCCGGATGTGGCCAAAAGTGTAGCCCAGGTGATCCCCCTGCCCGGCCGTGATCTCGAGCCACACCTGCACGCTGTAGCCGGGCAGGCGAGTGTGGACCTCGTCCAGGGCGGCGGCGATGCGGGCCAGGCCCGCCTCCTCGCCCGAGCCCTTGTGAGAGCCGGGATGGATGATCAGCCCGGGCAGTGCCAGCATCTCGCAGCGCTCCAGGTCGTCGACCAAGGCGTCTACCGACTTGCTCCAGAGCACATCGTCGGGAGTCGCCAGGTTGAGGAGGTAGAGGCCGTGGGCGAACACCGGGCTGATGCCCGTCTCGGCCACAGCCGCCTTGAAAGCCGTGACGTTCTCCTCGGCCAAAGGCTT
>JBFYTF010000604.1:0-7151 GCA_041300865.1 Anaerolineae bacterium
CGGCGCCATGTTCAAGGAAATGTTCCTTGCCACGATGACCCTGCTGACATCGTTTGTCGGCTTTGGCGTCACAAAAGGCTTTGCCGGCTACGTTGGCATGATTGCGGCTGGCAAGAACGCAGGCGTGTTCGCCGTTGGATTGAGCGAAATGATGGCAAAGATCGGCGTGCCAACCTCATTTGGCCTGCCTTATGGTTCGGTCTTCCTGACCCTGATGGGCTTGACCATCATGTACCTGGTGGTGCGCTTCATGCGCGTGGCCAGCGCCGAGGCATTGGGCGACCGGATTCCGGCCATGAAGAACGTCCACATCGGCACCATCGTGGCCCTGCTTCTGACCCTGGTCCTGATCTGGCTGGTGCCCTTCCTCCAGATCTGGGTGGTTTTTGGCGCCGCCAACCAACTCATGGCTTCGTTGGCGCTGTTGTTGATCACCCTGTGGCTGATGTCCAAGGGCAAGGCCTACCAGTGGACCATCTGGCCGTTCGCCTTCATGTTCGTTACGACTATTGCTGCCTTGCTCTACAAGGCCTACGAGGCTTTCTTCATCAACCTGCCCAAGACGGCCGATCCCGTGGCCAACAAAATCGCGAACGTTGGGCAGTACACGACCGCGCAGATCATCATTGGCGCCGTGTGCCTAGTCCTGATCGTGGCCGCCATGATCCTGGCCGCGGACGGCCTGGGGGCAATCAGGCGCTACCGGGCTGAAGCAGCCAAGCCGGCCAAGGCCTGATAATCCGACCATAGATGGATGGGAGAGCCCGGTGGCGGGCTCTCCCTTTTTCTTGAACAAGGTCTGTCAGTTCCGAGCCAGGGCTTGACGGTACAGCCAGAAGCGTGTATGATTGTTCGGGTCACAGGGTGCCACCGGTGAGAGAGGAATCCATTGCCAATGCTGGTGAATAGGGCCCGGGAAGTTGCCAGCGGTGCTTTTTCAGCCGAGGAGTGGGACCAATGACCACGACCAACCGCCAACCGGTACGCCTGGAAGTCATCGCCCCCTCACTCGAGGGACTCGGCATCTGCACGTCTTGCGAGCTGGTCCTCTCCGAGGCCGGCGTGGGTCCGAGTCCGCGCGAGCGAGATCTGGATCAATACCCTCAAGATTGGCAAAAGGATTGCCAGCTGGTGAGCGATTGGGTCTACGACCTGGCCGGGCGTTATGGCGAGCGAATCCTTATCAAGGTCATAGATCCCCAGTCGCCGGCAGGGCTGCTCAAGAGCCTGCGCTACCGGGTGCGGCGCTATCCCACTTGGCTGGTAGAGGGTGGGACGCGCATCGTTGGTTGGGATCGCGAGGCGCTCGATAGGGCCATCGAGTACGCCCTGGAGGCCCACGATGTATAGGCGTATCCTCCTTCCCATGGAACACGAGCGAGATCAGGAGCCGGCGCTGGCCCAGGCGCACAAGTTGGCCCAGAGCACCGGCGCCACCGTGGTCTTGGCCTGGCTGGTGCCGGTAGTAGCGACCGAAGAGTACTTTCTCAAACAGATGCAGGTGGAGCCGGGCTCGTCGGGCGCGCGGCGCAAGGCGAGGGGCGAGGTGTTTCTGCAACAAGCAGCCGGCGCGCTTCGGGACGCGGGGGTGGATGTTACGCCCTTGTTGGAGGTGACCTCCCTGGCACCGGAGCAGGCCATCCTGGACCTGGCCGAAAAGCACGACATCGATCTAATTCTCATGGCCACCCTGCCGCAGTCGGCCGTGGGGCGGTTCCTGCTGGGCAGCGTGGGAGAAAAGGTGCGCCGCCGGTCTGCCATCCCCGTGCTCTTCGTCCAGGCGCCAGAAACAGCCGCTGCGATGAGGTGAGCTTGTGCAAACCGAAACCCTGTCTACCCTTTCTCGCGACGAGATCCTGGCTGGCTTGCTCGGTGCCCTGTCGGCCGAGGATCAGGCGCAGGCCAATTATGAGGCCCAAGCGCAGTCCTGCCGCCATCATAGCGAGGCGAGCGAGGTGACCGACCTCGCTGACACCTTCGAAGCTCTCCGCGACGTGGAGCAGGATCACGCCCGGCGCCTGGCTTCGCGCATTGTGGCCTTGGGCGGCTCTCTCCCTCGGCGCATGGTGCAGCCGCAGCTGAGCGACCAGGGCTTGTCCGAATGGCTGGTGCACGACTTGATCGGCGAGCAGTGGGCCATCGTCGAGTATGCCCGCTTGATTGCCGGAATAGTCGGCGATGACATCACGGCCGAGCTGATGACCGAGTTGTTGTTGGATGAGCTGCGCCATGCGCGCTGGCTTAAGGCGGCCTTGCGGAGCCCCGCAGCCGCGACGGTGGAGTAGTTGCCCATGACTGGTCATCCATCACCTTGCCCCGAAAAGTCAGAACCTACGGCAAATGGGGATCGAGCCACTTTGTCCGCTGCGCTTGCAGCGGGGCTGTTGGGCGAATCAGACGCACCGGCGGAAGTGCTAGGGGAAGCGATGGCGCAAGGCGGCCGACTCACGCGCCTGCCGGAGCAGGCGTGCGCCTTTGTCAAGATGCTGGGCGAGATGCTGTACGGCGCTACCGTCTACGAAATGGTCCGCGACTTGAAAAAAGAGCGAGGCATGATCGAGCGGTTGTTCATTTTGGTTGTGTTCGGCGACGTGTTGGGTGTGCCAATCCTGCCGCCCTACTATGCTCTGCGCCTGTTGCCCCACGTCGTGCCGAATATTGAGGGTTGGCGCCACAGCATGCTTCGCGAACGAGATCTTACCGATCTGTGCGATCAGGAGATCACTTAAGGATCACCGTGAGCAGAGACGGGTCTCCCGGTTGGACAGACTCTGCTTTCCGGGTGAAAAGCCCGTCAGTGTAAAGGAGGAGATGGAAATGCCAGAAGAAGAAGGGAAGAAGCCGGGGTTTCTTGACACGGCCAAGAGCATCTTGTACGGAATGGCCGGCCACGACATGAGTCGCTTTGCCATGAAGACTCGCGGCAGTATGGAGCACTTGTTTATCCTGATTACGATGGGCGATCTGCTGGGTATCCCCATCTTGCCGCCATACTACTCCCTGCGGCTCCTGCCGTACGTCGTGCCGCAGATCAGCACCTGGAAACGCCGCATGCTCCGCGAGCGCGACCTGACGGACGCCCTGGCGTGAGTCAGAGGAAAAGGAGGAACTAGAGTTGTCTCTAAAGCAAACGTTTGATCAGAACCCCAACCGCCGCTACATCATGTTCGGCGGCAAGGGTGGCTTGGGCAAGACGACCTTTTCCGCGGCCTCGGCGTACTGGCTGGCCAAACAGGGGTACAAGGTGCTGGTCTTTTCCGTCGACCCGCAGGCATCCCTGTCCGACATCTTTCAGCGCGATATCTTTGGCCAGGGCGCCGTCGAGATCATGCCCAACCTGTACGCCCAGGAGATCGACGCCGATCAACGAATTCGGGAGTACCAGGACGAGATCCGGGGCAAAATTCTCGACATGTATGGGCTGGACCAGGTGCCGGAAGAGATCGAGAACTATATCCAGGCCGCCGCAGCCGAGCCGGCCATGGAAGAGAGCGCCATATTTGACGCCGTAGTGGACATTGTCGTCGGCGGCGAGTACGACTATTACATCTACGACCTAGTGCCCCTGGGCCACGCCCTCTACTATTTGAGCATGGCCAGCGTCTACGACCAATGGATCGACAAGATCACGAATTTGCGCACCGAGATGGAAGAGTATAGCCAGGTGGCGTCCGTGATGCAGCGCAAAAAAGAGACGGAGGAGGACGCCATTCTCCGCGAGCTGCAGTACATCAAAGAGCGCATCAACAAGTCGTCGGGCATCCTCACCGACCGCGTCAAGACGGCGTTCTTCTTTGTGGTGATCCCAGAAGAGATGGCCATCTTGGACACCAAGAAGGCCGCCGGGCTATTTGCCAAGTATGACGTCCCTCTTTGCGGTTACATCGTCAACCGCGTCATCCCCGAAAGCCTGGCGAGCCAGGATATCCCCGACTACCTGCGCCACCGCCTCGCCATGCAAAAGGGACACCTGGACACCATCCAGCACGAGCTGGGGGGCGACGTTCTGGGTTACGTTCCCGAGTTCGAGCGCGATATCACCGGCCTACCCATGATCGAAAAGATGGCCGACGTGCTCTTTGGAGATTGAGACAATGATCGAAAAAAGCACCGCCCAGTTTCTGGTCGAACATCCCGGCATGAAGTATGTGTTCTTTGGCGGCAAGGGTGGCGTCGGCAAGACGGTCATGGCCGGCGCCGCTGCCCTCTGGTTCGCCGAGCAGGGGAAGAAGACCCTCCTGGCCTCCACGAACCCCGTTCACAGCCTGAGTAGCATGCTGGGCCAAGACGTCTTCGGCCGCCACAGCCCGGTACAGGGCACCAGCAACCTGTATGCTTACGAGATCGATACGAAAGACACCATCGAAAAGTCCAAGAAAGAGATCCGAGAAAAGATCGAATGGTTCCTGAAGTTCGCGGACATCAAGACCAAGGCCGAGGAGTTTGTCGAGTCGGCGACGATGAACCCTGCCTTCGAAGAGTCGGCCATGTTCGAGAACATGATCGACCTGATGTTCGAGGACAAATACGACGCCTACGTCTTTGACACGGCTCCAACGGCCAACGCCCGGCGCTTGCTGGGCATGTCCGACGTCTATGGCATGTGGGTCAACAAGATGGTCCAAAGCCGCGAAGAGGCCACGAGCCTCAAGGACTTATTGTCGTACAGCAAGAAGAAGAAGCAGAAGGACCCCTTGATGGATTACCTGCTCAACCTGCGCACCCGGATGGCCAACGCCAAGAGACTACTGTGCGATGCGGACCAGACGGCCTTTTTCTTTGTGACCCTGCCCGAAGCGCTGCCCATCGCCGTTATCAAGCGGTTCATCAACTGGTTCGAAGAGTTTGGCATCCCTGTGGGTGGCGTCGTGGTCAACATGCTCATCGACAAGGACAGCGTGAGAGCCGATGCCCCCGCCTTTGTCAAGAACCGAGTGGCAATGCAAGACGGGTACATGGACGAGATCTGGAGCTCCTTTCCCGATGTACGGGCCGTCGTCCCCCTCTTTGACACCGAAGTGCAGAGCGTCGCGATGCTGCGGCGGACGGCCGAGAGCCTCTTCGCGCCGGCCGGGACCGCGGGCTGATATCTGGCGTGAGGTTCTGTTGGCCACGGCGGCGACGGACTTTGCGGAGAGTGAGGACCGGTGCTTAACATCGACCTAGATCCAACCCTGTTGCTCTTGTTAGAGGCCTGCCTGTTCGTGCTTGCCTTCGGCGCCTTGAGCTTTATCCGGCGCGAGGGTCTGTCGATCCAGTTTGCCATTGAGACGGCAATCTTGACGGCGGTCCTGGTAGGTGGCTCGTATGTGACCGGCCTGACGCTCAGCCCCTTCCTGTTCCTCATCATCCTGTACCTGGTGACAATGCGCTCACGCCTGGTTGTCGACATCGCGAACATGCTAGTGCGGCGGGACCGCAAGGAAACGGCCTTTCGCCTCTACGATCTCGCCCTGGCCCTGCGGCCTGATGCTACTTCGCGGCTCATCGTCTTGACCAACCGCAGTGTCGCCCTGCTCCATAGCGGGCAGGTGGACGAGGCGGTCGCGGCCCTGGAGGGCGTGCTGGCCTCCAGCCAGTCGTCGCGCCTCGGCATCAAGTACGAAGCGGCCGTCCACTACAACTTGGGCTACGCCTACGAGCTCAAGGGCGAGGACGCCCAGTCGGTGATGCACTACAACCAGGCCATCGAGACGCTGCCCGGCTCGCTGTACGCCCGGGCCGCGCAGGCGGCACTCAAGCGCCGCAAGCAGCAGGGACCGGCCCGTTGATCCCCGCCAGCGACTTGGGCTTGATTGGAACGGTGCTCTCGCAGAGCACCGTTCTCCATACCTGGCGGCGACAGCGCCAGGCTGTCCCATGCCGCCAATGGGCATGAGGCGAGGCAGACGTAGCAGCCAGAGGGGCCTCGTGGCCCTGGCTGCCTGCGCCCTCCTCCTGGCAGCCGCCTGCCAGGCTTCCCCTTCGCCCGGACCTGCACCCTCAGGGACTGTGGGGCCGGCAGCGACGGTCACCGTGCCCTTCGAGATGCCGGTGGTCATCTCCCTGGCCGGCTCTTTCGACGACCAGACGCTGGAGGTCCTGTACGAGCAGGTTGCCGCATTCGAGGCCGCCAACCCCGACATGCGCGTCGAGCTGCTGAACGCCAACCGCGACCCGGACCGGCGACAGGAGCAGTTTGCCGGCTGGCTGGGCGCCGGCGACAGCGGTGTCGATATCTATGTCGTGAGCCCCCACTGGCTGGCCGGCTACGCCGAGCCAGGCTGGCTGCGCCCCCTGGACGACCTCCTGCCGGCTGCCGGCGTCGACCCGAACGGCTTTTTGCGCCCCATAGTAGAAGCGAGCACCGTGGAGGGCCGACTGATGGCCCTGCCGTGGCTCGTCGACGGTGGGATGGTTTACTACCGGCGCGATCTCCTCGAGGCCAGAGGCTATGCTCCGCCCAAATCCTGGGCAGAGTTGGAGGACATGGCCCTCGAGCTGGGGGGCGATGGGGGGCCGGCGCATGGCTTTGTGTGGCAGGGTGACGAGTACGACGGGCTGACCTGCAACAGCCTGGAACAGGTGTGGGCCGCCGGGGGAGACGTCGTGGACGCCTCCGGCCAGGTCGTCTGGGACAGCCCCGCGACACGCACCGCCCTGGAAGGCATGGCTCGCTACGTAATGACGAACGTTTCGCCCGCGGACGTGGTCACTTATCAGGAAGCGGCCACACTGGCAGACTTCCGGGCCGGGAACGCCGTCTTTATGCGCAACTGGGCCTACGCCTGGGATCGCCTGCAGGAGGTCGGATCCCCTGTGGCGGGGCAGGTTGGCGTTGCTCCGCTGCCCGCCTCCTGTCTCGCCGGCCAGAGCCTGGCGCTCTCGGCCAGCAGCCCCTTTCCCGAGCGAGCGCTTCGCTTCATGGCCTTCCTGGCTGCTCCCGAGCAGCAGGCCCAGCTCGCCCTGCGCAGCCCTCAGCCCCCGGCTCTGGCCGAGATCTACCAGGATCCGGCCTTGTCGGCGCAGGATCCCTTCCTGGTGGAAGTCTACCCTGCCCTTTTGCCGGCACGCCCGCGGCCCCAGGTGGCTGATTATGCCCGGCTGTCCGAAGTGATCTATGGCGAGGTCCACCGCTTGTTGCGGGGCACCCAGGACGTGGCTACTACAGC
>JBFYTF010000617.1:0-16051 GCA_041300865.1 Anaerolineae bacterium
TGGCGCCACCTGAATTGCAGCATGTCGCCCCAACACCCCAACCTGCTCCTAATCCCGCAAACTGCCGTCTCTTCCCTGCTCCAGGTGGCTTGCTACTCAACCTAAATGGCCAAAGTCCAGACAAGAAGGACTCGCCTTCCTCGGGCCTGTTCCGGGTCAAGGTGTATAACCAGCACGGCATGGCCGAGAGGACCGGCACCGGCATGCTTCCCCGCGCCCTGAAGGAGCGCTCTCCGCTGCTGCCCATGGAAGAAGAGGGCCGCCTTAACGACATGCCGCTGCGCGAGAACTTTGTCTAGCGGGTCTTTGCCTACTATCGCTGGACCGAGATGCTAAAGAACGACCCAACGCCCGGCGGCCTGGTCAAGTTCCACACCGCCCATAAACTGACGTTGATGGCCCACAGCCCGGCGCACTACCAGGAGATGGGCCGGCTCGTCGCCAAAGCCGGGGCCGAGCCGTGGGACGAGATGGTCGCGGCTTACGGGGCGCTGCTGATGGAGGGCCTGAGCGTCCTCGGCACGCGGGGCAAGCACGTGAACGCGCGCAGCGTGCAGCACTTGATGGGCTACCTGAAGAATGAGCTATCGGCCGAGGACAAGCAGGAACTGCTGGGGCTGATCGAGGAGTACCGGCAGGGGATGGTGCCGCTCATCGTGCCGCTGACGCTGCTCAAGCATCACCTACGCCGGCATCCGGTGCCCGAGTGGGTGTGGCAGCAGGTGTATTTGAATCCGTATCCGAAGGAGCTGATGTTGAGGAATCACGTGTAGGATTCGAAGCAACTTGTGTCAGGGCACGCGCCTCTCAAAAAGGACTTTGCACCGTTGTTTCCTCGTAGCCTTGGCCCGGGTTCAGGTCTTCTGACCAAACGATCTCACAGCCCAGCTGAACGGCACTTGCAAGGATCATGGCATCCCAAAATGAGGTCTGGTATCGTTCCTGCAAGCGGATTGCATCCAATACATCTTCCACTCCAGGACAATGAACCAACCACACGGATAGATCAGCGATAATCTGGGCTGCAACCTCGGACGGCAAGGGTTTGGCGACTTTGCGCGTAACATTGACATAGAACTCTTGCAAGACTTGGATGCTCACACATCCTTCTCCAGATTGCCACAAAACCCGGAGTAACTGTTGTGCACGATTATGTTTCTCCCCTGCCGAGACATCGTGAGCATAGATCAAAATATTGGTGTCGACGAATTGCAAGGATTTAGGCTCGCTCATGGAGTTCATCTCGCTCAATGGATATCTGGCCGCCGGTACCAAGATCCGCGCTGTGACTCAGCCAGTCCAAATGGCGTCGCCGCGCATGAGCATAAGCATCTTCCTGCTCCACGATTCTCTCCAGCGTTTCGGTCAGCAGGCCAGAGACCGAAGTTTGCCGCCGGACAGCGATCAGTTTGACCTTGAGAAGGACTTCTTTGGGAATCGATAGCGTGATATTCTGCGTCTCCATCACCACCTCCACGAAGAAGAGTGTATCACGAAAACTCGTGAGTGTCAAGAGTCAGAGGATGGCGTGGATGTGGCAGCAGGTGGATGGATCCTGGATAGAGGGGCCGTCGTGAGAATTCTCGTCCTCGGGTCGTCCGAGTTCGACGGCGACTGGCATCCACTGGCAGCACTTTTCGGGCCACTGGCAAGGCGAGGCCACGCGCTGCAGGTGGCGGGCGACGCGCGGCTGCACGATTGGATCGAAGCGTCAGGCCTGCCCGTCGCGGTCGCCACGCACCCCCCTGATTTCGACGCGTTTCTGAGCACACACACCGCCGAGCTGGCGCACCCATCAGAATCG
Source organism: Anaerolineae bacterium (assembly GCA_041300865.1). GTDB lineage: Bacteria > Chloroflexota > Anaerolineae > JAAYZQ01 > JAAYZQ01 > JAAYZQ01. The sequence continues at coordinate 1,805 of JBFYTF010000617.1, forward strand.
GACCTGTTCTTCGCGTGGAGCGACGCTCTGCGCCAGCCGGCGCTGGACCTCGTTCGACAGTGGCGGCCGGACGCCCTGCTCTGCTCGCTGATGAAGCTGCCCCTCGCGGTCAGGCTGCGAGCCGAGTGTGGCGTCCCGCTGTGCTTTGTGAATCCGAGTCTCTACTTTGACGCCCGCGGCGAGGCGCGCTTGAAACGGGACTATCCGCGGGAGGCGTTTCGCGGTGTGATCCGGTGCTGGAGCGCACTGCAGGATCGGGCGGCCCTCGTGCTGCACGAGTCCAGCGCGGGGCTGGACCCGGATCTGGAGGCGCTGCCGGCGGACCATCACTACCTCGGCCCGGTCTTCTGGGAGCTGCCGGGCACGCTCCCGGCGTACGTATCGCACCGTGGAGATCCATGGGTGCTCGTCGCGATGAGCACGGGCGCCGTACGCCGCGACGTGCCATTCATCAGCGCTGCGTTGCGGTGCCTGGAGGGAGAGGCGGTGCGCGTGCTGGTCACGCCGAGCGAGGCGGGGCGGCTGGACGAGACGGCGCTGCCGCAGAACGTCACGGTCGAGGAGTACGTCCCTCACTCCGAGATGCTGGCGAGTACCAAGATGCTGGTCGGCCATGGAGGCCACGGAGGGGTGACGAAGGCGCTCTACCATGGGTGCCGATGGTGCTGATGCCGCGCAGCGCCGACAAGTTTGCGGTGGCGGCGCGGGCCGAAGCGCTGGGTGCTGCTGTGGTGGTGGAGAGCGAGGATGTGACAGACGCGTCGCTCGCAGCCGCGATAGCGCGGGTGTTGGGTGAAGCGGCGTATGCCCGGCATGCCAGCGTGTGTCGCAGCGCCTGAGGCGAGATGTTCACCTCGACGGTGCCTGGCATTGATTGAGGCGATGGCCGCCACAGGAGATGGGCCGGCTCGTTGCCAAAGCCGGGTCGGAGCCGTGGGACGAGATGGTCGCGGCTTACGGGGCGCTGCTGATGGAGGGCCTGAGCGTACTCGGCACGCGGGGCAAGCACGTGAACGCGCGCAGCGTGCAGCACTTGATGGGCTACCTGAAGAATGAGCTATCGGCCGAGGACAAGCAGGAGTTGCTGGGGCTGATCGAGGAGTACCGGCGGGGGATGGTGCCGCCCATCGTACCGCTGACGTTGGTCAAGCATCACCTGAAGCGGCATCGGGTGCCGCCTGCCCTGCCGACCGCAGGGAGGTCAGGGGAGTGGGTGTGGCAGCAGGTGTATTTGAGTCCTTATCCGAAGGAGCTGATGCTGCGGCATCATGTTTAGATATCGGCAACAGCTCGAATTCCCAGAGTTGACAGATTTCAGCTTCTGACTATAATTCTGGTCACAATGAGCCGAATGCAGCGTTTTAAGCTGGTCTACGCACCTCAGGTTAAACAACATCTCAGGGCTATAGGGCGCAAGCACTATGCGCTGATTCGCGAGGAGATCGAGGCGCAGTTGTTGTTCGAGCCTGAGGTGGAAACACGAGATCGAAAGCCCTTGAAGCGCCTGGCGGAGTCGGGGGCTGAGTGGGAACTGCGTTTTGGGCCAGGCAATCGGTTTCGAGTCTTCTATGAGGTTGATCGCCCAGTGGGCTTTGTCCACGTTCTGGCGATCGGGATGAAGGAACGGGAACGGCTGTACATCGGTGGAGAGGAAGTGACGGATGAAGATAGCACCAGTGGCTGAGGTCAAGGCTCGGTTTAGCGCCTATTTGAAGGCAGCCGAAGAAGGGCCGGTGGTGGTGACACGCCATGGCAAGGCTGTCGCCGTCTTGCTATCCGTCGCGGATGACGACGAGCTTGAGCGGTTGATCCTGGGGTACACGCCCAAGTTTCAGGGGATTCTCGAAGCGGCCAGGAAGCAGATTCGAGAGCGGGGCGGCGTGCCCCATGACGAATTCTGGCAGGACGTAGAAACGGAGGAACAACCGGAGTAGCCAGCGACTGGTGGAACATCGGGTGGATTCCTTTCGCCGGCAACGGTGGGGGCGACTACTATTGTGTCGACACCGCGCCGGCAGAGGGTGGTACCGTGGGGCAGGTGATCGCCCACTCTCACGAGTCCGGGGAGCGAGCCAAACTGGCCGATTCCCTGGAACAATACCTCGCTGAGCTGGCGGACGCGCTCGAAGCGGGCGGGTTTATCCACGACCCGGAATACGGGGTGCGCAAAAGGACGGCCGAAACAGGGCGCCAAGCGGCCCGGCACCAGGTGCGCCGTCGGGAAGAGGCAGTCCAGAGTGCGGAAGTCGCCTTTCGCAACAAAGAGTACGAGAGCGTCGTGGCACTGCTGGAACCGTTCAAGGCGGATCTCGACAAGGTGAGGGCTGCCAAACTCGCCATCGCCCTCAAGAGACGCCAGCCATCGTGAGGCGCGATTGTGTCGAACCCGGGTGAGGTAGAGCAGATCCTTGACGCGATGCGGGGCGGCGATTGGGACGCGGCCGTCCCTCGCGCGCGCAGGCTATCGGCAACGGCGTTTCCCGAGATTGCCACACTACTCGAACAGAGCCAGGACGAGCGTGAGCGAGAGCTGTGCTACAGGCTCCTGACGCACGTTGCCGTCTCCAGCGGCTCCACAGTGATTGGAGATTATGCCGCTAAACGGGCTGCAATTGAGACCAAGGCTCGGCTCATTGTGCAAGCCCTTGAGGTCGTGTCGTGGACCGCTGGGGTCACGCACTGCCAGCCAATTGTCGAGAAGCTGGCGAGCAAGAACCGCGATGTGCATCGTTGGGCCATCCGAGCGCTGGGTGCTTGCCGGGGCACGGCGGCGGAAGAGATTCTGCTTACCACGCTGCGAGAGGCGGCGAACCCTGGCATGGCGTACTATGCGGCGCAGGCACTGGCACGGATGAGTGGCCCGGTCATCATTCCCGAGCTTGAGGCCGTTTTCGTCCAATTGCCACGGAAAAACCCGCACGAAGGGACGTTGCAATACCTCGTGTTTGCGTTCGCCCGGCACCCCGGCGTGTCGAGCACCGAATTGGTGCGCGCCGAGCTCGACTCGACGCGGCTGTGGGGCGTCGGCTGGGCGTGCGTCAACTATCTCTTCGACCACGGAGACGCCGGCGATGAGGACCGCGTTGCCGGCTACCTGGAGGGGGTGCTCCAACGGCTGAAGCGAGGTACGGCAGTGTACGAGTACTCTTTGCTGCACATCGACGCGCCATTCCACACAGAAGCCACAGCCGCTCTGGCAGTGCTCAAAAAGGTTGGGACGGATTCGATTGCGCCTTTTGCGCCCAACCTCCGGTCGCTCTGGGATTCTTTGTCTCCCTCCGATCGAGATTGGCTCAATGTCTATGCCGGTGACTTTCAGGACTGAGTCCCACGCGGAGACAGGGCAATGGACTGTGCCTGTTCCGCGTCAGGGTCTACAACAAGTACGGCATGGCCGAAGGGACTGGCACCGGCATGTGCCCGCGCCCTGATGGAGCGCTTTCCCCTCCTGCCGCTGGAAGAAGAAGGCCGCGTCAACGACATGCCCCTGCGCGAGAATTTGATTGAGGGGGTGTTTCGTAGTCCTGAGTGCAGCGAAGGGGCCTACTATCGCTGGACCGACGTGCTGGAGGTAGAGCCGACGCCGGGTGGCCTGGTCAAGTTTCACACGGCCCACAAACTGACGTTGATGGCAGGCAGCCCGGCGTACTACCAGGAGATGGGCCCGTTGGTCGCCAAAACCGGGGCCGAGCCGTGGGAGGAGATGGTGCCGGCCAACGGGGCGCTGCTGTTGGAGGGCCTGGGTGTCCTGGGCATGCGGGGCAAGCACGTCGATGCGCGCAGCGTGCAGCACTTGATGGGCTACCGCAAGAACGAGCTGTCGGCCGACGACAAGCAGGAGCTGCTGGAAGTCATTGAGGAGTACAGGCAGGGGATGGTGCCGCTGATCCGCAGATGACGCTGCTGAAGCAACATCTGAAGCGGAGTCCGGTGCCGCCTGCCCTGCCGACCGCAGGGAGGTCAGGGAAGTGGGTGTGGCAGCAGGTGTATTTGAATCCGTACCCCAAGGAGCTGATGCTGCGGAATCATGTCTAGGTGAGGATGAGCGCCTGTAGCCTATCGCTTTAACTGCACCGCAGCCGAATAACTGACATAACTCGTTGCGGGACAAGAGCCGCCTGATGTATAATGGGAGTTACGCGCAAACTGTTATGCGCGATCAACCTGCACGGGGCCGACGTTGCTGGCGGACGTTTGGCGCGAGCCGACCTGGGAAGGGCCATTCTGGTAACGGCCACACTAAACGGTGCGGATCTGCAGGGTGCGAAACTGCGCGGAGCGAACCTGGCGATGGACTGGTTTAGTCACCTGGTCCGAGGAGCGCCGATCTCAGAGGATGAAACCCATGGCTTCTGTCTCTGTTTTCATAGCCGATATAGTTAGGGCGATAGGGCGAGCACGATATCCCATTGCCACCGTAGCTGCCACGTATGCTGTGTTCATTGTCGTCGGGATGGTGATGGTTCATACTGGCGACACGTTCAGTCTTACCTACCGCGACCGTTTGGTCAAGCGGGCCGCGCAGCAGAATCCCGCTGCGCTTGCAGCTAGCCACGGCGATGACCTTCAGGCCGCTGTGTGGGATTTTGCTGGCAATCTGGCGCTGGGAGCCGTGCCGAAAACCGTCAGCGGTCTCGGAATCATCGTCCCATATCCCTGGGTAGCCCATCAGGGCTGGGTCGGGGGTATTGTGTCCGTCCACGGCGATCACACCAGCCGCCTGGACGATCCGCGTTCCGCCGTGTATTATCTGCTGACGTTGCTCCTACAAGTGATGGCCTATTCGTTGGCCGTTGGCTCGGGCATTAATCTGGGATGGGCCCTTTGGCGACCGGCACCGTATTACCAGGGTCCGAAGTGGCTGGGCTTCTTTCCGAAAGAGGCATTGCGGGATGTAGGGCGGCTGTATGCGTTAGCGATTCCCTTGTTCTTGGTCGCCTCTCTGTGGGAGTTTCTGAGCTCATGGAATATCTGATAGAGTGTATCTTGGCAGTTGAATTGACAAGAACAAGCTTTCTGCTGACGATAGAGCAGGCGGAGCAAGTGGTATTGGCATTGCAGGAGGCAGCAGCCCAGGCCAGGAATCTTCCGTCTCGTCGATGATCACAAGATCCGCGTTTAGTTCCTGGGCCAGCGCAAAGACCTCTGCCTCACCTCGTTCCAGGTCGGTGATCAGGTCGGCGCGGCTCGGGTCCCGCAGCGACGCAACGTCCACCCAGGCCGCATCTCTCAACTCCCGAATCCCGATACCTGCTACCCTACCGGCGAGTATCTCTGCCTGCACAGCATTCGGGACCAACACACGGCCATACAGCCTATGCAGGAGTTCTTGCTGGCCGATGAGGGAGAGAGCGATGGTCGGCGTCGTGTTCGCTATGACCAGGCGTGGTGTATCAGGCATTCGCCAGATCCTGAGCCCCCTCGTCGGGCGTCTGACCGATGGGAACTCTTCCGTCTATTCGCCGGATTTGCCCGGGTACGTTGCAACAGGCAAGACTCGGGACGTGGCCACACGCAACATGTACGAAGCCATCGATATGCACGTGCGAGGCCACATCCAAGACGAGTTGCCGGTGCCAATTGTCTATTTGCTGCTGCTGTCTACCGGCAGAGCTAGGCCTTTTGCGCCATGGCGAGCACGGTCAGGCCAAACGGCAGGGTGCGCTGCCCCAGCCACCTTGACTCAGCGCGCAGCACACGGGAGAGCAGGCTATCCTGCCACTTGGGGTTAGACCGGATGTCGCCCTGCCCCTGAGACGGCAGCACCTGCTGCACAGCCCTCATGCCCAACGCCAGTGGAAAGAGGAGCGTATTGCAATAGGACACCTTTTCCACACGCCAGCCGCTGCTCTCCAGCGCCTGCATCACCTCGCCGGCCGTGAAGCGGTGCGCGGTGTGCACCACCTGGTCGTGGTGCCCGCGCAGCCAGTCGTAGGCCGGCAGCCGCAAGAAGAGCCGGCCGGCCGGCTTCAGCACACGTTGCATTTCGGCCAGTGCCTGGCCGAAATCTATAACCTGGTTGTGGTACAGCACGTCGAACGAAGTGACGAGGTCAAAGCGCTCGCCGGCGTAGGGCAGCGCCACGACCGATGCCTGGGCCAGGCGCTCCAGCCCGCGCTGGTGGCTCAAGTCAACCGCCAGCGGCGACAGATCGCAGCCGGTCACGTTGCCAAAATGAGAGAGGTTAGAAGTGGTGCCACCGGTGCCGCAGCCAGCGTCGAGGATCTCTAGCCGGCGACGCTTCGGATAGAACTCCCCGATCACGGCCGCCGTGATGTACCACATCCCTACGTACCACCAATGCCTGTCCTCGAGCTCGAACATGGCTTCGTATGCCTGGCGATCCATTCGCTCCCCCTCGTCGCTGGCTTGTGTTCTCTCTGCCGTGGGCGCGCCCGGCGAGGCAGCATAGCACGACCGTGAGAAGTGGGCTGAGAAAGCGAGAGCGCCCGGCCGGGTGTCCGTATGGAGAAATGTCAGCCATTGACAGGGCCTGTCAGCCTCTGACAGACAACACCATCTTACCACAAAGCGCCGCAACTTCCAATTGCCTGGGCGCGTAATTCAGGGGCTTTGGAGCACGAAACTCCGGAGGATAACGGCATCGCCAGGCCAGCGCTCGCCGCCCGGCCCGCTGGCCGGCAGGCGCTCCAGGCTTTCCAGCAGATAGAGGCCCACTTCGATCTGGTAGTCGCCGGCTGGGGCGTCGGGCGGCAGGGTCAGGCGGTGGACATCGAGAATCGTTTCGCCCGGCTGCCAGACACTGGTGGGATAGTGGCCGCCATCGGGCTGCGAGTCGTGCCCGGCCCACACGGGGCCATCTGACGCCGGGTTGGGCGGTCCCAGCACGTGGGCAAAGACCGTGTAGTCCTGTGCCGGAGGTTCATCTGCCTGCCAGAAGAGCGTCAGCGTGATGGGCTGCCCGGCTGAGAGCATGTCGGGCTCGAGGCTATAGCCCAGAAGCTCGATCGAGTCGCCCAGCCGGGCGCCTACCACGTGGCCGGGGACAGGGGCTGGCTCTTTGCGCGCCGGCAGCCGATAAGCAGCGGCGTAGGGCCGGCCCCAGGGATCGGACATCGTCCAGGTCACGGCGCCGTCTGGCCGGGCGCGCTGCAGTGCGGGCAGCGTGCCGGCGTCCTCTTGCAGTTGCACGATCACGGTGGCCGGACTGCCCGGCGGGGGGTAGACTGTCCCGGCCCGTCCGTCCCATGTCGACAGTCGGCGGCGCACCAGGAAGCGTAGCGTAAAGTGGTCGCCCCCCGTCGGCGACAAGTAGACCTCGTCCTCGGAAGGCAGCTCGTTGATAAAGTGTGCAATGTCTACCAAGCCAACGTCGTAAGCGAAAAAGACGTCAGCGCTCTGGCCCCACGTCACAAAGTAGGCGCGTATTGTCGACAGCGTCGAAAGCAGCAGCCCCACCGCGAGCAGCACCACGACCAGCACAGAGAGAGCCTGCCAGGACGTCCGTTGGGGGTGGGCCTTTGCCTGCCCATCGAGGACTGACGCCCGGCCCTTCTTCTGCCTGGACGCAGCGGCCGCCCGTGCCAGCTCCCAGAGCGTCCAGGCGCCCATCGCACACAGCAGCGCCACGGCGACCGTGGCGCCGATGCCTCGGCGAAAGTGGGGTGCCTCGACGGTGATGAGCGTCGGGACGCTCATCACCACCAGCCACAGCAGAGCCAGTGCGCCGGCCAGCCGGCCGCGCACCAGATCCACCGCCGCGCGGGCCATGCCGATAATAAACAGGATGGCCAGGAACGGATCGAGGGCCGGACGGCCGGGCAGGTTGTTGCGCGGGTCCACGTCGCCGCGTACGAAAAACATGCCCAGCACCGCGCCCAAGTTGCCCAGCCACGACGTCTCGGGCGCGCCGGCCGCGCCAGGCACTACGTCGCCCGGCCGGTGCCACAGGTGCTCGGGGTGAGCGGCGAAATAGCCGGCAAGCGGCGCGGCGGCCAGGAGGGCCACTCCCACCATTAACAGCAGGCCGCGAGCGTGGCGGCGCAGGAAGCCGCCCTGGGCGACGGCGCCGTAGGCCACAAACAGCGCGGCCAGGACCGGCACAAAGTAACCGGCCTTGTAGGTGTAGACGCTGCCACCGAGCGCCAACCCCGCCAGAGCGAATGTCGCCAGGCGGCCGGTATTCAGGGCCCGGCACAGCAGGGCGAAGGCCAGTACCGCCAGCAACGGTACCGTGATCGGCTCCATGCCCATGCGGCTGAGGCTCAGATGCCAGTACAGAATGGCCAGTACCAGCGCCGTCCCCAGCCCCAGCCACCAGCCGGCCGGCCCGTGCTGCCCATCGCGATCCAGGGCAGACATCTCCCGCCCCAGCCACCAGGCAAAGACGACCGTCAGCACGCCACACAGCGCCGAAACCAGGCGAATCACCCACGGTGCCTGGCCCAGCACGACCAGGGCGGCCGCCACGAGGTGGATGTGCAGGGGCTCTTCGCCCATGTTGTCGGGAAAAAAGATCTGGAGGTGGCCCGTTTCGAGCACCTGACGCGCGCTAAAGCCGTTGTATGCCTCGTCGTAATGAAGGCCGGGCGGAAACTGATCGAGCCGATAGAAGCGCAAAACGGCGGCCAGGACCACGACCAAGAAGAGAAGGAGAACCTCCCAGCGCCGAAATCTTGCCCTGACGCCGGCACTTGCCTCACGCTCACCTTGCGCTCGACTCATGGCGCAGAGTTTAGCACAGCTGCCAGGATTTGGCAATCGCCGGCCTGCCTACTGCCCTGGCCCTGTAACGCCTGCGTGATCACGTTCCCCAGCACGCCGGCAAGGATCGCGGTCACAACTGCTGCCAGCCTGCCCACCGTTCCGATATTGAACGGCCAGGTGGAGATCGCCGCCACCTGGCGCTCCACCGACCGTTGAGCGAGCGGGTCGAGGAGCTCGGCGAGCACCTCCGGCAACTCGGCCGGCGCCGGCCAAGACCCTTTACCCGCACTAGCTCGGTTGGCGGTCTCAACAAGCTGGCGGCGGATCTGGCTCTCGTGGCGCTCTTTTTCCCGCGCCATTTTTCTGGGCGTGGATGCTGTCCAACGGCAGGAAGAACAAAACGGCGGCCAGTGCTGTCCAGGTACCGCCACCTGGCGCTGCCTAGCTTGCAGCCCGCGCTTACTCAGTCACCTTCGCTCTGGGGATCGAGATCCGGACAGCCCAGTCCGAGCCAACGGCGGAGATAGAGCCTGGCCTCTGGGCCGTACTCCTTCCACAAGTGCATCATCGCCGGGGCAGCCGAAACGAGGATCACTACCGCCACGATTGCCAGGAAGTAGCGGTCGAGATCGGGGATCGTCTGCCCAAGGTAGTAGCCGGCGAATGTGACGCCCGCGCCCCAAAGAAGTGCGCCCAGGACGTTAAAGATCAGAAACCGCCCGTACCTCATCTCGACCGCCCCGGCCACGATGGGCGCAAATGTGCGGATGAAGGGCATGAAGCGCGCCAGCACAATGGTCTTGCCGCCGTGGCGCTCGTAAAAGACCTTGGCCGCGATCAAGTTCCGGCGGCGGAAGAGGAGCGAGTTCTCCCGCGTGAAGATGTGTGGTCCGGTTTTCTTGCCGAACCAGTAGCCGACGCTGTCGCCCAGGATCGCGGCTATCGGCAGCACAATGAGCAGGATGGCAATCTCTAGTTGGCCCCGTGCAGCAAGCAGCCCTGCCGTCAGAAGCAGGCTGTCTCCCGGCAGAAAGAAGCCGAAAAAGAGGCCAGATTCGGCGAACACGATCAAGAAGAGGCCTATGTAGCCAATCGTCTCGATGAGTGTCACAAGGTCGAAGTGCATGGTTCCTCCCTGGGTTGTACGAGTCTGCGCTCGTGCTGCATGTAAGAACAGGGTCCGCAATCCAGCCGAGAGCCTGGCCGTGGGCAAACAAAAAGCGAGACCCCACGGCGCCAAACGTCGTGTTGGTCTCGCCATCATGTAGACACGAGAGCAGCCGGGATGCTTGCGCACTCCGTGTTGACGACTGCTCATCCCCGCATGTGGGGGGATAGGCTACTCCCCAACCGCCGGGCACTATACCCGATGATCCGCTTTTTGTCAAGCAGGCGTTGTCTTCTGACTGAGTGTGTCGCCCAACCAGGAGCTGAGCAACCTGGACCCCTCTTTTGCAGTGCTGCTATCTGGATCTCAACTCGTCTGGCGACCCAAGACGGCCGTCGCGTCGTGGGCTTGGTCGAGTTGCGTCTCATGGGGGCAGCGTGCCCGGCGCGATTCGGTTTGACAGAAGAAGGATTCGGGTGCATAATCTCGTGCTGTGCATTCGGTCTCAACGCGTTTCTCGAAGGAGAGCATCATGAAGACCATGTCTGAGCTCGGCGTCCAGGTACCCGCCAGTGTCTCGCTCGTCAGGCGCTTTGTCAAAAGCGCCAGCCTCGAACAGAGAGAAACCGCCTTGCGCCAAGGCAGCTACAACCTCTTCGCCTTTCCGGCCGATCTGTTGATCCTCGATTTCTTGTCCGATAGCGGAACCACGTGCATGACGGATCTGCAATGGGCCAGCCTGTTCCTGGGGGATGAAGCCTACGGTCGCAACAAAGGCTATTACATCCTGTTGGACGCGGTCCGCGATACGTTCGAGCGCGGTGACCGGGCGCTCAAGCTGATCAACTTGGTTCGTTCGGGCGATACGGACGTGGATGGGCTGCTGGACCAGCTGTACTTGGCAGCCCACCAGGGTGGGTTCGTCAATGGGGGCGAATATCAGCTCATGCGGCCCAACGCCTTCCTCACTCCGCAGGGGCGATGTGCCGAATACCTGCTGTTCTCGACGCTGGCGCAGGTGCTGCGCGAAACGCATGGCACCAAGCAGTATTGGATCCCGAGCAATGGCCATTTCGACACCACCGAAGCACACATCGTCGCCAACGGCATCGAAACCGCCAACCTTTACCAGAAAGGCGCCACAGACCCGCTGACCCTGGAACAGATCGAGACCTTTAACCCCTTCAAGGGGAACATGGATTGCGAGCGGCTTGAGGCCTTCATCCAGGCAAAGGGCCGCGCGCAGATTCCGATGATCTTTATCACCATCACCAACAACACCGTCGCCGGGCAACCAGTCTCGCTGGCCAACATCGAAGAAGTGAGTGCCGTTGCCGCCAGGTATCAGATTCCCTTGTTTTTTGACGCTTGCCGTTTTGCCGAGAACGCCTACTTCATTCAGCGTTACGAGCCTGGCTACCGGGATCGTTCGATCCAGAGCATCGTGCAGGAAATGTTCAGCTACGTGGACGGCTTTACCATCAGCTTCAAGAAGGACGGCCTGGCCAACATCGGCGGCGGGCTCTTCTTCCGCGATCAGGGTACCTTTCAGCAGCGCTTTTCGGTGGGTGAGGACATCGGCACTCGCCTGAAGGAAAAGCAGATCCTCACCTTTGGTAACGACTCCTACGGCGGGCTCAGTGGTCGGGACATCATGTCCATAGCCAGCGGGTTGTTTGAAGTGGTCGGCGAGCCTTACCTGCAGAGCCGCATTGGGCAGACGCACTATTTTGCCCGCCGTCTGGCCGAAAACGGCGTTCCGGCGGTGCTGCCGGCTGGAGGTCACGCCGTGTACGTCGACATGGATCGTTTCTTCCGCCGCACGCCCAATCGGCCGGAGGACTTTCGAGGCATTGGCCTGATCATCGAGCTGATCCGCCGCTATGGAATCCGCGCCAGCGAGGTAGGACCTTTTTCCTTCGAGTGGGATCAGAAAACCGAGGAGCAGCGCCAGGGTATCCTGAGCCTGGTGCGCTTTGCCATCCCGCGCAACCTGTACGGCCAAGAGCACATCGATTACGCCGTGGCGGCAATCACCGAGCTGCACAAAAACGAACACGTCATTCCGAAGATGAGGATCACGCGCGGAGCCAGCTTGCGGCTCAGGCACTTTCAGGCAGGGCTCGAACCGGTCTACGAACCAGGTGCAGCCCCATGAGTGCCCTGACCGCCCAAGCAAGCGTCTGGGCAACGGCAGCAGTTGAATCACGCGTAGACTTGGAGGCCAAATGCGATTTCTGAAACGCTGGTGGTGGCTCTTGCTTCTGGTTCTCATTGCGCCCGTGGTAGGCTTTGTGCTCTGGGCCGGCGCAGCAGCAGAACCGATGCCGGAAGCCCTGGCTGCCCTGGAGTCCGATGACGAGGTGCAGGTAGAGACGGAGCCATGGCTCACCTTCATGCCTACGGAGGGCGAGCCGGCTGTCGGCCTGGTGCTTTACCCCGGCGGACGGGTCGATCCCCGTGCTTATGCCCCGGCGGCCCATGAATTGGCTGCCGAGGGTTACCTGGCTGTCATTGTGCCAATGCCCCTGAACCTGGCATTCTTCGCGCCCAATCGGGCAACTGAAGTCATGGCCGCCTATCCTGCGATAGATCAGTGGGCTGTGGGGGGGCATTCCCTCGGTGGTGCTATGGCGGCCGGCTTTGCCCACCAGAATCCAGATACGGTACCGGGGCTGGTCCTATGGGCAGCCTACCCGAGCGGGGGAGCCGATCTTTCCGGCTACTCCACAGCCGTGTCCTCGATCTATGGCACTCTGGACGGGCTGGCTACAGAAGAAGACATCGCGGCTTCAGAGCCACTTCTGCCGGCCGCTACGGCCTGGGTGCCCATCGAGGGCGGCAACCACGCGCAGTTTGGCTGGTATGGACCTCAGCCCGGCGATGGGACCGCGACCATCAGCCGGGAGGAACAACAGGAGCAGATTGTGGCGGGGACGGCAGCGCTGCTCTCGAGCCTGGCCGATTAGCGCCGCCTGTAGATGGAAGCGGAGGGAGGATGGAATGTTCGAACTGCCGGAGTATGTCGTCCTGGCCGAACAGGCGAACACCACGCTGCGGGGGAAGGTGGTGCACAGTGGGTGCCTGGGCAACAAGCCGCACAAGTTCGTGTGGTACAACCGCACACACGAGGAGTTTGCCCGGTTGACGCAGGGAAAGACCGTCGGAAGGGCGCGTGCCCAGGGGAGATGGCTCTTTATCCCCCTCGAGGCCGGCTATGTCCTCGTGTTCGGCGAGTGTGGTGGGCGGCTGCTCTACCACGCCCCGGGCAGCAAGCGGCCAGATGCGTACCATATGTTGATCGCGTTCGAGGACGGTGCGGTGCTGAGCGCCATGACGCAGATGTGGGGCGCCATGGAGCTATTCGATAAAGGCCAGGAATGCGAGCGACAGTACATCAAGGACATGCGGCCCACGCCCACCGATCCCGAGTTCACCTTTGCCTACTTCAGCGGGCTCATCGAGGGGCTGCTGCAGGGTGAAAAGCGCAGCGTGAAGGGACTGCTGACCCAGGAGCAGTTGATCCCCGGCCTGGGTAACGCCATCGGCCAGGACATCATGTTCAATGCCCGCCTGCATCCCCGCCACCCCCTGGCCGACCTCGACCTGGATCGGCAGCGGGTGCTGTATGAGGCTATCGTCACGACGGTCCAGCAGGTTATCGAGGCGGGCGGGCGGTACGATGAGTACGACCTCTACAACCGGCCAGGGGGCTATGTGCGCCTGATGGACAAAAACGCGACCGGCAGGCCCTGCCCCAAATGCGGGACGGCAGTGGAAAAGATGCAGTACCTCGGCGGGGCCTGTTACTTGTGCCCTAACTGCCAGCGTTAGGCGGCCGGAAGAGGTCTACAACCAGGCCTTCGTACCGGAGCCTGCCCTACTCCGCGTCGTCAGCGTCGGCGAGGTTCCCCGTTAACGCGCCGGCTGGCCGGCCCCGAAATGCTGGTGCCTGGGTTTTGCCATGTGCTTATCGCCCTGATCTGTGCGATGAACCGGTCCTCACCGTCCGCGCTGCCTGCGACACCGGCACTTGACAAAAGGAACTTCCGAGTGTATCATTCCGTCCGCTTCACACCTGCAGCGCAAAGCAGTCTGGCCCCGAAAGGCCGATTTCTCACAGGCGAACGTCGACATAATCACGAGCTCAGTCCTGGCTTCATCAGCGGTCAATGCGTCGTGCGGACCTAGCAGTGGCGGGCACCTTGCCGAATGCCCGGTGGCGAACCCTCGAATGTCAGACGCACGATGTGGCCCCGCAGGTTCCGGCTCCGGTCCTGGAGGAGTGGTTTGGATAAAGGCGTTACAGCGGACGAGCTTTACCTCACGAAAGCACCGGTCACAAGCACCGGGATGCTCATCCGCTGGCCTGCCGCCGAATTGTACGAGGCGTTTGCCAACCCAGACATCACCACCAAGTTCTGGTTTACCAGGAGCAGCGGAAGACTGCAGGCCGGCAAGCAGGCTCAATG
>JBFYTF010000623.1:0-4066 GCA_041300865.1 Anaerolineae bacterium
GCTTCCCGTCTCAGTCTGGTTGCCGGCCGTGAAGCCCTCCCGGCCCAAGGAGGCCGGGAGGGCAAAAGCCGGACATCGTTCCTCCGCAGGCGCACGAAACAGCCGGCGGCTCAGCGGCGAGTCGTGCGCAGCAGCAGTAGGAACAGGTTGATAAATTCAAGATACAGCGCCATCCTGTTCTTCAGTCTCGTCTTCGGCGGCGACGATGGCGGCGAGCGTCATGCCCTCGTCATCGGCTTGCAGGGCCACCGCGGCGAATCCCTCCGGCGTGGCCACGAAACGGGCGCCGTACAAACCGGTGTCGTCCACGACGATCTGGCCGGCCTGGATTTCGTCTTCCCCGCCGGCAACGCGCGCCGCGGCAAAGCCCTGCTCGGAAGCGATCGCCGTGAAGGCCACCTCGTGCCCGGCCTCAAGCTGAGCACTGATGTCCGCGCCAATCTCCTCGGCGAACAGGTCGGCGCCGGCTTCAGCCATGGCCCTTTTTACCTCGGCGACCCACGTATGTTCCACGACGGCGACGATGGCCGATGAGCCGGGGGTCAACCGCGCCCCCAGGGCCTTCAGGCGCGCATCGGAGAAACCGCTGTCACGCAGCTTGGCGGACAGGCCACCCACAAGTGCTCCGACTGCCGCCGGCACGAGCAGGGCCGGACCGGCAATCACGCCGATCGCCGCGCCGGCAACCCCGCCCAGGGCGGCGCCTTTGCCACCGCCCATATCGGCAGTCTCCTTGATGTGCAGCCTGCCCTTGTCGTCCTTGCGCAGCACGGCCGCGTTGTTGATCTTGATCAGCTTTTCTCTCTGGGCGGCCTTGAGGGCGTTCAATGCCTCCTTGGCCACCTTTTCGTCCTGGAACGCCGCCACGATCAGTTGAACCGGTACGTCACTCATTGCAGGAACTCCTCGCTAGGGTTTTTGGATTGGTGCAGCGCACTTGCCAACCGGCCGCAAGTGCGTTGCACCCTGGGGCTCTTAATCGAGCTCGATCTTGAGGCCACCCATGATCCCGGCCACGGCATTGTACACCAGGGCGACCACGAGGCCGGCCAGCGCGCCGCCAATGCCGTTGACGATCATGCGCAGGAAGACGGACAGGAAGGTTGAGAACGTGTACTCTGTCCACAGGCCCAGGTTCATGTCGATGACCCACGACTGGGCCCCAAACAGCCAGCCCACGATCCAGAGATAGATGCCGAACGCCAGGGTCCAGAAGGCGGCCAGCACCGCGCCGTACAAGACGGCGCTTCCGACGTTGATACTCTTGATGGAACGCATGACAGTACCCTCCTTGGTTTGTTTTCTGTCCGAAGGCCTTCTGGGCCTCCGGTTCGCTCCGGTGACTAGCTGCTGGTTGGTGCCACGGCGACCGGTGTGGCAAAGACCTCGTGCTGGCTCCGGCTCCTCCGCATGAAGAACTTGACCACTTCGTCGATCAGCAGCATGACAATGGCGAGCGCGATGCAGAGCAGCCACTGTTCGAGGGTCAAGTCGGTTGTGTCCAGCAGGCGGGCCCCGATGCCAAACTCTACGGGTAGCACGATAAGTAGCAATGCCAGCCCGTACAACTGCAACTGGCGCCGGTCGGCCAGGTTTGCCCGGTTGAACACCGTGCCGGTTTCAGAACGAGCGCTGAGGCCCAGGGCGATGTTGAACAACCCAAAGACCACGAAACCCATGGTTGCCGCCAGAGCTTTGTCGGTTGGCTCGAAAACCGCCTCCAGAACCAGGGTGCCGATCGCAATCAAGAGCCCAGTGAAGATGAGACGTATCCACTGCGCGCGAGACAGCACAGGCTGGCTCAACGGACGAGGTTTACGCTCCATCAGACCCGGCGAAGGGCTATCGAAGCCCAGGGCCATGGCAATGGGCACCTGGACGAGAAAGTTGATCCACAGTACGGTCAGTGTGGTAAAAGGCACGCCTCCGAGGATGCCGAATATTGCGGCACCCAAATAGGCGAGGATGAACGCCGCCAGCATCCCCATCTGATAGCGGATGTACTTGGCCAGGTTGTCGTAAATCCCCCGGCCGTACTCGACTGCTTTGACGATGGTAGCAAAGTTATCGTCGGTCAGGATCATCACCGCCGCGCCCTTTGAGACCTCGGTACCGGTGATGCCCATGGCCACGCCGATGTCGGCCTTCTTGAGGGCGGGCGCATCGTTGACGCCATCCCCGGTCATGGCCACGATATTGCCCTTGCGTTGCAGCAGGTTCACCAGGCGGATCTTGTCTTCCGGGGAAACGCGAGCAATCACGCCGATATCGTCCAATTCCTTGAGTAGCTCGTCATCGCTCATGGCGGCAAACTCGGCGCCGGTGAGGGCTTTGCCCTCGATTCCCAGCTCATGCCCGATGGCTGCCGCTGTCACGGCGTGGTCGCCGGTGATCATGCGCACCTGGATGCCGGCGCTGTGGCACTTGGCGATCGCATCCCTGGCCTCAGCGCGCGGGGGATCCACGATGCCGACCATAGCCAGGAACGTGAGATCCACCACCTGGTCAATCAGGTTGCTCTTCGGATCGAAAGTGGCCGGGTCAAAGTCACGACGGGCCACGACCATGACCCGTTCGCCCGCCTTCGCCATGCGCTCGTTTTCCTGGAGCGCCAACTGGCCTTTCTCCCGACTCGCCATCAGGACCTGGCCTTCCGGCGACCAGTACGAGTTGCTGCGTGCGATGAGGACATCCGGCGCGCCCTTGACGAAGCAGCGGACCACCGGCTGGCCCTGCTCGTCGGTCATGTTGTGGAAGGTGGCCATGAACTTGTAGTCCGAGTCGAAGGGTACTTCGGCCACCCGGGGAAACATCTCGCGGGCGCTATCGACATGGATGCCGCCCTTCTCCGCCAGCACGATCAGCGCGCCTTCGGTGGGATCGCCGATCAGGGCGCCGTTGTCGAGACGGGCGTCGGCGCACAGCGCCATGGGCAGGAGTATCTGTTCGAGATCGACCTTGGCACCGCCGGCACTCAGCAGCCTGCCTTCGGTGCTATAGGCCAGGGTATTCTTCTGCCAGGGCTGCAATTCCGCAATACCGCTCGCCAGGGCCATTTCCCCCTGCGTTCCGTAGCCTTCGCCGGTCACGGTGAAGCGGTTCTGGCCGGGGACGGTGAACTCGCGGGCCGTCATCTTGTTGAGCGTCAGCGTGCCGGTCTTGTCGGAGCAGATCGCCGAGACCGAACCCAGGGTCTCGACCGACGGCAGGCGCTTGACGATGGCGTTCTGACCGGCCAGGACGCGCGTCCCCATCGAATACATGGTGGTCACCACCGCCGGCATGCCGGACGGGATAGCCGAAATCGCCAGGGCGATGCCGGCCGTGAAGATCGCCGCGAACTCTTGCCCTTGCATGAAACCGATGATGAACATCACCACGAAGGTAAGGCCGGCCACCATGGCGATGGTGACGGTCAGCCGGTCGAGCTGCTTCTGCAGCGGGGTCTTTTCCGCCTCGGTCTTGTTCAGCAGGTCGGCGATGCGGCCCATCTCGGTGCCCATACCGGTGGTGGTCACGATCATCTCGGCGCGGCCGCGGGTGACCGCCGTGTTCATGTAGGCCATGCAATGGCGGTCGCCCAGGGCGGCATCGGGCTTGGCGATCGTCTCGGTATCCTTGGGCGAGGCGACGCTCTCACCGGTCAGGGCGGCCTCCTCGATCTCCAGGTTCGCAGCCACGAACAGGCGCCCATCGGCCGGGACGCGGTTGCCCGCCTCCATCAGCACGACGTCGCCCGGCACCAGCTCCTCGGCGTCGATCTCGATCGCCTGGCCGTCGCGGCGCACGCGGGCGATGTTCTTCATCATCTTTTCCAGCGCGGCCAGGCTGGCCTCAGCTTTGGATTCTTGATTCAAACCCAGGACTGCATTGAATACAGTCAATATCACGAGCACCAGGGTCGTCCCCCATTCTCGGGTGACTAGCTGGTTGACGATGGCGGCGCCGAGCAGGAGGATCTGCATAAAATCCTTGTACTGGCGCAAGAATGCCTGCCAGCCCGGTTCCTTCGGCTTGCCGGCCAGCTCATTGCGGCCGTACTTTTGCAGGCGCTGCTGCGCCTCGG
>JBFYTF010000638.1:0-8436 GCA_041300865.1 Anaerolineae bacterium
GCTCTTGCGCAGTGCCTCGTCGATGCAGTGCATCCAGTTGTCCATGGAGACGGCGTTGAGGCGGTTCTTCATCGCCTCCGGCTCGACCAGGTCCAGGTAGAACAGCCCCTGCGCCCGGGCCTCGTCGGTCGGGAAGCGCACGGTGCCGCTGGCGGGCACGAGGACGTGGTCGGCCATCGAGCCGTCGGTCATCAGGTGCGAACCCAGCACGTGGTTGGCAGGCCAACCCCTGCGCAACAGCATCGCGCCGCCGCCCGCGGCCAGGTTGAACATGAACGACGTGCGCGCATTGCGAAAGTCGATGAGGTCGCCGTTGCGGTAGCCGCCGGCAATGAGCACGGTGTTGATCTCCGGATCGGCGACCATCATGTCCCGGGCCATCTTCATGGCGGCCACGGTCGTGCCGCAGCGCATCTGCACATCAATAGCCCACGCGCGGGTAGCGCCGATCTCATAGGCCAGCTTGATGCCCGCCGTCCAGAGCAGATACTCCTTCCACTCCTCGGTGGTGCACAGGACGACGTCGATTTCGCCGGCGGGGATGCCACTGCGGGAAAGGCAATCCTGGGCCGCCCAGATGCCCATCTGGTTGGTGTGGTCGGCCGGCCCGGCCACGTGCTTTTGCTGGATGCCAAACTTGTCGCGGACCACCCATTCGGGGATGCCACTCGCCTCGGCAATCTCGGCTGCCGTCAAGACCGTCTCCGGCAAATAGACGCCGACGCTGACAATGCCCACGGGGGCAGCGGGCAAAGACTGCGAGACTTGTTGGCCGTTGTGTGGCGCCGCTTGTGCCTGGTCTTTCATGGTTGGAATCCGTTTCCTCTCTCGTCCGGCACGCGTTGGCGCGCGGGCAGTTGATGACAGCGCTCGAAAATCTTAGCACGGCGCTGTTACAGGGCGGTTACACGCCGTCACGGCGGAGGATGGCGGGGTTCAGGAGAGCTTTTCGAGGAGGGCCTTTGTCGCGCCCGAAGGCTCCATGTCCAGGCCGGCACGCAGGGCCGCAACGCAGCGCTGGTAGCTGGCCTGCACCAGCGTCCGGTTGCCGGTGGCAGCGTGGGCCCGCATCAACAGGCGGTACGCCGCCTCCCAGCAGCCGTCGCGGGCCAGGATGGCCTCACACAGGGGGACGACCTCGTCCCAGGCCCGGGTGCGCAGCGCGCGGCGGGCGAGCCGCTCGGCGGTGGACAGGTATAGCTCGCGCAGGCGCAGGCGCTCGGCTGCCGGCCAGTCCTCGTAGAGGCAGTCAGGCAAGTAGTCGTCGCGGTACAGCGAAACGGCCAGGCGTGCCGCATCGTCGTCGTCGGAGGCCGCCAGACGCTGGAAATCGTCCACGTCGAGGTGGATGCGGGCCACAGGGTTGAGGCCGTACTGGTTGCCGCGCCGCGACACAAAGAACGGTGGGACGCTGCGCGACCGCCCGGGTTCGAGAGCGTGGTTCAGGGCGTTGAGCGCCACTCGAAAATCGCGAGACGCCGCCTCGGGACCCAGTTCGGGCCAAAGCTGCTCCACCAGCTGCTCGCGGTAGAGCCATTGGCCGCGCTGGGTGAGCAGGAGCTGGAACAGCCGCCTGGCCTTTTCGCGCTGCCAGTCTCCATCGCCGACGGGCACAGTATCTCGCCAGACGGCAAAGGGGCCGAGGGTCCGGACCCAGAGCCCGTAACCGGGATGAGCCTCGACTTCGTCCAGGCCCAGGCCTTGCAGCAGGCGCGCGCAGTAGGCAGGCTCGATGCCCTGCCGCCGCGCCTCAATGACGAGGGGCAGGGCCGCCTGATCGTTCCACAGGCCAATGAAGGTGCGCTGCACCAAGAGCCAGTCCCATCCCCCGGACCGGACCTGGGGCAGAAGTCGCCGCATGGTGTCCATTGCCCGCCCGGTCTCGCCACTCCACCAGGCATCGAGGGCTAGCCACAGCCAGGCCGCCGCCTGTCCAAAGAGGTCCCCCACCCGTTCAAAGCCCTCCGCTGCCCGGCTCAGCCAGCCGTGGGCCTCGTCCCGAACGCGGTGCGTGGCATAGCCGGCCCCCATCGTGGCGCGGACAAGGTCGCAGATCCACTCGTCGCCGGCTCGCTCGCCGATCTCCAGGGCCTCGTCCGCATAGCGCCGGGCGACTAGCAGGTCTCCACCGCGGCCGTAAACGCGGCACAGGCCCCACAGCGGCTCAACGTGAGTGCGCATCACGTTGAAATCCCGCACGCGCTGGATGGCGCCCTGATAGCACTCCCGCGCGCCCGACAGGGGAGGAGCGTCGCTGCCCCGTCCGGGCCAGCCCGGCGTCGGGCCGGGTTGCCAGGGTGGCGTTTCCCGCAGCTGCAAGGCGTGCCCCACGCGCATCATCCCCACGGCTTCGACGAACGAGGACTGCAACCGCCGGCCCACGGCCATCCCCTCCCGGGCGCAGCGCTCGGTGATCGCCGCGTCGCCCTGGAGCGCGCAAACCAACGCCAGGAGCAGCGATGTCTCGCGGTGGAATCGCTGCGGGCGAGAGGCATCGGCCTGGCGCTCTTCCTCGGCCCGCGTTTCCAGCAGGCGCCGCGCCTCCTCCAGGCGCCCGGTACGCAGCATGGCCCGAGCCTCGAGGTACACGTCGCCGGGATCCGCCTCCGAGCGTAGCGAGCGCAGGAGGCGGGCTTCGTGGTGCGCGGCCTGGGCCTCGTCAGGCGATCCAAGGTTCAGCTTGTTCTCGGCCAATAAATCCAGCAGGGCGGCCGTCTCGGACCGATGCTCCATCGGCTCCAGCAGGCGCAGCGCGTCCTCCAGGAGGCTCTCGGCCTTCAAGGGCCGCACCGTGTCAACGTAAACCTGGGCCTGGCCCTTGAGGGCCAGGCTCACACCGACGCGGTCTCGCGTGACGGCGTACCGGGCTTCGGCGGCCCGGTAGAGCTCCAGCGCCTCATCGAATTGGGCACGCAGGCGCAGGACGTCGGCCAGCAAAAGGTACAGGGCGGGATGCGCGGCCTGCACCTCGGCGGGCAGCCGCCCGATCCAGGAGATCAGGCTATCGAACCGGCCCAGGGCCAGCATGTCGGGCCCGATCTCTACCAGGAGCCGGCCCGCCACCTCGTGGTCTTCGGCCTCGAGAAGGTGATAGACGCTCTCCTCGCGGTGGCCGGTCCGGCGAAAGTGTTCCGCGGCGCGGCGCTGGAGGCCACACCAGCGCTCGGGCTGCTCGCGCAGGCGGCTGCGCAGGAAGTCATGAAACAGGTGCTGGTAGCGAAAGGTCTGTTCCCCCACGGCGACGACGAACAGCCCATCTTCAACCAGCCGGCGCAGGGTAGCGGCACTGCCCTGCGCCTCCAGAAGGTGGTCGCAGGTGCAGCCCTGCATCTCGCGCAGGACCGAGGTGGTCAGCAGAAAACGCTGGAGCGCCGGGGGCTGGCGCGCGAGCACGTCCTGGGCGAGATAGTCGAACAGGGTCTCCAGCGAGGAGGGAAGGTGGCCCAACATGGCGTCCAGGCTGGGTGCCAGGCCGCTCTGCAGGTTGTGCCAGACCATCTGCAGGGCAATGACCCAGCCTTCAGTTTCGGCGGCCAGCGCCTGGGCTTGTGCCGGCGAAAGGGGGCAGCCGTACACGTTACGGAAGAGGGCCTCCACCTCGTCCGCGGTGAACACCAGGTCGGCTCGGCCAATGTTCAGCACCTGGCCCTTGGCCCGCCAGCGGGCAAGGGGCGCGAGGTGCGGCAGGTGCCGGCAGGAAAGGACGACGTGAAGCCGGGGCGGCATATAGTCCACTAACCGCTCGACGAGGGCCGAGACCTCCGGCACGTCGGCCACCAGGTGATAGTCGTCGAGGACCAAGACGGCGTCCTGATGTAACTCCAGGGTCAAGGCGTTAAGGAGGGGAGTCAGCGCGCCCGGGGTCACGCGCCCTGCGGCCTCTTCGAGGTTGCGCAGCGCCATTTCGCAGCCCACCGGCAGGTGGGGCTCGAAGGCACAGATGAGATGGGCGAGAAACAGCATGGGGTCGCGATCGGGCTCGGTGATGGTGTACCAGGCCAGAGGGTCCATGGCGGCCGCCAGTGCACAGAGGGCGGTGCTCTTGCCGTAGCCGGTCCCGGCGTGGACCAGGGTCAGGGGGTGGTCAAGCACCGCCTGGAGGCGCCCCTCCAGGCGAGGACGGCGCAAAACTCCCCGGCGCTGCCGGGGAGGGATCAGCTGGCTGCGAATAACCAGGTCTTTGAGCGCCATTCACCCTGCGCCGCAGCAGATGGGCCGGGCTGCCTGACCTGCAAAGGGAACCGGAACCGGACCCTGCGCGTCTCCCTCGCGGTTACCACTTGGCCGCGGTTGACTCGCGCCTGTGCCTCAGCCTCCGCGCCAACCAAATAACGACGAATAGCAGGATGAGCACGCCCAAGAGGGGTGCGATGATGGCCAAGACGGATGTCACCAGCGCCAACACGTCTTCCAGGGTGCTGACGACGGGGTTGAGGACCCCGCCAGTGGTGGCGGTCACGACCGGACGCGCAGTGGCTTTGGCGGCATGGACGCCGCCGGCGACGAGCAGGCCGCAGACCAGGGCCAGCACGGGGTGGGTGTCGCCAATGACGCCCGAGCTGCCCGCAAACAGAACGGCGCCGGCCACCGGCCGGACAAAGGTCTGGATGACGTCGTTGACCGTGTCCACGGCCGGCACCTTGTCCACCAGCATCTCGATGACGAGCAGGACGGTGAGCACGCCAATGACCCACCAACTCGTCATGACGTCCCACGGCGGCTCGAGAGTTATCAGCCCGGTGAAGCGGGCCAGCAACGCCACGACCAGCAGCGGCACGTAGGCGTTGAGGCCCGCTGACGAGGACAAGCCAAAGGCGGTGAACACGCTGAACAGCGCGTCCATGATATCACTCCCTCCCTGGCTGGGCGCTGCTTATTGCGCGTACCAGGGGACGGCCCCAAAGCTGCACAGGCCGCAGATGGTCAGGCCGATGCCGAGCACCAGGCCCAACACCGCCAGGCCGATAGCGATCCAGCCGAGGACAATGCCGGCCGTGGCCAGCCCTTCGCCCGAGACCTCCCCCGGCCGCTGGCGGATTTCCTTGCGGGCCATGTAGCCCAGGATGATGGCCAGGATGCTGCCCAACAGAGGCAGGATCGTCAGCCCGCCGATGCCCAGCAGCAGCGAGGCGATGGCCAGGCCATTGGTGGGTGTCGTTGAGCCGGCCGGGGCGGGTGGGCGCGGCGGGGGTGGCGGTGCCGGCTGGGGCTCCACGCGCTGCACGGCCGGAGTGGGCGGGATCTCCTCGTCAATCTCGTAGATCCCTACCGGTCCTGCACTCCTTTCGGGCTCCGGGGGCGGGGCATCAGGCACCGCCTCTACGGGCATCTCTTCCGGCTTGAGCACGGCGCCACAGTTGCCGCAGAAAATTGCGTCGTCTTCGTTCGGTGCACCACACTCGGGACAGAACATGGGCTCTCCTTCCTTGTGTCTATCCGGCGGCCGGGCCGCGGCCCGGCCGCCCGGGAAAAGCTAGAGGATATCATCCCCCGCAACGGGTGCCGCGGGTGCTGCGGTGCGGCCCCCAGAGACGGCGTAGGCCTGGCCGTAGAGGTGGCCCATCACCATGTAGCTGTAGGGAATGGTGACCAGGGCGCCGACGCCGCACACCAGAAAGCCCAAGCCCGCGATAATGGACGCGACCCAGGCCATGACCAGGGTGACGAGGTAAGTCGCCAGGTTGTTCCGCACGAGGGCAATGACGTCGCCGAAACGGAACGCGGCGCTCAAATCATCCGTGTCGGCAAAGCGGGCGATGGCTGCCGGCAACAGGAGGTACATGACGATGCTCCACAGGAAGTTCAAGCAGGACGCGGCAAAGGTGAACAGGCCGCCCAACCCCTCGCCGTTCTCGCTCAGCACCCCACCCGGCACGCCGAGACACAAGCTGATGATAATCGCCGGCAAGGCATAGACGATGGTGATGATCAGCACCTTCAGCCCGTCGGCGAGGAGCTTGCCCCAGTCGTCCCATTCGGGAAGCCCGCTCAACTCCCCGCGGATCACCCGGCGGACGATCTCCACCATGTAGCCGCTGAGAATGGCGAAAGCCAGGATCAGTGGGATGAGCAGAACCCACGAGAACAGGAGCCCGAGGAGCACGATGGCTGCCGCGATGAGGATCTTGGTGATCCACTTGTCGTCGTCAAAGACAAACCCGAAAGCCTTCCCGATATCCATTGTTACCCTCCTTGTAGTTGTTCAACCATTATACCAGAAATCGGATTTTCTGGCAATCAACCTTCTGTACGCACACCGGGCGCCAGGGTTGCACGCCGGCCTGCGCCGTCAGACACGCACTGTGGGGTCAAAGAGCCGGGCAACCTCGTCCAGGGCAAAACGGTCGGTCATGCCCGCGATGTAATCGCACACGATCCGTTCCAGCGAGGCGTCTTGGCCGCGGACGCGCTCCTGGATGGTAGATGGCAGTTGGGCCGGCTCCTGGACGTACGTCTGGAACAGCGCCTCGAGCACACGCCTGGCCTTGGCGCCCATGCGCACTACGCGCCAGTGGCGGTAGAGCTTGCCCAGCAAGAAGACCTTGAGCTCGCGGTGGCGCTCGTGCCCCTCGTCGGAGAAGCCGATGATGGGCGACCCGCGGCGGCGCACCTTGTCCAGTGAGTCGATCTGTTCCTCTTCCAGGCGCCGCGAGGTGGTGTGCACGACGTCGCCCACGCCCCAGCCGATAAGGTCGCGCACGAGCCGGTGGCGGTCGACTTTGGTCAGTGGGGCACATGGATCGACGTCAACTTGGCCGGTCAGCTCCTGCCAGAGGCGAATGTCGCGCAGATCGTCCGGGCGCAGCAGGCCCGACCGCAGCCCGTCGTCCAGGTCGTGGGCGGTGTAGGCCAGCTCGTCCGCCACATTGGCGATCTGCCCCTCCAAAGAGCACGTCAGTTCTGGCTCGTAGCCGGTGGCGTCGCTGACGTCGTACTCGGTTTCGTGCTTGACCATGCCTTCGCGCACTTCCCAGGTCAGGTTCAGTCCCGGCCAGCCGGCGTAGCGTCTTTCCAGCTTTTCGACAATGCGCAAGCTCTGGCGGTTGTGGTCGAATCCACCGTGGCCGGCCATCAGCGCGTTGAGCGTCTCTTCCCCTGAATGGCCAAAAGCGGGATGGCCAAGGTCGTGCCCGAGGCAGACCGCCTCCGTCAGCGCCTCGTTGACGCCCAGGGCCACGGCGATGGTGCGGCCGATCTGGGCCACTTCCAGCGTGTGGGTCAGGCGGGTGCGATAATAGTCGCCCTCGGAGATGACAAAGACCTGGGTCTTGTACTCGAGGCGCCGAAAGGCCGTGGTGTGGATGATGCGATCCCTGTCCCGCTGAAAGGCCGTGCGGTACTCTGGCTCGTGGTCATCATAGACCCTGCCGCGCGACTCCCGGCTGCGCACGGCATAAGGTGCCAGGTGGCGGTCCTCCCACTCTTCCAGGATCTGGCGTGTATACATGGTGCCTCCTTGGGTCCGGTTGCCACCGGCCGGTGGCCAACCTCCTGGCCGCGCGCCCGCACCTCAAGCAAGCTGGGGCACGACAAATAGAAAAAGGCTGGCCAGGTCCAGGGCCACGAGGAGCAGGTAGGGGCAGGCCTGCACCAGCGCATCCCAGCGCGATGGTAAGAAGCGACGGGCGGCCAGGCCTGCGGCGGCCACGAGGAGCATGAGCAGCGGCCAGTTAGGCAGCCAACCTAGAATGCGGGCCGCCATGGCTCCTGCGGCCAGCACGGCCGCCAGGGCCAGCGCCCGCTCCCGCCGCAGGGCCTCGCGCCAGCCGAGGGCGATGCCCAGCCCAATGGGCAGCAGTGCTCGAAAGAGATAACGCCCCTGATGCTGCACAAAGCTGGTGTTGTACCACAGGTAGCTGGCCAGCGTCAGTCCCGCCCACAGGATCAGAACACCGACCGCGGCCCACTGCCAGCGAGGGAAGCCGGCACGCCTGTGCCACGCGCCCCATGACCAGGCGAGGAGGCCGGCGACGGCGATGAGGCTCAGCACGCCGACCGCCTGGTAGAGCCGCTCGTCGAGGAGAACGCCCATCCAGCCAAACTGGCCCCAGAAGCTGCGGAACGAGGTCAGCAGGAAGTCGCGGACCAGGACCGGCAGGCCATGGCTGGCCAGGAACTCGGCGGTGCGCAGCTGCCCAATGACCACGGCGTCGTGCCTTTCCAGGCCCAGGAAGTCGAGGCCGCCGTAGACGGCCGCGTTGCGGAGCCACCACGGCAATGCCAGGAGGACAGCAGGCAGCACGTACAGGCTTCCGGCGCGCAGCAAGCGGCCCTCGCCTTCGAGCCAGAGATGGCGCACGGCGATGGCCAGGAGGACCAGGGGCAAGAGGATGTAGAGCGAAGACTTGGTAACGAGTGCCAGCCCGGTGCTGACGGCCAGGAGAACAAGCAGGCGGCGGTTATCTCCGGCGGGCTTCAGGTAGCGGACGGTGAACA
>JBFYTF010000690.1:0-17344 GCA_041300865.1 Anaerolineae bacterium
AAAGATGTGCGTTGGGTTCAGCTCAAAGCGCTCGATGTGCTCCTTCACCGTCTTGTGTGGCTGGCGGTAGAGCCTGTCGATGTCGATCTCCCGGTTGGAGTGGCCGGCATTAAAGAAAATCGCGCCTGGACGGGCCTTTGGCAGCTGTTTCTCGCCCAGCACCCCCTCCGCGCCGGTGGCCGTCACGACGATCTGGCAGCGCGCCAAGCCTTCCTCCAGCCTGAGCGGGATACAGCCGTGGTGTTGAGCCTCCATGAGTCGCACCGCATCAAGGTCGACGACGTGGACAATCGCCCCCAGGTTGCGTGCGCGTTCGGCGATGCCCTTGCCGACAGGGCCATAGCCGACGACCAACACAGCCCGGCCGTAGAGGTTTAGCCACGTGATCTCCCTGAACACCGGCCAGACGTCGTTTCCGACATGGAAGCGGTTATGGAAGCGGTCCTTGAGGGGGATGCTGTTCCAGTCAAAGATAGGGAACGGAATATCGAAACCCGTCAGCGTGTGCAACCCGCTGGTCGTCGCTTCCAGTGCCCCCTTGACAGGTGGCTTGCGGTCGCGGTAGGCCAGGCTGAGCTCGCCCCCCATATCGCACAGATAGTCGGCGTCAAAGGCGCGTGCGAGCCGCAGATGTTGATCGTAGTCGGCCTGGGTCATCCCCCGCCAGCCATAGACTGTGATGCCCCGTTCGGCCAAGTAGGTCGCCGCGGCATCGTCCGTGCTGTCGACGTTGCAGGCGCCCAGTACGATCTCTGCGCCGCTTTCCGCCAGGGCCAACAGCATGAGCATGTTGTTGAACCGGATGTGCATCCAGCATGCCAGCTTTTTGCCCCGGTAATCGCGCTGGCTGATCTCGCGGCAATAGTGCTCAGTCACGGGCGTGACATAACGTAGCCAAGTGACTTCCGACTCTTCTATTCGGGCGCTGGGTCCGGGATCCCTGACGCGCGAGGATGCCATCATGTTCCGCTCCTTTCTGGCGTATGACGCTGCTGTCCAAGGGTGGCATGTTGCCTTCCCCATGCCCTTTGTGCATGTTACGACAGCTCGTCCAGAAGCGCCCTTGCCTGCTCCAGGTCGGGGGTATCAAGTCCTTCGCTGAACCAGCCATAGATCTCGCCCAGCACCTGCCGGGCCTCGCCGATCCTACCCTGTGCTTGCCACAGACGGGCGAGGCCGGTTGTTGCCCGAAGCTCCCACGATTTGGCTCGCTGCTGGCGGGCGACGTCGATTGCCTGGTGCAAGCAGAGCTCTGCTTGAAGCTCGTCGCCTAGCATGAGCAACAGGTTGGCTCTCAGCCGGTGCAGCTCTGGTTCCCAGTGGCGCTCCTCCGTCTCTGCCACCAGGCTCAGTGCCTCGGTGAGAGTCGTCAGTCCTTCCCGGGGGCGGCCCGCCGCCGCCTCTGCCGCAGCCAAAGAGCCAAGTGCTCCCGAGAGGTAGCACCTCTTGGCCGTGTGCCGGTGAGTTGCAATGCCCTCCCGCATCAGCGCGATGCCCTCCGGGATCTGTCCTAACATGGCCAGTGCATCTCCCCTATACCACATTGCTTCTTCGATCCAAGCAGGGAGTGCTTCAGTCGCCAGGCGCAGCAGCTCGTCTGAATGGTGCTTGAGCGTAGATGCGTCCCGGCGCATGGCATGCAACAGGCAACCACCATAACAGAGTACATCGGCCAGTGTGATGGGATGTCCCAGTTCGCGCGCCAGCGCCAGTCCTTCGTCGCTGTACTTTGCAGCCTGCTCAGGATAGCCCAGGCACCACAAACAACAAGCGGTATAGGCCAGGGCACTCAGTCCAGGATCTGCAAGGGGAAAGCGAGCCAACCGCTGAAGGCCTTTCTTACCCCCATGAAACACAATCACCTGCTCGAGGTGATCGCGGGCCGTGACAAACTTCCCGAGGGCGAACAGGACAAAGCCCAGATGCCAGTGGCTCCATGCCACAAGCTGTGGATCGGCTGCCCGCTCGGCCAGGCTCAGCGCCTCTTCGGCCAGCTCGCGCGCCCGGACGTGCTCGGCCCTCACGTAGTGAAATAGGGCCGCCTCGTCGAGTGCTTGGGCGAGCTGGGCCGTTTGTCCTGTCTGCCGGCCCAGCTCGCGAGCCCGGGCGTAGGCTGTTCCCGCTTCCGGCGTGTAACGGCCGAGGCCTTGCGAAGCAAATCCAAAGGCCAGGCAGAGTTCGAGCTCTTTCCGGGCGCGCTCCGGGCGGTCGGGCAGCGCGTCGAGCAAGGCCAACGCCCTGGTTAGATGATTGATCCCCTCTTGGTAGGCAGACAGGCGCACTGCCTTTTCTCCGGCCTGGTGCAAATAGCTTATGGCTTTTTCGGGTATGCCCGCTTCCTGGAAGTGCCGGGCCAGCTGCACGGCGATTTCCCCGGCTTGGCCCTGATACAACGTCTCAAGTGTGCTCCCCACAGCCTCGTGGAGATACGTCCTTTCTACCTGGTCCAGGCTTTCGTACACATACCTCTGTAAGAGATAGTTCCTGAACCGGTAGCGGGAGATCCGTCTCGACTCCAATCGCTCAATAGCCTCCGCGCGTACCAGGCGGTGCCGCCGGTCCAGTTCACTGCTCAAGCGCTTCACCATCGTTCTCTCGTCGGTTTCCAGGACTCGAGTCACCACTTCGACGGTAAAGACCTCCCCTTCTACACTGGCGACCTGGAGCGCAGCTTGTAGCTGCCCTGGCAGCCGGCCGATACGTTCCCTGATGGCTGCCTCAACGCGCGCCGGCAGCGTGTCCCAGTCCAGAGAGGTGCCCTCGACCCACTGGCCTGCGGAATTCCGGATCAAGTCGCCGCGCTCCTGCAGCCCTCGCAGGAGCTCGATAGTGAAGAGAGGATGCGCGCGGGTCTGCCGGTAGAGCATATCCCGGAAGGCAATTCCGAGGCGGTTGGGCTCGCTGTCCAGCAAGGCCTCAAGGAAGTCCCGGCTCTCCGCCTGATCCAGGCTCACCGTGATGTCGCCAAAGATGCGCTGAAACTCGTTGACCAAGGGCTCAAGGGGATGTCGCTTGCCGTCTCTCCCGGCACTCACTTCCTCGAGCCGGTAGGCCCCCACGATCAAGATCCTGCTGCCCGCCAGGTGCCGGCCCAGATGGAAGAGAAGGCTGATGGAACCCAAGTCAGCCCATTGCAGGTCGTCGACCACCAACAACAATGGGACCTGGCGCGCCAGGATCTGGAGTACCCTGGTGTACTGCTCGAAGAGATCGGTTTGCTGGGGGCCTGGCAGGCCGGAGCTGGAAGGTTGCCGTTCCCCTCGCTGCTCCAGGCTGATCAGCCAGTCCGCCCTATCGCGTGTGTAACTTCTTGCCCGCTCCAGCAAAGCGGTACGAGAGACAAAGGTGTCAATGAGATCCGGGCCCGCCTCCACGAGTGTGCGCGCCGTAAGGGGGAGCATGTGCCACAAACGGCTGGCATGGTCCCTGGTTATGGTCCCTGCCGCCCACCGGGCCTCGACGTCACCGTTCATCAGCTCCAGGATCTCGCGAAAGGGCAGGTATGGGTCGCCGATGCCTGTGTAGGCATTGCAGTTTCCGGTGGCGACGACCACCCCTCGCCCTGCCTGTCCCAAGCCCGGCCCGCAGGAGCCTCCCAAAGCGCCAGCATGGGCCTCTTGAGCGCGACGGCTAAACTCCTGCATGAGGGCCGTCTTGCCGCTGCCCGGGTCGCCGGTGACAAAGACCACCTGCCCACGACCGGTGAGCGCCAGGCGCAAGTACGCGTCCAGTTGTGCCAGCTCGTGCTCGCGAGCAACAAAGACAGGTCTTTCAGCCCGCTGCTCCTCTCGCAGAAAGGACGGGAGCTCGACAATCGAGCCCGGGGCTGTGGGGAGCGGTGGCGGGTGACAAGCCTGAAGCTCTTCGTGGAGTTGGCGGGTGGCATCCTGGGGAGGTACCCCGAGTTGCTCTCTGAGGAGTGCCACGCACTCGTCGTACTGGCGCAAGGCGGCGGAGCGCCGGCCGGACCAGGTGTAGAGGCACATCATTTGCCGATGGGCGGCTTCGTCGAGGGGATCCAGGGCGAGCCTACGCCTGGCGTAGGCCAGGGCCGTGTCGAACTCGCGCTGCGCGCTGTGCCAATGTACCAGCCGCTCGAGCGCCCCGGCCAGCTCCTGGCGGAGGGCCTCGGCCTGGAGGAGTTGCCAATCGTCAAAGTTGAGGCTATCCTTGAGCCCAAAGCCACTGAGAAACTCGCCGCACACCAACGTCACGGCCTCGGCCAGGAGGGCTTCACACGTGGGGCATGTCTGGGCCGCGGGATGCCCGTGGGTCGCGCATTCCTCCAGGCAGCGACGGAAGTGCAGCATGTCTACCCAAAGGTCTCGGCCGGGCTTCAGGCCGATCTCTTCCCGGTCGGCATCGAGCCAGTCGCCGTCCAGGGCTGCGCTGAGCGCATGGAGTGTCCGGCGCAGAGCGGCCCGGCCCTGGACGGAGTCCAAGTCGGGCCAGAGGAGGTTGACCAGGGAGTCGCGGCGGTGGCTGCGGCCGGTGACTGCCAGGTAGGCAAGCAGCGCAATGGCCTTGCGTCTGTCCAGCTTGATGGCGACGCCCTCACGCTCAATACGGGGTAGACCAAGCAGATACAGCGCCAGGCGTGGCACCGAAGCACCTCCCTAGATCTGGACTTTGGCCAATTTTGCTAAACGTCCGGTATCAGGCGATTTCTAATCGAGAAGTTCACATGACTCGATACCAGTTGACACATAAACCGCATGAAACTACACGAACTCGTGCGCGGTATTGACGGTTATCCGAAAATGGCCAAAGTCCAGTAGATACGAGTGTACTCGAAACCGTCCGAAAAGTCAAGGAGATTTGGTCGTGCCATGCTGGTCTGCAACGTTTCTCGGGACGATCCTGCAACGGGCATCTGCTATAGTGGCGGTGAAAAGACCGGCACACGGTGAGAGTCAGGAAAACAGAGCGACCGTCGCTCACCAAGAACAGAAAGGGAGGAACGATGACTCAGAAGGCGGGTACACTCAGCGTACTGTGGAGTGGGGTCAGCAGCAATTCGCAGGCGTTCAAGCGGGTCCTGGCCGTCGTTTTGAGCCTGTTGGCTATCAGTCTGGTGGTGGTGACCGTCTATCTCCTGGTTTCTGTGCCAGGTACGAGTGCCGTGTCCCGGACGATGGCCGGGGTTGAGGCCGGGTCGGCCCGCTGGGCCGCGCTGGGCGCAGCCTATGCTCCGGACTACGAGGCCGTCGCCGCCGTCGACTCGGCGCGGTGGAGTGCGCTGGCGGCGCATTACGGCCAGTCCAAGGCCCTCGCGGCTGACGCCGCCCGGTGGGCGGCACTGGGCGCGGCGTATGCCCCCGACTACGAGGCCATCGCCAGCGTCGACTCGGCGCGGCTGACTTCACTGGCGGCGCACTATGGCCAGTCGAAGGCCCCGGCAGCCGACACCGCCCGGTGGGCGGCGCTGGGCGCGGCGTATGCCGCCGACTACGAGGCTATCGCCAGCGTCACCTCGGCGCGGTGGACTGCCCTGGCGGCGCACTACGGCCAGTCGAAGGCCCCGGCAGCCGACACCGCCCGCTGGGCGGCCGTGGGTGAGTTCTATCTTGCGCGCTATGAGGCCGCAGCGGCCGTAGCTTCGGATCGTTACGAAGCTCTGTCCGAGTCGTACGCGGAGAAGGCTGCCCAGGGGGAATAGGCACGAGGGGGCAGCAGGGTGCGCGCGGACCGGGTCCCACCGCGCCGAACCAGCAGCGCGCGATGAAATGCCGGAGTGAGAGCGCTCCGGCATTGTCGTTCCTCTCAATCCGTGGTTGCCGCCCTTGAGCAGCCGGGCCCTGAAGAGCGAGGGGCTGGGCCAATCATGTACGAGGGAGTACTGCCATAGCTAGCCGCCTACCGCCGGTGCAAAGACGGCCACCTGGTCGCCTTCCGTGAGCAGTGTATCCAGCCGGTCGAGATCCCCAGAACGATAGCCCGCCATCTTGCCCCGACAGGTGCTGTGGCAAGGGTTCCGGTCTGCCGACCGAGTGGCCCGACCCTGCTCTCTTGTGTGGCCGAACATCTGTCTGATGTCGAGGTTCAACGCACGCGGTGAATGCAAGCCTGTGGGCCCCGGCTCTGTCGTTTGACAAACCCGCAGGGAAGGTGCATAATATGCTGGCTGGCTGTGCCTTTGTCCCACGCCCGTGCCGTAGAGTTCATCGGGTGTGACGCGCCTGTTTGCACGACCTGGAGGAGCCACGATGAAGACGGCTCGGGCGGAGCGCTTGAAATCCTTCAACTATGCCATCGGCATGTTCGGGACCTCCATTCCGATCAACATGCTAAAAACCTACGCGGCCATCTACTACGTTGACCGTTTGGGGATGACCACCCCCCAGCTGGCCGCCATTCTCCTGATCTACACCTTCATCGATGCCCTGGATAACCCGGTCTACGGCTTTCTCTCGGACCGGACGCGCACCCGTTGGGGCAGGCGCCGGCCATGGCTGGTTATCGGTACGCCCCTGCTCGTCCTGGCGTTCATCGCCTTCTATTCGACCCCGGAGTTCCTCGCGGGTGAGAGCCTGTTTGCCTACGCCCTGTTGTTTTACATCCTGACCGGTACATTGGATTCGGTGATCAATGCCAACTACGGCGCCCTCTTCCCGGAGCTGTTCCGGACGGATACAAGTCGCGCATCCACAAATGCCCTTCGGCAGGCGTTCCAGCTGGTGGCCATGATCATCAGCATTGCCCTCACCCCTATCGTCACCAGCGCCATCGGCTTCCAGATGACCGCAATCATTTACGGCATCCTGGGCGGCGTAGTGATTCTCTACATGAGCCTCACGTCTCGTGAGGTCCACTTTCGGCCCGACGAGGACAAACCTCAACTGTGGAGCAGCCTCAAAGATCTGTTCACGAACCGCAAGTTCTGGATGGCCGGTTTGGCCAACGCCTTCTACAGCGCTGCCATGTCCCTCGTCCTGGCGTCGATGCCGTTCTTTGTGAAGTACACGCTCGGGCTTCAGGACAGCCAGGCGACGCTCCTGTTCGGGGCGGTCCTGCTCATCGCCATCGCCTGCGTCGCGGTTTGGGCGCGGTTGGTGCGCCGGTTCTCGTTGATGCCCGTGTGGCGGTCGGCGTTGCTCACCCTCACGGTGGCGTTCATTCCGCTCTTCTTTGCCAACTCTGTTGCGACGGCAGTGGTGGCGAGCGCCCTGGTGGGCTTTGGCTTCGCGGGAGTGATCACCACCATGGACCTGATCAACGCCAAGGTCATGGACGAAGACACCCAGAAGCACAATCTGCGGCGCGAGGGTCTCATCTCCAATGCCCTGGGCTTCATGAACCGCCTGAACGGCCTGTTCACCAGCTCTGCCTTTTACCTCGTGTTTGTCCTCTATGGCTTTGAAAGCGGAGACAACCCGGGCGCGAACCCGCAGGATGCGGCTCGCTTTCTCTTGACGGTCTTCCCGCCCGTGCTGATGCTCATCAGCTTCGGGTTCTCCTTCCTGATCGATTTTCCAGAACAGGAAGCCGCGCCGGCTGTGCCGGGGCCGGTTAGTCTGGAGTGAACCATGCCCACCGTCCTGAATCTCTCGATTGAGGTCGACCGGTCCCAGGAGGGTGCCTATTTCACGCTGCCATTCCAGGTACCGGAAGGAATCGAGTCGATAGCCCTCAGCTACCGCTACCCGAGGCGTTCGCCCAAGGACCAGCCTGTTGACCGAGGCCTGTTTACTGCTCGGGACGAAGTGAACATCATCGATCTGGGGCTGATCGATCCTCAGGGAGTGCAGGTTGGGGCTTCGGGCTCGGACAAGGCCGAGATCACCGTCGCCGAGACACAGGCGACGCCGGGGTACCGCCCCGGCCCGATCATGCCTGGAGAGTGGCGCATCCTCGTTGGGGCGTACAAGGTCGCTCCGGAGGGTGTAAGGGTCGACTACGAAGTCAAGCTTGAGCGCAAGGTGAGAAGGCTCCTCAGGGGGGACCTGCACGCCCATACCCTGGCGTCCGATGGCGTCCACACACTCGAAGAGCTGGCGTGGAAAGCGAAGCGAAGCGGTTTGGATTTTGTGGCCGTCACCGACCACAACCAGTTTGCGCCGCGGGAGTCATTGCCACGGGTTGAAGGTGTGACCATGCTCCCGGGCATCGAATGGACGCACTTCCGTGGTCATGCCAGCTTTATCGGGGTCGACCAACCGTACGATGGGAGCTTTGCCGCCAACACGCCGGAGGAGGTGAGCGCGCGTTTTGCCGCTGCCCGGCAACGCGGTGCTCTGATCGTCATCGACCATCCCTTTGATCCAACGTGCGCCTTTCAGTTCGACCTCGATGCGCTGCCTTGGGACTGCGTCGAAGTCTGGAATGGCCCAATGCGCGAGTCCAACCTGCGGGCAGTCGCCTATTGGCACGCGCTCCTGTCGGCCGGCCGAAAGATCCCGGCCTGCGGTGGCAGCGATTATCATCGGGATACCCCCTTCATCTTCCTCGGCGGGCCCACCACGTGCATTTTTGCCGACTCTGCGGGTGCCAGTGACATCCTGGCCGCCCTGAGAGCCGGACACGGCTTCATCACCTTCGCGCCCGACGGACCTACGGTCGAGCTGGCTGCGGGCCAGGCCATAATGGGCGATACCGTTCAGTGGCAGGAGCTCAAAGAAGTGCAGATCAAAGCCCGGGGGCTTGTGGCCGGCGACGTCATTCGCGTTGCGACAGACAGGGAGAACAAGGTGCTGTTCACCGCACCCTCTGATGGGGACGTGTCACTGACCTACGAGCTGGGCGCGCCCGGCTTTGTCAGGGCCGAGATTTTGCGGTCTTTTCTGGCCGGCCTGCCTCTCTTGCCGGCAGTCCTATCGAACCCGATCTTTTTTGCGGCTCCGTAGGGGCCGGTCTTTCGTGGAGCCAAAGACGGGCCGCGCCGCGCCCTGCCCCCACCGGGCGTCTGAAATTCTACTTGACAATTCTACAACGATGATGTATAATCTTTCATGCGCCTCTTTCAGACAGCAGCTGCACGATGCAGACAGTTCGGGGAGTTGCATGGCCGAGAACCTGAGCGACTTTCAGCAGAGGTTGGAGGACTATCTTCCCAGCCTGACCAAGAGTCAGCAGCGGATTGCCTCCTACCTACTCGCAAGTTACGACGAAGCGGCTTTCTTGCCTGCGGCCGATCTTGCGCGGCGCCTCGATGTCAGCGAAGCCACCCTCGTCCGCTTTGCCAAAGCGATCGGGTATAGTGGGTTCCGTGAGCTGCGCCGTTGCCTCCAGGGACTGTTTCGCTCCGAAGCGACCCCTGCCAGCCGCCTGCAACACACCCTCGGCGACTTGGCGAGGAGCCAGGGCCACGTCCTGACAAACGTGCTGGCCATGGAGCTGCAATACCTCAACGAGGCCTCGCACAGCGTCGACCCTGCCGATTTCGATCGCGCGGTTGATCTTTTGCTGGCTGGCAGCCGGATCTTTGTCTTTGCCAGCGGGCCTTCGGACGTCCTGGCCAAGCTGGCCGAGCTGCGCTTCAGGCGGCTTGGCATCCTGACCATGGCCATGACCGAATCAGGCCGGCATCTCCTGGAAAAGCTTCAGCTTCTCCAGCCAGGAGACGTCGTCCTGGCTGCCGGCTTTCACTACGTGAGGCCTGAGCTGGTCGCGGTCTTGGACCACGCTCGCGCCACCGGTTGCGGCTCGATTCTCCTCACCGACACCTTGGGACTTGCCCTGCGGGACAGGGCCGACGTCATCCTTGCCGCCCGGCGCGGACCTGTTTCCACGTTTCATTCCTTAACGGTTCCGATGTCCATTCTGAACGCGCTCATCCTGGCTGTGGCGCTGGCCCGGCCGCAGGAAAGCCTGGCGGCGCTCACCCGGCTTCAGCAACTGCGCGCTACGTCTGGACTGGACAGCGCCGGCTAGATTGCCGGCGGGCGCCCGCCAAGGGAGGAGGTCTATGCTAGACCGGACAGATGACGCGAGGCCTGAGCCGCACTCTGGGAAAGCGAGAGAGGTAGGAGAGTAGATATGGCGGCTCCTGCAATTGCCCCGCAGCCCATTTCTTTGCGTCTCGTCGCGAGTGGGCGGCGATTCGTCCGCTGGCTGACACGTACCCACGTCCTCTTGTCACTCATCATGCTGGTGTTGATGTTCTACATGATCGTCGTTCCCCTGGTTCGCATGGTCGTGACAACGATAACCTGGCAGTCTCGCGACGTCATCGGCAATCCGGGCGCCGAGGTGGGTGGCCTGACCCTCTATCACTATATCAGAATGCTCACAGGCCAGCTAAGCAAGATCTACATGCTGACCCCCCTTCAGCACTCCGTGACCATTGCCACCGGGGCCACCCTGCTCGCGCTGACGATCGGTGGGTCGTTGGCCTGGCTCGTGGTCCGCACCGATATGCCGGGCAGACGGCTGGTCAACCAACTGGCACTGATCCCGTATATCATGCCGTCGTGGACCCTGGCTCAGGCCTGGTTGGTGTTCTTCAAGAACCGGCTGTCTGGGGGTACCCCAGGGGTCTACGAGTACCTGGTGGGACACAGCCCCCCAAACTGGCTGTCTTACGGGCCGGTGCCGATCATCATCTGCAGCGCGCTGCACTACTACACGTTCTTTTTCCTGTTCGTTTCGGCGGCGCTGATGTCTATTGACTCCAACCTTGAGGAGGCCGGCGAGGTGGCCGGCGCCAACAGGCGGCGCATTCTGCGCAAAATCACCTTCCCGCTGGTCTTGCCGGCCATCCTGTCGGGCGTCATCATGACCTTTTCCAAGGTACTCGGCACGTTCGGCGGGCCGAATATCCTGGGAACGCCGGTCAGGTACTATGTCATGGCGACCATGATCCGGGGCAGCATTGGGGTCGGAGATACAGCCGACGCCTTTGTGCTGGCCATCGTCCTAATCATGTTCTCCATGGCCATCATCAACCTCAACCAGAAGCTGGTCGGGACGCGCAAAAGCTACGAAACGATAGGTGGGCGAGGCTTTGTAGCCCAGGTGACCAAGCTCGGTAACCTGAAAAGGGCCTTTTTCGTGTGCGTGATCATCTTCCAGCTCCTGGTGATCTTTGTGCCCCTTGGCCTATTGATCTTGTCTTCTCTCATGCTGCAGGATGGGAATTACAGCTTGAGCAATCTCTCGCTGCAGCACTGGATTGGCCCGCGCGGCACAATCTACAACCACGGAGAACCAGGGGTTCTGCTGAACCCAAAGATCTGGAAGACTGCCTGGAACTCGATTCGCCTCGCCGTAATGACGGCCTTTTTTACGGCCCTGTTTGGCATTTTCATCGGGTACTCGGTAGTGAAGGGCCGTGGCACGCGGTTGAGCAAGTTGGTCGAGCAGCTGGCTTTCATCCCCTATGTCATCCCGGGTATCGCCTTTGGCGCAGTGTATATCGCCATGTTTATCAAACCCCTCGGTCCGATCCCGGCACTCTATGGGACCTTTGCCATTCTTGTTGTGGTCTCGGTGGCGGACAAGATGCCCTATTCCTCCCGGACTGGGGTTTCGTCCATGATGCAGGTTGGCCGGGAGCTGGAGGAGGCCAGCCAGGTGGCGGGCGCCAGGGCCGCCCGGCGCTTCAAGGCGATCATTTTCCCCCTGACCAGTGCCGGGTTTGTCTCGGGTTTCTTGCTGACCTTTATCACCGTGATGCGCGAGCTGTCGTTGATCATCCTGTTGGTTACGCCGGAAACCCAGGTACTGGCCAGCCAGACGATGCAGTACATCGAAAACGGCGACGGGCAGATGGCGAACATTGTCATTCTAATCTTGATCGCCATCGTCGCCGTGGGCAACTTTATCATCAGCCGGTTCCGGGGCGGCAGCCTGAAGAAGGGCCTGGGGATGTAGGGGAGAGGAAGGCATGGGAACAAGAATCATCATCAGCAACCTCACCAAACGTTTCGGCAATGTGCGAGCGGTCGATGACGTCAGCCTGGAGATCGAACCGGGCGCATTTCTGACCTTGTTGGGCCCTTCCGGCTGTGGGAAGACGACCCTGCTGCGCTGTCTCGCCGGTTTGGAAGACCCCGATG
Organism: Anaerolineae bacterium; assembly: GCA_041300865.1. GTDB lineage: Bacteria > Chloroflexota > Anaerolineae > JAAYZQ01 > JAAYZQ01 > JAAYZQ01. Next base: position 11,997 of record JBFYTF010000690.1, read on the forward strand.
GCGGCGACATCTATATCGGCGACAAGCTCGTGTTCTCTCACTCGCGCGGGATCTCGGTTTCGCCTGGGCAAAGGAACCTCGGCCTCGTGTTCCAGAACTATGCACTCTGGCCGCACATGACGGTTTACAAGAACATGACCTTTGCGCTCGAGGTCCAGAAGCTATCCAAGTCAGAGATGGATCAGCGGGTCAGAGAGTCGCTGGCCGAGGTACAGATGGAAGGGTACAAGGACCGCTATCCACGCGAGATGAGCGGTGGTCAGCAGCAGCGCATCGCCCTGGCCCGCATGCTGGCCTACCGGCCCAAAGTCTTCTTGATGGATGAACCACTGTCCAACCTGGATGCCCGCTTACGGATGGACATGCGAGCTGAGCTGAAGCATCTGCATCACGTGGCAGGAGCGACCACCGTCTACGTCACCCACGATCAGGTGGAAGCGCTGACAATGTCCTCGGTTATTGCCGTGATGAAGGAGGGGGTCTTGCAGCAAGTGGGCACTCCCGACACCATCTACCGCTATCCTGCCAATCTGTTCGTCGCGGACTTTATCGGCAACCCCAAGGTCAATTTGCTGGAGGGGGTTGCCAGAGAGTGCATGGTGGAGATCGGCGTTTTTGCCATTCCCACGAGCTCGCGAACTGCTTCAGGAGCTGTAGTCATGGCCATCCGGCCGGAAGATATCACCATTTCCACTGAACCGGTCTCTGGGGCTCTCGAGTCCAAGGTCTACTCCGTTCTACCGGCCGGAGCGGATACAACGATTGTTGCCAGGTCACAAAAGCTCGAGATTACGATTAAGGAACCAGGCAACAGCAAAGTGGCGATGGACGACAAGGTCTGGCTGAGATTCGACCCGGACATGATCAACCTCTACTCGAAGGAGAGTGGTGATCTCATTACCGGTTGACGGAAGAGAAGGCCCGTCGATTTGCTCTCGCATAGCCTTTGAGGAGGGGAAAGGAGGCAGATCATAGCAAGCAGGAGCGCGCTGTCGTCGATCGAAGGAAGCTATCAAACCTGTTAAGGAGGAGGCAATGAAGACGCTGGCGAAATGGATGATGGTCTGCCTGTTGGTGGTGACGCTGGCAGGCTGCGCTGCGAACGAACCGGCAACGGTGGAAGAGCCTGAGGCCGCGGCTCCAGAGGCGACGGCCGAGACCGCTGCTGAGCCCGCAGCGGAAGAGCTTACCGCCCCCGAGCAGTGGGCCAAGGACAACGCCGTGGGCCCGTGGACCCCCGAGACCGAAGACTGGGCGGCAATCGAAGAAGCCGCCAAGAAGGAAGGGAGTCTCACCGTCTACGCCAACTCGTCCAGGATCGAAAAGGTGCTAGAGCCGTGGGCCGAGCTGTACCCGGACATCAAGCTGACGGGCGCTGACACAGACGACATTGCCGTGAAGATGCAGGCGGAGCAGAAAGCCAGCAACGTTGTCGGCGATGTCTGGTTCAACAGCGATGGTCACTTGCTGTATGGCGAGTTCATGCCCAACCAATGGCTGTGGTGGTACCTGCCCCCAGGCTTGGTGGCACCGGAGGTCACCGAAGACCGGCCGTATGCCATCGCCCGCCGCTCGGTAGACGTCATCGGCTACAACAGCGAGATCAACCCCGACGGCTGCCCACTAAAGAACTGGTGGGAACTGACGGAGCCGGAGCTAAAGGGCAAGTTCTATATGGAGGACCCCATCTCCGACACGAGCATGACTGCCAAGCTGGCCTTGATCGTCCAGCATGCAGACGACATGGCCGCAGCCTACGAGTCCTTGTACGGCAAAGACTGGACCACGGACGAGGCCTACACGGAGGATGTTCCCAATGCCGGCTATCTCTTCCTGAAAAAGCTGGCCCAGAATCAGCCCGGCATCCAGCCCGGAGGGGATGAGGTTGACGCGGCGTTTGCGACATTGGGGATGGATCCGTCCTCAGAGCCGGGGTATGGCTGGACCGGTCTTTCGAGCTGGGCGGACACGCTGGACGGGGAGCTGGCGATGGCGCCCTGCTTTGACCTGGAACCGGTGGTCGGCATTCTCAAAGCCACCTACCTGGGCATCGCCAACAACGCAGCGCACCCCAATGCCGCGAAGCTGTTTATCAAGTATGCTCTCTCACAGGAGGGTTTTGAGCCCTGGAATCAGATGGGTGCCTACTCCGGAGTGGAGGGCATCGAGATCGCTGAAGGCATGCCGCCCCGGGATGAGATCGCTCTCTGGCCGAGCGATGATGCTTTTGGCTACCAAAACCTGAGCGTCGTGCGCGATTTTTGGGCTCTCAGTCTGCTGGCTCCCTAGGGGAGAACGAGGTTAGCCGCAAGTCGGGCTCTTGGGACACGAACGCCCAAGGTTCGTGTCCCAAGGCCCGGCCAAGACAACCTAGCTCGAAGGAACGTGGTGCCCATATGGCCGTCAAACCCATCGAGGCCGTCCTCTTTGACATGGGCGGCACACTGGAAAGGCTCTACTATGACGAGAACACTCTCCGCATGGCTGCGCCACGTATGCTCGAGTTCTTGCGGGGACGCGACCTTGACCCGGGCTTGAGCCCGTCCGAGCTCCAGAGCAGGGTCGTCGCCGGAATGGAGGGGTACCAGGCGTGGCGGGAACAAAGCCAGATTGAGCTGTCGCCGGAGAAGGTGTGGACAGAGTTCGTTTTCCCGGATTGTGGCCCGTCGAAGGAGCGGTTGGCGGCAGTCGCCGAGGATCTCTCCTATCTGCATGCTACACACTTCCAGGAGCGCAGCCTGCGTCCCGAGGCGCCTGCGGTTCTGGAGGAGCTGCGCCGGCGCGGTTTTCGCCTGGCCGTGATCTCTAACGTCCTCAGCCGGGGGCTCGTGGGCTCCTGCCTGGCCGAGTATGGCATCGCCCATCACTTTGAGCAGGTGGTGACCAGTGCGCAGTTTGGCTGGCGGAAGCCGAACCGGCGCATCTTTGACGAGGCGGTGCGGTTGATGGAGCTCGCACCCTCGGCCTGTGCCTACGTGGGCGACACGCTCTCCCGCGACGTCGCCGGCGCGCGACACGCGGGCTTTGGCCTCGCGATCCATATCAGGTCCTTCATGACGGACCGGTCGGACAAGGGTATTGTGGCTGTTGAACCTGACGCGGTCATCTATGACCTGCTGGAGGTCGTCGAGCTGGTGTCAGCTGTTGGAGAGGTCGTTGAGCGTGGTTAGGGCAATCTTGTTTGACGCGGCCGACGTGCTGTATCGGCGCCCGGAGCCTACCCGCTTGTTCGTCGCCGGCCTTTTGAGGCGCATGGGGTTGACAGGCGAACTGTCTGCCGAGGATCGGTTGCGGCAGAAGGCCCTGAAGTCCGAAGGCAGCCGGGGGCTGATCAGCCCTGACGAGTACTGGGACCAGGTACTGCAGATGTACGGCGTAGCCGACCCGACAGAACGGCTGTCCATGGTTGCCGCCATCGATCGCCACGCGGACGACGTCTGCCCGGTGCCCGGCGTCTGGGACCTCCTGGCGGGTTTGAGGCAGCGTGGCTTTGTGCTGTGCATCGTCACCAATACGATGCACTCCCTGGAGCGCAAGATGCAGTGGCTGCAAAAGGTCGGCGTTGCGCCGTGGATCGATTTCGTGGCCTGTTCGACGGTTGTCGGGGCGCACAAACCGGAGGCGGCTATCTACCTGGATGCGTTGCGGCAGGCTGGTCTCTCGCCGGTTGAAGCAGCGTTCGTGGGACATGACGCGGTCGAGCTGGACGGTGCCCAGCAGGTCGGCCTCACGACCGTCGCCGTGCACTATCAGCCGGGCACCCGGGCGGACTATACTGCAAATTCGCTCGTGGAGCTGCTAAACGTGCCGATCTTCAAGGGCGCAGACGAGCAAGGGGTCAAGGAATGATGGACAACAGGGATCTCGAAGCCATTTTCATCGACGTAGGTAACACGATGCGCGTTGTCGTCAAAGACGACGAATTCCAGGCACAGGCAAAGCAGCAGTTGGTGACCCTCGTCGGCGCGGACGAGTCGCCCGACGCCTTTTGCGAGCGGCTGGAGCAGAGGTACCTGACCTACAGGAAATATGCCAAGCAGAGCTTGGTCGAAGCCTGCGAAAGGGACCTGTGGACAAAGTGGCTGCTGCCCGATTTTCCGCCTGACAGGATTGGGCCATTGTCTGGAAAACTCACCCGGTTGTGGCGCGATCGCGATGGCCGCCGCGTCGCACGCTCGGATGTCAAGGACGTTGTCGTCGAGCTGGCCCGGCGTGGCTATCGCCTGGGCATTATCGCCAACACCATCACCGAGACCGAGATCCCGGACTGGCTGGTGACCGACGGCCTGGCCGCGTACTTTCAGACCGTGGTTCTTTCATCCAAGACCGGCACCCGGAAGCCCGGCGCGGAGATCTATATCGATGCCGCGCAGCGCATTGGCGTTGAGCCTGCCCGCTCGGTGTACGTCGGGGACAATCCTTCCCGGGATATCGCCGGCGCGCACCTCGCCGGCTTTGGCATGGCTATCATCCTCATGGAGCCGGCTACACTGGAAAAAGAGCCCCCCACTGGGGATGCCACTCCCGACAAGATCATCACCAGCCTTAGCGACCTGCTCGATCTCTTCCCGGAGCGCAATAGCTCGGGCGATGGCAGCTAGGCCGAGGGGAGCGAATGGCCCGCGAAGCCATCCCCGGCGGCGCTATCCTAGCCGAGGAAGTGAAGGCTCTCTATCGACAGGGGCAGACCGACTACTGGCTTGAGCCGCTCGTCGTGGTCGACCCACAAGGCAGGCCCGCCGGTCGCGTTGGGGAAGGCGACGTGGTTGTCTTTTGCTGCCGGCGCGGCGAGCGCGAGATCCAGCTGACGGAAGCCTTTGTCGATCCCGGCCTGGACCGCTTTCCCAGGCGCAGTTTCCAGGATCTGCTCTTTGTGACCCTGACTCTTTACCACGAGAAGTTCCAACACCTGCCAGTTGCCTTTGCCCCGCGAAGTGTCGAGGGTACCCTGGGCGAAGCCGCCGGCCGCTGCGGACTGTGCCAACTGCGCGTCGCCGAGTCCGAGAAGTATGCTCACGTCACCTACTTCCTGAACGGTGGACGGGACCAGCCGTTCCCGGGCGAAGACGGCGTGCGCATCGCCTCTCCGCGGGGCATTCCCTTTGACCAGGTGCCCGAGCTCAGCCTGGCCCGCGTCGCCGAGGAGGTGGCGCGCGGCCTGCGAGCGCATTACGACCTCGTGGTGGCCAACTTTGCCAACGGCGATGTGCTGGGTCACTCACCGAACCGCGAGGCCAAGATCGCGTGCGCGGCGCTGGTTGATGCCCGGCTGGGGCAGGTCATCCATGCCGCCCGCGATCGCGGCTATGTGACTCTCGTGACGGCCGACCACGGCAACCTGGAAGAGA
>JBFYTF010000708.1:0-13897 GCA_041300865.1 Anaerolineae bacterium
AACAGGTGACATTCTATGCCACCGTCACCAACCAGGGCACGGCAAGCGCCAGCCAGTACTTCTGGGTTTCTCTCTATATCAAGCCCCAGCCTTCGAGCGCGCCCCTGGGCCCTTACGACCATCTTGGTGGATACTGCCTGGACGCCCTCTGTACGACGCCGCGGCCGCACTATCTGGCGTATGTAGGCAGCCTGGCGATCGGTGCCAGCGTCGAGCTTGGCTTTCAAGCACTGGAGCCGGATCCCGTGTTCCCGGCCAGAGGCGGCTACGATCTGTACGTTCAGGCAGACATGTCGTTCGAGGCGCCCGAATACAACCCTTATTGGGGGCGTTACGCCGAGGATTACGAACAGAACAACCTGCGGCACGAGGTGTTGACGATCGGCGGACCTCCAAGGATCTACCTGCCCGTCGTGAATTGCGCCGATAGGTAACGCCTGGACTGCCAGCCGCGACCCCAGGTAATGGCGGGAACCGGAGGATGGCAGGCCATAGTTGCGGGTTAGAGCGTTTTCTGGTAGAATGTACGGAGGATTCCAGGACACCAGGCACCTGGACAGGGAGACGAGTGCCATGAGAGAACCCAGGCGTGATCCACCATCGACCCGGATCCTGAAGCTGGTTTGTGCGCCAGTGCTCATCTTCTGCATCCTGTCGCTGCCCGGTGCCAGCCTGGCGTTCCAGGCGCCGCCTCCACCTCCGGACACCCCGACCTTCACCGTTGCACCACCAACCCTAACCTTCACGCCCGAGGTGCCGACCGCGACATTCACTCCGGCGCCGCCCACCCTCACCTTCACTCCAGCGCCGTCCCAGCCGACCGCCACTGCGCAGTTGCCGACCGGCACCTTCCCACCGCAGCCCAGCCCGAGCGCTGCGCCCCCACCCAGGAGCACGCCGGGAGCAGACACGGGTGAGCCCGCGCCGAGCGCCGCCTGCCAGTCAATCGTGGCAGGCTACGTCTTGGGCTCGGGCGGGCAGAGGATCGCCGGTGCCACCGTGACGATCGAGGGCGCGGGCTGGTCGAGCGGCATTATGAGCGATGATAATGGGCAATACGGGTTTGCGGGGTTGTGTGCAGGCGCAGCCACCGTGCGAGCCTTCCTGGCCGGAGGCCAGGCGGGCCCCGTCGCCGCTGTGACCTTTAGCGGCAATGACAGCCTGCGCCAAGATCTCAGCTTTGCCACCTCTGCTGTGGCTCCCGCGCCCGCTACCCAGGCAGGCCAGGTAACCGCGCAACCGGTACCCACGGGAACGGCCGAGGCGGGCATGCCGGTTACGGGTTACCCCGGTTGGCTCCTGGTGGGAGGAGCTGCCCTGGGAGCCCTGTTGCTGGTGTCGGCAGTCTGGCGCCGCGCGTTGCAGGCCTACGAACGTGCGCGTGGCCGAGAATAACTGTGCCATGGGCCCACACTACATGATCACCTGGAGGCAAAGGAATGCGACGCGGTAGAATACTCATCCTTCTGGGCCTGATCTTGGCCCTCGGCACTGCCGGGGCTGTCTTTGTGCTCCTACAGGGCAGCACTACACCCACTCCAGAAGCGCAAGTTCAACGCGAGGACGTGGTCGTGGCCATCCAGCCCATTGCCGAGGACGAACCGGTGGAAGGGCGCCTTGATTTGCGGCCGATCCCCATCGACCTGATACCGGATGGCGCTCTGCGCTCCCTGGACGGCACGGCCGGCATGCTGGCTGCGGGACCCATTCCCCAGGGCACGATCATCCAGCAGGCACTGCTCATCAGTCCCATGCAGCTCATGGCCGAGGGAGAGCTGGGCACCCTGGTTGAGACCGGTTACGTCGCGGTTGCCATGCCCGTGGACGAGCTGTCTAGCGTATCCTACGGAGTGCGACCGGGCGACTATGTCGACGTCCTCATGACCCTGTATTTCATGGACATCGATCAGGATACCCAGATGGTGGAGCCGATCTGTCCTCCAACTTGCCCCTGCCCACCCGAGTGCCCAACGCAAGCGCAGACCTCCGAGATTCAGCTGAATCCCCAGATCCCGCGGCTGGCTAGCCAGCTCACCTTGCAGAATGTCCGCGTACTGGGGGTCGGGAGATGGGAGCAGGAACAAGTGTCCGGCGAGCAGGAAGCCCAGCCGGGCGAGGAAGGTGGTCAGCCCGTTCCGCCCGAGCTGCCGGCCTTTATCACGCTGATGGTCACACCTCAGGACGCGCTCGTTCTCAAGCTGGCGCGCGAAGGCGGGGCGAGCATCGATCTCGCAGTCCGTGCCGAGGAAGACGTGCAGCAGTTTGCGACACAGCAAGTGACCCTTGACTATCTCATGGCTCGCTTCTCCATTGCGCTGCCGGCCAGACAGGCCTACACGGTTGAAGCGCTGCGCTCGCTGGCAGGGGAGACGGAATAGCGAGGCAGCCATCTCGCGACGTTTGGAGCGGATATCAGGGAAAACAGTGGATTTAGGGACTGTGACGAGAGTTTTATGGCCAAGATTACGGTGTTGATTGTCGACGACATTCCGGAAACGCGGGAGAACCTGCGCAAGCTGCTTTATTTCGAGCCGGACCTCGAAATTGTAGGCACGGCTGCGAATGGCCGGGAGGCCATCGACCAGGCGCGCAGACTTCAACCGAACATCTTGTTGATGGACATCAACATGCCGGACATGGACGGCATTATGGCCAGCCAGGAAATCACCCGCGCGGCGCCGATGTGCCAGGTGATCATGATGTCGGTCCAGAGCGAGGCCGACTATCTGCGACGTTCCATGCTGGCCGGCGCCATGGACTTTTTGACCAAGCCCTTCACCAGCGAAGAGCTGAGCAGCAGCATTCGCCGTGTCTATCAGATGGGCGCGAGCCGGCGCGCAGCCATGCCGGCCATGCTATCCGAGGCAGACCTGGCGGGCTCTACCGGCTGGGGCCAGGTTGCGGGACGACGTGCTCCCCGCGGCAAACTACTGCTGGTCTTTAGCCCCAAGGGGGGCGCGGGTTGTAGCAGCGTCGCCGCCAACCTGGCCATAGCGTTGCACAAGGCAACCGGTAAGAAGGTGGCTCTGACCGATCTTTGCCTGCAGTTTGGCGATATTGACGCTATGCTCAACCTCCAGGGAAACCGCAGCCTGGTGGACGCCGTCGCCCGCCAGGATGAACTCGACGGAGAGCTGCTGACCTCACTCATGTCACCCCATGCCTCGGGGATTATGGCGTTGGCCGCTCCTCCTACGCCAGAGATGGCCGAACGAATCACCGGCGAACAGATCAGAGGGGTCCTTGCGGTCATGCGCGGGGAGTTCGACTATGTCATCGCCGATACTTACAGCTATCTCGACGACATCGTGCTCGCGGCCATAGACATGGCCGATCGCCTCCTGCTCGTCATGGTGCCCGAGATTCCGTCCATCAAGGCGATAAAGCAGGTCTTTGAGATCACCGAGGCCATGGAGTTCCCAGCCAGCCAGATCGATCTCGTTCTCAATAAAGTGGTTCCCCGCGACGACATTCGCGCCGAGCAACTGGAAAACAGCCTGCGCCACAGCATCTTGGCGCAGTTTGAGTTTGACCCGCGCAGCACGCGCTTGGCGATCAACCAAGGGTTGCCCCTGGTTGTGAGCCAGCCCAACGTCCCACTTTCGGCAGCTTTCGCCGAGCTCGCTCAAACCTTGATTTCATTGTTGGAACCGAAGCCCGCGGTGCCGGCGGACGAAGCGGCCGAAGCAGCCAGGGCGGAGCGAAACAAACGAGTGGGGCTATTCGGCAGGCTGAAAAAGTAAAGGATCGCAGCCTGTCATATCTGTATTAAGAGGGAGTAGAATAGAAAATGTCTCAGTCTCTATTGCGTCGTATCGAGAAGACTCAGCAAGTGCCGAACCAACCGGCTCCGGTAGAACCGGGAGAGCGTCCCACCAGCCTGCAGGATCTGCGGATCAAGCGCGCGCCTGTTTCGCCCGCGCGCGACCAGTTCAACGATCTGAAGGCCAGGATTCACAAGAAGCTCATCGCCGAGCTCGATCCCACGATAGACGTGACGAAAACCGACCAGATCCGGCAGACCATCGAGGAGATGTTCGACGCCATGTTGGCCCAGGAGAACCTAATCCCACCGCGCGCCGAGCGGGCGAGGATGCTCGAGCAGATCGTGGCCGAAATCCTGGGCCTCGGCCCCATCGAACCCCTCCTGGCCCAAGATGACATCACCGAAGTTATGGTCAACGGGCCCAACTCGGTCTACATCGAGCGCCAGGGGCGGCTGGAGATGACTGACATCAAGTTCGAGAACGACGAGCACGTTGCGCGTATCATCGACCGCATCGTCTCCCCCTTGGGCCGGCGCATCGATGAGAGCCAACCCTACGTGGACGCCCGCCTTCCTGATGGCTCGCGCGTCAATGCGGTCATTCCCCCGCTGTCCCTCGTCGGGCCAATTCTCACCATCCGCAAGTTCTCCCGCATCCCCATCACGGCCCAGACCCTGGTAGATCTGGCCACCATCACTCCTGAGGCACTCGAGTTCTGCAAAGCTTGCGTGCAGGCCAAGCTGAACATGGTCATCTCGGGCGGCACCGGCTCGGGCAAGACGACGACGCTCAACGTCATGTCGGCCTTTATCCCGGAAGAAGAGCGGATCGTCACGATTGAGAACGCAGCCGAGCTTCAGCTTCAACAGGACCACGTCCTGAGCCTGGAGACACGCCCGGCAAACGTCGAAGGCAAGGGAGAGATAACGATGCGCGCGCTCGTGATCAACAGCTTGCGCATGAGGCCCGACCGGATCATCGTCGGAGAGTGCCGCGGCGCCGAAGCGCTAGACATGCTCCAGGCCATGAACACCGGCCACGACGGCAGCATGACGACTGCCCACTCCAACAGCCCCAGGGACACCCTGGCCCGCCTCGAGACCATGGTCCTCATGGCCGGCATGGATCTCCCCCTGCGGGCCATCCGCGAACAGGTCGCCTCGGCGCTGAACCTGGTGATCCACCAGGAGCGCATGCGCGATGGGACCCGCAAGATCACCAAGATCACCGAGGTCCAGGGTATGGAGGGCGACGTTATTGTTATGCAGGATCTGTTTCAGTTTGAGCAGCAGGGCATCGAGGCCGGCAAGGTCATCGGCCGTCTGAAACCCACCGGCATCCGTCCGAAGTTTGTAGAGCTGATGGAAGCCGCCAACATTCACCTACCGCCAACCATATTTGGCGCGGGTCGCCGTTTCTAGACGGCTGGAAGCGGAGCGAGGACGATGGGTTTGTCGCAGATCTTGCTCAACCCACTGCTGCTGGCGGCGGTCGCCGCGCTGGCCATCCTGTTGTTGTTCGTGGGGCTGAGCCGCGCCAGCCGCTCGAGCGAAGAGCTGATCGAAGAGCGGCTGGACCGCTACGGCGTGCAAGTCGAGGATGAGAGCGGGGGCACGGGAAAAAAGCGTCGTTCGGCGATGGATGGCCTGGAAGAAGCCGTGCAGCAGAGAGGCTTCGCCGCGGATCTTCAGCTCGATCTGTCTCAAGCGGACCTCAAGCTCCGCGTCGCCGAGTTCGCGATGCTGAACGTCCTGTCGATGGTTGCCTTGTTCCTGCTGGGCCGGTTTCTCGCGGACTCGGCCCTCGTCGGACTACTCTTCGGCGCCATCGGCTTTTTCGTTCCGCGGCTGTACGTCAACGTGCGAAAGCGAAGGCGCCTCAATCAGTTCAACGATCAGCTGGGAGACACGATCACTCTGCTGGCGAACTCCCTTCGTTCGGGGTTCAGCATTGTACAATCTATGGAGACTGTAGCGCAACAACTGTCGCCACCGATCTCTACCGAGTTCCAGCGCGTAGTGCAAGAGATCGGCCTTGGGCTGCACTACGAGCAGGCGCTCAATAACATGCTGCGCCGTGTACCAAGCGATGACCTGGACCTCATGGTCACCGCCGTGAACATCCAGGGCAAGGTGGGCGGAAACCTGGCCGAGATTCTGGACACAATCAGCTATACGATCCGAGAACGGATACGGATCAAAGGGGAGGTGCGCGTCCTGACCGCTCAGCAGATGATATCGGGTTACATCCTGACGGCGCTGCCCATCGTCCTGGGGATCGTCCTATACCTGATCAACCCGCAGTACATCGGCCGCATGTTTAGCGATGAGTGTGGTTGGGTGATGCTCGCCGTGTCTGCCGTTATGATCACGATCGGCTTCCTGGTCATCCGCAAGATAGTGGATATCAAGGTGTAGGACGAGAGACTGGGGAGTCAAAGGGAGAACCTATGTCGCCAACGATACTCGGGGTAATCGCCCTCATGGTCTTCATGGCGCTGATGCTCATTGTCCTGGGCATTGCTTCGCCACGCCGGGTGGACGAAGTGGAAGCGCGCCTCGTGGAGTATGGCGCCCGGCCCGTAACGTTGGAAGAGATGGAGCTTGCGGAGCCTTTCCACAAGCGCGTCGTCGTCCCTCTGCTGCACGCCAGCTCGCAGTTTGTCCGGCGCTTCACGCCGGAACGGACGCTAGAGGTGACGCGGCACAAGCTCGACTTGGCAGGAAACCCCAACAACTGGAGTGCCGCCGACTTTTTGGGGATCCGGGGCCTGGCTTCTCTGATTCTGGGCGTGCTCACGTTCTTCCTCGCCCTGCTCGCCGGCGCGAGCATGGGACAGCGATTGCTCTTTACCGGGGCTATGGCACTGCTTGGCTTCTTTCTGCCCGTCGCGTGGCTCGGCAGCCGCATCCGCCGTCGACAGGACGAAATCGTTAGAACCCTGCCCGATGCCCTGGATCTCCTGACCATCAGCGTCGAGGCGGGCCTGCCTTTCGACGGTGCCATGCAGCGCGTCGCGGAGAAGTGGAACAACGAGATCAGCCGCGGCTTTCAGCGCATGTTGGCCGAGATGCGCGTCGGCAAGACGCGGCGGCAGGCCTTGCGCGATATGGCCCTACGCATGGAGGTCCCGGATATCACCAGCTTTGTGGCGGCCCTCGTGCAAGCCGACCAGCTGGGTATCAGTATCGCCAAGGTACTCCGCATCCAGTCCGAACAGATGCGGATCAAGCGCCGCCAGCGAGCCGAAGAGAAAGCCCATCAGGCTCCGATCAAGATGCTTATTCCCATGACCTTTCTCATCTTTCCCACTATCCTGATCGTGATCCTGGGGCCAGCAGCCATTATGCTCAAGAATTCCGCGATCGGTGGAGTCATGTAACAGTGACCGGGTACCTGAGCTCGAAGGAGCAAAGGGACCGTGAATCAACGGATCGAAACCAGAGAACACCACACCGGCGTCCAGGGGGCCGGGCTGGTACGCCTCAAAAAGATCGGGGAGGCAACGGCCGATCTGTTTTTTCCACCATGCTGCGTGGTTTGCCAGCACCTCGGGTCCTGGCTGTGTGCGGACTGTATCGCGATGATAGAGATGATCCACCCCCCGGTCTGCAACCAGTGCGGCTTGCCGCCGGGCGTGCACGGCACGGAAGATCCGTGCCTTGTCCCGGCACCGCTGGACGGGCTGCGGGCGTGCGCCTTTCACAGCGGCCCGCTGCGCGAAGCCATCCACGACTTTAAGTATCGGGACCTCACTGCTCTCGCGGTACCTCTGGGCCGCCTCATGGCCGCTGCCTGGGCACTACTCGAGGGCGACTGGCTTCCTCAGGCGGTGGTGCCGGTCCCGCTCCATCCCCGCCGGCACAGGCAGCGCGGCTACAACCAGTCGGCCTTGTTGGCCAGGGAGATGGCGGCCAGCCTGGAGATCCCGCTGCTGGAAGGCATTCTGTACCGGGTAAAGGCGACTGTTCCGCAGGTGGAGCTCGATGTGGACGAGCGCAGAATAAACGTGCAAGATGCTTTTCGCTGCCAGGCCGACAGCCTGGCGGGGCGATCCGTGCTTCTAGTGGACGACGTCTGTACCACCGGTGCGACGCTGGCGTCGGCATGCCATGCCCTGAAAGAGGCAGGAGCATCTCGCGTGTTAGCCTACACGCTGGCCCGGGCAAAGCCGCCGGGATATCAGCGATTCGTCTTGGAGAGTCAATCTTGAGAAGGAGAGTGGAAAATGGAACTGATCGTCAAGGGCAAAAACGTCGAAGTGACCGATCGTCTCCGGGAGTATGTTGAGCAAAAGATAGGCAAACTCGATCGCTACCTGCCCTCCATCAGTGAGGCATGGGTCGAGCTCTCCAGCGAAGAAACAAAAGCCGCGCAGGACCGGCAGGTTTGCCAGGTGACGGTGCGGTCCAACGGGACGATTCTGCGGGCCGAAGAGCGTTCGGATGACATGTTTTCGGCCATCGATACGGTCCTGGACAAGATGTATCGACAGATCGCTCGCTACAAGGGGAAACGCAAGAATCGGTGGCGTGCCGCCGGGCCAACGGTGGAGCCACTGCCCATCGCCATGGAAGAGGAAGTCGAGGAAGAGACCAGGAGCATCGTCCGTGTGAAGCGCTTCCCGATGATCCCCATGAACCTGGAAGAGGCGGTCGAGCAGATGGAGCTGTTGGGCCATGACTTTTTCGTCTTTTTCAACGGTGAAGAAGGACGCATTAACGTTCTTTACAGGCGCAAGGGAGGCAACTACGGCCTCCTACAGCCCGAGCTCGACTGAGTGACCTCCAGCCGAGGGCCGGGGCGCTGATGCCCCGGCCCTTTTGTTCCCCAGCTTGACAGCCCGCTACGCCTGGTCTACAATACCCGCACAGAGGGAGGAAATGCGGCCGCGATGAGCTTGATACTGATGGTCTGCACCGGGAACATCTGCCGTTCGCCCATGGCGGCCGGGTTGCTGCGGCAGCGGCTGGCCAATGAGGGTCTCGACGCCCGGTACAAGGTCTCGTCGGCAGGGACATGGGCGCTTGAGAACCGGCCGGCCAGCGAGCACGCTGTAGAGGTCATGGCCGCGCGAGGGGTGGACATTTCCGATCATCGTGCCCGCAACCTGACCGCGGCAGCAGTCGCGGAGGCGGATCTCATCCTCGTCATGAGCCGGGAGCACGAACAGATCATCGCCAACACATGGCCGCAATACCGCTGGAAGGTGCACCGGCTTGGCGAAATGGCCGGCAAGCGCCGGGACGTCGACGACCCGTACGGGCGGCCGATCGAGGAGTATCGCGCCTGCGCTGACGTGATCGACGCCTACCTGGCGCGGGGGCTCGAGCGTATTCTGGAGCTGGCCTGAGGCGGTGCGGTAAACGCCCTGCCGCCTGCTGGGCAAGAGGCAAAGGCTACACGGAGGACGCAGCCTACGCGCGTAACTGGCTGAGGCGTCGATAAGTCAAGAAGGTATACCAGGCCATGAGGCCACAAAACAGCAGGCCGTAGGCGTGGTCGCGATAGCCACCTAGCGTGACAAAACGGCGCCAAAACTCGCGGAGCGGCATGGACACGATCGTCCAGGGCCGCACACGCACGCCCTGTTCATGTAGGATCTGTGCCTCGTACTGGGTGTACCGCCCCATCTTCTCGCGGAATTGAGCCACGGAGTCATAGTTGTAGTGGATGAGGGGATTCTCCAGGCTGCCCGCCTCGCCCTCAAGGTTCACGACTTCGTGCACGGGCCGTGCCGGATCATAGCGAGCAGAGGTCGCGCGCAACAGACGCAGCTGATGATCCGGGTACCAGCCCCCGCCGCGCATGCGATGGCCGATCATGTAGTTATGTCGGGGTATCCACCAGCCGTTTCGTGCCTCGCCTCCCGCGTAGTTGATCACGCGCTGCACTTCAGCAGCCAGCGCCGGGGTTACCCGCTCGTCGGCATCGACGAACAACACCCACTCGGCACCGGCCAGAGCCAGGGCTCTGTTTCGCTGGGCTGCAAAGTTCTCGAGCGCATGCCGCACCAGCCTCGCCCCCCGGTCACCGGCGATTTCGGCGGTGCGATCGGTGCTAAAGTCGTCCAGCACCAACCGCTCGTCAGCCCAGGCCAGGGTGTCGAGGCACTCGCCCAGGTGCCGCTCCTCGTTGTGGGCCAGGACCACCGCCACCACCCGCGCGCCACTCACAGCGCCGCCACCTCGCCCAAGACTGCCAGGCGCCGCTCCAGCTGAGTAGGCGAAAGCTCGCCACGACGGCATGCCGCCCGGGCGCGACGCGCTTCGGAGCGCAGTCCGCAGCGAACCAGCAGCCGCGCGGCGCGGCGAAACGCCGCGCTCTCGTGCTTCTCGAACATCAGATAGCGGCTGCGCCACAGAGCCACAAACATCTCCTCCCGGAACTGGCAGGTGCTGCGGCCGACCATGTGCACGATCTCGGCTGCGGGCACGGCATAGATCTCCCAGCCCGCCTGCCACAGCCTGCGGCACAAGTCGATCTCTTCGCAGTACATGAAAAAGCGCTCGTCAAAACCTCCGACCCCCGCCAGGGCCTGGCTGCGTACCATGAGAGCTGCGCCCAGGGGGTGGTCGACCAGAAAAGGCCGCCCGGCCTCGTACAGCCGCCGCGGATAGCGACCGTTGAACCGCGATTCCACAAGCCGGTGGTGAAGGGGAAAGAAATCGACAAGGATCTGCCGCAGCCCGGGAAAACCAAAGGCCGAGTGCTGAAAACTGCCGTCACCATGGACCAGCCGGGCGCCGGCGGCCCCTGCTCGGGGTGCAGCGTCCAGGACCGCCACCAGTTGTCCCAAAGCATCGCCGACAACGCGGGTATCAGGGTTCAAAAACAGAACGTGCCGAGGATGGGCGGCTTGGCCAAAACCCATGCGCTCGAGGGCGAGGTTGTTGCCCGCGGCAAAGCCCAGGTTCGCATCGTGGGCGACCAGCCGCACTTGGGGGAACAGCTGGCGCACCATCTCTGGGCTGCCATCCCCCGAGGCATTGTCTACGACCCACACCTCGCCCTCGAGTCCGGAGCGCTGCAGGCCTGCCAGGGTGGCCTCCAGGCAATCAGCAAGGAGATCTCGAGTGTTGTAGCTGACCGTCACGACGGCCAGATCCACGGTGCGCGCCACGAGCGGGTTCTCCTGCGAGTCGTTAAGGCTCGCCGATGTGGATGAGCACCCGATCGACATAGTTGTTTTCCGCGGTGATGCCCACCCACTGGTGAATCAGCCCGCCCCAAGCATAGATCTGGTTGCGGGGGAATGGTCCGATGAGCTCGACACAGCCCGTCACCGTGCCCCGTTTGCCAGCGTCCAGGAAGCACTGCTCCTGCCCTTCGATGGTTTCACAGCGCAGCTCCTCGGGCTTGCCCACCGCCCAGCGGTAGGGAAAGTCGAGCTGCGAGGTGTCAAAACGGATGCCAAAGCGCCAGACGCCAGGCTGCTCGTAAAAGCTATCCTGGCCCTGCTCGGCAGCCAGCGTATTAAAGCTCGTGTCACTGCGATACGTCGTTCCCGACGGCGGGCCCGACGTACGGATCGGTACCCTGCTATAGTTCTCGATGTAGGTCGTAAAGCAAAGAGTCGAGCCGAGAGGCAGGTACAACTCGGTGCCCTCCAGGCTGCGCACGGCATCGTTCCAATGGATCGTGCCGTTGACCACCACGGCCCGGGGCTTGCCTCCCTCTTCGATCGTCAGCGTGTCGCTGACGATGACGTGGTGCCCGACCAGGTCGCGGGCCTCGGCTTGCACAATGTAGCTACCATCTACGGGTGGGTCGGCGCCCAGGTCCACACCGCCATCCCAATCGTAATAGTGGTAGCCCTTTTCGCCGGGCACCGCCGCCCCGGCCTGCTCTTCAATGGGCACCTGCGAGTCAGGCTGATCCGGCTGGTAAAGGTAAACCACGACCGAGTTCACATCCTTGTTAAGATAGTAACCGATGCCCGTGCGGTCGGCCAGGCCATCCTGGTTAGGGGTAAACACCGGCAGGGCAACCGTGAACTGGCGCAACTCTGGCACCACGGTGTCGCCGTCGGCGAGGGTGATAGAGCCCTGGACACGCTCTGTGTTTCCTTCGTCATCCGTCGCTTCCACAGTCCAGGTGTAGGTCCCGTCCGGCAGCAGCCAGCTACGGACCTGCTGGCGGCCAAACTCATTCTCGAGCCAGTAGGGCTCGTTGATGACCCCACCCCACTGCACGCGGTAGTCGCCTGCCGACCGCCGTTGGTTCTCACGGAAATAAAAGCGCTCCCCCTGCTCATTTTCGAGATAGAAGGACAGGTTGGCATTGCGGGAGAGGGAATACTCAATGTTGGTGGCGTCGTCCGTGCCGTCGGCATTGGGTGAGATCGTCTCGGGAGAGACAGACACGTCTGAAAGCAAGGGCCGCAGGTGGCAGCCACTCAGCGCCAAGCCAAGCAGCAGCAAGGTGGCCACGATCAGCAGGCTTCTTGTGCTCACAGCACTCCCCTTTGCGCTCACAACGCGGCTAGTGTACCAGAAGGGCCAGTGTTCGTCAAATCGGCCCTCACCAGTCAACCGGCGACGCCCGAACGGGGCTTTTGACGGCCGCGCTCTTTTCTGTTAGAATGCAGACGTTCGAGGAGGAGGAGAGACGATGCATACCACGACGTGTGTCCGGCCGGGACCTTCTGTCAAAGAGCCACACAACCTTTCGCCGCGCATCCGCTGGCTACGGGATTACTACTTCCAGGGAACGGATCGGTCCTGGAACAACGAGTTCACCTCCTGGACTACGGGCACGGCCTGGGACTTTCAATACGAGGAGCTGCCGTTCTACATCGTGCCCGAGACCTATGCCTTCTTTGATACTTTTCGCGGCTGCTTTCGTCAGGCGGCCCGCCCGGTCCAACTTGACCCAGACTTTTGGACATGGAGTCTCCCGGAGCGGAAGGCTTGGTTCGTGCGCGAGGTAATGGTCAACTACCTGCCCCAGGAGATCTTGCCCGGCGACCTCCTCGCCGGAGCCCGCTTTAATATCCAGGCATCCACCTGCCTGACCAGGCAGGAAGCCCGTGAATATGATAGGCTCGTCCGTGGGAAGGGTGGCACTCGGGAGGCGGTTCTCCGGTTCCACAACCATGGCTACGGAAACACGGGGGCCACCAGCGGACACCTCATCCCCGACTACCCCCGGGTTCTGGCGCAAGGCTGGCAAGGCATTCACGCCGACCTGACGGCACGCTACGACGCGCTTTCAAGAAGAGAGCGCCAGGGGACCAGGGGAGCGCAACTGCGGGCCATGATCCGGGCCGCCACCACGGCGCGGGACGTCGCTGACAGCTACCGGCAGTGCTGTCTCGATCTGGCGGAGTCCGAAGCGGACGAGGTCCGGCAGGAAGAACTGGGGCAAATGGCAGCCAACCTGGCCCGCGTGCCGTGGCAGCCGGCCGAGAGCTTCTGGCAGGCGGTGCAGTCGCTGTGGATCACGCACATGTTGGTCATGAGCGAGGAGAACTATCCGGGGCCCGGCGTCTCGTTTGGTCGCATCGACCAGTACCTCTACCCCTACTGGCAGCGCTCGCTCGACGAGGGCATGGACCGCAGTTTCGGCCAGGAGATCCTGAAGTGCTTCTGGATACACGCCAACACGGCTTACGATGCCATGATCCGCACCGGCGGCAACCAGGGCATCACGGCGGGTTATGGACAGCTGATTACCCTATCGGGCATGGGGCCTGGTGGCGAAGACATGACGAACGACCTCACCTTTGCCATGCTGGAGGTCATCGACGACATGTCGCCCATCCTTGAGCCCAAGCCCAATGTGCGATTGCACCGCAACACCCCGCCAGAGGTATACGATAAGGTGATCGACATGATCGCCTCCAGCCAGGGCGCCCCATTTCTGCTCAACTTTGACGAGCGGTCCATGGCAGGCCTCATGCGCCAGGCGAGAAGGTCGGGGGTCGAGCACCTCATCCATGCCGGCAACGTCCACGAGTATGCACCGGTGGGCTGCCTGGAGAACACCATGGCCGGGAACGACCGGTCGGGCACCGTTGATCTTAACCTCAACCTGCTGAAAGCGGTGGAGCTGGCCCTCACCGGGGGCTACAACCTCATCCCCTTTGTGGATCCAATGGCCGGCGCCAGCGAGAAGCTGGTGCGCCG
>JBFYTF010000003.1:0-3293 GCA_041300865.1 Anaerolineae bacterium
AACCTCTCAATGTCGTTGATGAACGCTGCGGTTCCCGCCTCGATGCTTGCCGTCAAGGCGTTTAGGTCGTCGAAGGAAAAGTCCTTGGCAAGATCGCACTCAACAATAGAGTCAACACCGGCCGCGGGTGTTACAACGCGGTAGTCAGTCCACATCGTGTCCTTAAACAGCTCCCAGTACTGCCGCTGCACCCGACGGTTGCTTCCTGCGAGCCAAGCCTCGAATCTGAATGCTTCGTAGTTGAAGACAATTGCGATCTTCAGGTTGCGCTGCTTGAGCGATGGCGGGAAGAGGGCAAAGTACGTCATGTCCATGGTTCCCTGGTAAAGCCCGGATACTGCCGAATCTGGATAGCGGTTCTTGAGATGCGTTCGCAGACTCGTCATGTAGGAGAGCAGTGCTCTGTACGCCTTCTGGATTGAACCGTCTCTGAGCTGCTTCTGAAACTTCTCCATGTCTTCGCGTATCGTATGCATAGCTGGCTCCTGATTCATCGCCAAAGGGCTATCCGAACGGCGGCCCAACTCATCTGATCAAGGCACCTGGCAGGCTTCGACCCAAGCGCCCTCTATACGAGGACTGCACTTCGGCTCCTCAGTTCGCAGCCATTCTATCAAGGCTTGTAGAAACCGTCAAGATTGTTGCCCAGTTCGCGGCATAAGGATCTATTGGCATGGAAGGAGGCCACCACCGCGTCAAGGTGCACCGGCTCGTGTGTACAACCCCGTTTTCGCGGTCTTGCACCGTGGCAAGGCACGTGTTATAATACTCCCATCCAACCAGCCAGGAGCATTCAATGTATGACCGAGCACAGAAGCTGAGGGAGGAATTGGTCTCCCTCCGTCGCGCCATTCACCGCCAACCCGAGCTGTCGTTCCAGGAGCACCTCACCGCCGAGCTGATCGCCGGCCGCCTGGCAGAGCTGGGCATTGCGGTCCGCAGCGGGATAGCCCGGACCGGTGTCGTAGGCGACCTTGCCGGCGGAGAGGGGCCGGGCATCGCCCTGCGAGCCGACATGGACGCGCTGCCCATGCAAGAGGAGAACGACGTACCCTACGCGTCCCAGGTCCCGGGCGTGATGCACGCCTGCGGCCACGACGTGCACGTTGCCTGGCTGCTGGGTGCGGCGCGGCTCCTGGCCGAGGAAAAGGCGGCTGGCCGCCTGCCAGGGCGGGTGCGGTTCTTGTTCCAGCCCGCGGAGGAAAGCCAGGACCAGGAGAAACTGAGCGGCGGGATGCGCATGGCGGCCGAAGGGGTCATGGAGAGCATGGACGCTGCTCTCGCCCTCCACGTCTGGGCCGACCTGCCCGTAGGCACCGTCGCCCTGCGGGCGGGGACCAACACGGCCTATCCCGACAAGTTCGTCTTGGTGGTCCGCGGCCAGGAGGCCCACGGCGCTTTTCCCCACCGGGGGTTCGATGCCATCGCCATCGCCGCCCAGGTCATCCAGGCGCTGCAGCTCGTCGTCTCGCGCCGGCTAGATCCGACACGGGGCAAGGTCTTGACGGTGGGCACGATCCAGGGCGGGACCAAGGACAACATCATGGCCGGACACGTGACCATGACCGGCACCATCCGCACCTTCGAGCCCGAGACGCGGCAGGCACTCCTCACAGAAATGGAGCGTGCCTGCGGCGTGGCCCGCGCCCTGGGCGGCGATTTCGACCTGCAGGTCATCCCGGGCTACCTGCCCGTCGTCAGCGATCCTGGCCTGACCGGCCTCGTGGCACGGGTCGCCGGGGACATGTTGGGGTCAGAGAACGTCCTGGAAGCGGCCCTGGAGATGGGCGGTGAGGATTTCAGCTACTTCTGCCAGGACGTGCCGGGCGCCTTTGTGTGGGTGGGTGGCGCCACTCCCGGTCAGGAAAAGCGCCTCCACCACCATCCTCGCTTTGACGTCGATGAGGAAAGCCTGCCCGTCGGCGCCGCGCTGTTGGCCGAGACGGCGCTGCGTTTTCTGCGGGGCGAGTAGGCTCCGAATACGGGGATTGGGCATGGACATCCACAAATTCGACGACATGGTTGCCGGGGCGATGCGGGTCGGGCCGGTGCCCGTGGCTGTGGCTGCGGCCCACGACCCCGCTGTCCTCAAGGCTGTGGGCCAGGCTCAGCGAGAGGGCATCGTCCGAGCGACCCTCGTCGGCGACTGGCCGGCCATCGAGGCCTACGCCGCCCAGACGGGGACAGACCTGGCGGGCATGACACTGATCCATGAGCCGGACGACCGGCTGGCGGCGCGCCACGTGGTGGGGCTGGCGCGCGGCGGCGAGATCAGCGTCGTCGTCAAGGGCCAGATCAAGACGGCCGATCTCCTCAGCCAGGTGCTGAACCGCGAGGTAGGGATCCGCGCGAACAACCTGCTCAGCCACGTGGGGATTTTCGAGCTGCCAGGCATGGAGCGCCTGATCTATCTCAGCGATTCGGGCGTCGTCATCTATCCCGACGTCTATCAGAAGCTGCAGATCATCAACAACGCCGTGGCCGTTGCCCGGTTGTTCGGCGTGGCCGAGCCCAAGGTAGCCATCCTGGCCGCCAGCGACACGGTGCATCCAAAGATCCCGGCGAGCATCGACGCCCTGGCCCTGTCCAAAATGGCGGAGCAGGGTTGGGTGGAGGGGGCGCTGGTCGACGGCCCGCTCGGACTGGAGCTGGCCATCTCACCTCGGGCGGCAGTGGTCGAGGAGAGCGACTCGCCTATCGCCGGCCTGGCCGATGTGCTGATCGTGCCTAACGTCGAGGCAGGCAATATTGTGGCCAAGGGCCTGCTCTATTTCGCCCGCGCGCGGATGGCCGGCCTGGTGGTTGGCGCGCGGGTGCCGGTGGTCATCAGCTCCCGGGCCGACAGCGCCGAGACGCGCTATCTGTCTCTGGCCATGGCGGCCCTGTTGGCCAACCGGACCTTGCCGGTCTAGGAAATCGGCGTCCGAGCGGAGCAAAAATCCCAGGTCATCTGTAGCCGCACGTCGAGAGAGGAGGACCCATGCGAGTCGTCGAATCGGGGATCGGCGAGCTGATCCAGGCGCCCGACATGAACGCATTCCGCGAGTGGAACCGCACCCAGAAAACGCGCAAGCTCGTCGACAAGCGCATGACCGAGGCGGAAGCAATTGGTCGCTTTGTGTACGATGGCTGCTACATCGGCACAGAGCTATACGGCACGGTCCGGTGCCCCATGTCCCTGGTGCGCGAGGTGCTGCGCCAGGGCTTTAAGGACCTGCGGGTCGCGGGCCAGGGCGTGACAGAGCTGGATCTGTGGCTGGCGGCAGGGATCGTCAAGGCGTTGGACCTGACGT
>JBFYTF010000022.1:0-17918 GCA_041300865.1 Anaerolineae bacterium
TTCCGATCTCATGTGCGATCCCGGTGGTACTCCTTCACATGCGATGAGGGGCTAACCGGGCGGCACACAGAAGCGCCTCTGCCTGTCCTTGTGGCATTGTGGACCGACTCCTCCCGTCCCCCTCGAGAATCCGCGTCTAGGGAAATTCTCCGTATGATCCACTTGGCCGTCCTCTGTCCTGTGCGGTTTCGCCGGGCTGTGGTAGCTGAATTGCAGATCGCGGGCTAGGAGACGATGCCTTTCAGGGCACACCACCGCTTTGCCAACTCGCCAAGATTGCTCACGGGTGGGCCGGGTGATTCTCGGCATCTGCCAACTCAAACCCTTCCTCTAGCTCGCGTTTGATCTCTCCCAGCCGGGACTCAAGCCTCGGCAAGAGCGCCTTGCGCATTAAGGGTTCCATGATCCGAAGCAGGCCCCGACAAGATGTCCATTTCTGGTGGACGAGCTTGGTCCCATCCTGGATTCCCGTTAGCTCGTACCTGTCACGACCGGTCATGGCGGGACCTGTCCATACCATCTCCAGAAGCAGCGGTGGCTCGAATGCCGTGATCTCGGAGAGGATCTCCCCATTGTAGAAGGGCAGCATACGCACGACTTCGCGGTACCTGGAGCCCAACCCAGGCGGGCCAGGGGTGGTCATTTCGAGTGCGAGGACTGGTGAGCTTTCATCCTGCTGCACGCGATGTACGTTGGCCAGCAAATGGAAGACTGCCTCAGGACGCCTTCTTATGTTGACAGATGAGCGGAATACAATCATGATCGCAGATCTCCGTCGGTCGGCTGCCTCCCCCGAGCTCAGCTTCACGGCGGCTCATGCAACCGCTGACTCACTCTCGCGAATTTCCGCAGACAGGTCACCCCCAAGCTCCCGGCGCGCCAAGTGCGTCGGATGCAGCGGGTCGCCAGGCGCCCTCAATTCGGATGGTCGAGCCACCTCAAAGCGGTGACCTCATGAACATTATGCCGAGCGGCAGGGCGATCGGTATCTCGAGGAGACTCAGTACGGTACCCAGCCAGACTGGCACACCCAGCAACCTTTTCAGGCCGATGGTCTCGATGGCGACACCCCAGAGACTGATGACCAAGTGCATGATCCCCAGGAAGTACTGATCGACTCCGCCCACTGTGACCCATGCCCAATCCCAAACGAGGATAAACGCTCCGACCACGATGGCACTCATGCCAAAGATATTGAGGACCTGGTCAAAGTCGCTGTACCGGCCGGCCAGCCTCAACACGACATGGATAAACGCCGACGGTAGCAGCCACTGAGCAGCAAGGACGAGCGGCGACAGCCAGATGAGATGCCAGTAGTACTGCGCGGTGGGCAGAAACGAAAGGTTCGAAGGGGTAGGAGGGATGCGCCCCATAAGGGCCAGAGGCAGGTACAGGAGAAGGGAATCAAGAGCCGCCCTCAGCATCATGCCGTAGAAACCCCATTGGGGCGCCGGTTTGGATCGGATCCGCTCCATCATCTTGACCGGATTGTAGTAACCGGTGAACCAGACGCCGACGAAGCTCATTGGTAACTCCTTTCCTGCCGTGGAGTCTTGGCACAGCAGGATAGGCCTAATCTGGTGGGCATACCTAGACGGCCTGTGCCTCTCGTTTCGGCATGGTAGACCGAATCCTGCCCTCCCACTCGAGAACGCGCACCTACGGAGAGTCTCCGTACGATCCGCCTGGCCGTCCCCTATCGTTCGTTGTTCCGCCGGGCTGAAGTAGCTGAAGTATAGATCGCGGGCAGAGAACTGTCAATTCGAAGGAAGCGGCCATCGAGCCACAAACAACACCCGAGAAGCTTCTTGACCTGCTGCGTGACGCCCCATGCCCATTTCACTACCGGACACTTTTTTCCAAAAGGATGAGTTTCATGGCACGATAGGCTCCAAACGCCAAGTGAGGAACCATCGTGAGCGACAATCGACGACAATTTCGGGCTATTCGAGACGGTTTGCGCGGGCTGTGTCCCACCGAACCGAAAGGCAACTTTGCCAGACATTTGAATACGCTGGCCGGATTGATCAGTGGCATCGTCGGCAGCAAACGCGTCAACCTGCCAGCTATCGCCGGTAAGGTACCGGATGGCACCAAGAAGGAAAGCCGCGTGAAACGCTTCTCGCGGTGGGTCGTCAATGACCAGGTGACTGTCGAGCTGTACTTCCTGCCTTTTGCGGAAGCATTGCTGCACAGTCTGGCAGAGCGCACACTGCTGTTGGTCATGGACGGGAGTGAAGTCGGCCGCCAGTGCTTGACGCTGATGGCCAGTGTGGTCTATCACAAACGAGCTCTGCCGGTGGCCTGGATCGTCGTCAAAGGCAGCAAAGGCCATTTCTCGGATGAAGCTCACGTGCGATTGCTGGCGGAAGTGCATGCCTTGGTGCCCGAGGGCAGTGACGTCATGGTTGCGGGCGATGGTGAGTTTGACGGCCTGGTGTTCCAGGCGGCGGTAGCCGACTATGGTTGGAACTATGTCTGCCGGACGGCGGTGAACACGCAGGTGTGCAGCGATGGTGAATGGCTGGCGCTGCGAGACATCGATATCTGGCCTGGCAAACGCATCGGGTTGCCGGATGTCGGTTTCACGGCTCAAGGCTATGGCCCGGTGTTGGCTATTGCCTGGTGGCGAACCGGGTGCAATGAACCGATTTATCTGGTGACGAACCTGGAATTGGTAGAGGAAGCTTGCTTGTGGTATGCCAAGCGGTTTCGCATTGAGACGTTCTTCTCCGACCAGAAGAGCCGTGGCTTTCACTTGCACAAGAGCCATCTGTCCGACCCGCTGCGCTTGGCACGGCTGATGATCGCTGCCTGCCTGGCGTACATCTGGATCGTGTTTCTTGGTGCCGTGGCCAAGCGGGATGGTTGGGTGCTGGTTATCCATCGCACTGACCGCTGCGACCTGAGCCTGTTCCTGCTTGGCTTGAGTTTGCTTGACCATCTGCTGAATGAGCATCTGCCTATCCCTGTAGCGTTTCAGATGCCTGTCCGATCAAAAAGTGTCCGGTAGTGAACATGCCCATAACACTTCTAACCACGCCAAAGAGGCCCACATAGGCTGGATCACGTGCTACATCCCGCTCGACAACAGGCGTCGCCTCCATGCGCCAGTCCTGCTTTCCAGAGCAGAAACTCCAGGATGGAACCATGGCGAACCGTTCGAGGAGCAAGAGTGACCAACAAGGTGGAAATGCAGCCACAACAACTTGGCTGTTCAAACGCGGTGTTGACGCGAGCCTGAGGTGGAAAGAAGGGACTCTGCCCTTGCTTTTCGGGACATTGCTGTCGTGGTCCATGGCCCGCAAAGCCGCACTTGCTCCGGATTGACGGGGGGCAGCGAATATGAGGCAATGGTATCGTTGTGGGACGTCAACTGGATGCTAACCTGATTGTCGGAGGTTTCGTGCAAACATGAGCTCAATGGTTGAGAACAGGGGTTATCAGAATTACTCTCCAAGAAACCTAATCGCAGTCAGAGGTCCTAACTGGCAGCCTGATCTGTCTCTGCACTATCCAGAACATGACCTGAGGACAACACAGGCGGCCGGAGACTGGCTCAGCCGCCCTTGGCTTGAAGCTTGGGTGGATGACGGGGGTTGAACACCTGGTAGCCAAAATGTGGGTATGTGCTCAAGCTGCGGCTATGGGTGATATCCAGAGACCGCAGCTTGGTGCACTGTCGAAGGCATCTGCCCAGGCTCATGCTTTGGACATTACTGCGGTGGTAAGCCTGGCCGTATAGGTCTGGCCCGGCAGTAATGGCTCGCCGAGCAGGAAGCGCGCCACGTGCACGACACTGTCCTAGGGCACCACCCCATCGACCGGTTGCCCGCCCTCGTCGGTCACCAGGAAGGACGCAGCCATCACCGTCGCCGCATCGATCGGTTCGTTGAACATGACCCAGATGGTCGGATGGTCCGTGTCGGTGAAAACCGGTGTCGCGTACGCTCTTACATCGGTTGCGTTGCCTTTGGGAACGGTGAACAGCACCTCGGGAGAAACTGTTTCTGCCCTACTGGTCACCTCTATCGCAACCTCCGCAGGCAAACTGGTACGGAGGCCATCATCCACGTGGAAAGAGAACCTGTCTCCACCCTCAAACTTGTCCGCTGGTGTATAGAGCAGATCGGGCGGGGATCCACTTAGCGTGCCATGGAAGGGCTCGCGGATGACCTGGAACTGCAAAGGGTTGCCCGTGGGCGTATGCCCGGTCAATGTGATAGGGACTGCCGTCCCTTCGACAGTGACCAGCCGCTGTGTGTGCGCCACTACGTCCCCTACCACCGTGACTACGTCGTTCGTCGGCGTTGTCTCGGGCACGCTGGGGAAGTAAACGGTCGCATTGGCGACGATTACCGTGCCGCTCAGGGTACCCGAAGGAACGACTGCTGCGAAGCCGACCGTGCCCCCCATGCCAGACGCCAGCTCACCCACGTACCACAGCAGCGTGCGTGTCGAGGCAATAAGCACGCCCCCATCGTAAGCTTGCACCGAGGCTGTATCAAAGAGTTCCGGGAGTTTGCTCTCCACATAGACCGCATACGCCGTACCTTCACCCACGTTCTCATACTCGATCGTATAGCTGATCGTTTGACCTGGGGCGGTTTCCATTGGCCCGTGCATCGCATTGAGGTCCCCTGCAACCAAGACCTCGATAGGCTTGGTCTCAGGAGGCTTGATCGGCGTGCAGACATCATCGATGCAGCGCTCGTTGTCGTGGCACGCTTCGTAGGTCATCTCCTGAGGCTGGAACTCGCCATCGTCACAGGGAGTGACCATAACTACTTTGCTGGTTTTGCACTCCCGTGCCGCCGTGTCACACTTGCCCCAGTCAGAATCATCACTGCACTTGTCCTGACACCGCTTAGTCGACTCTTTCAGGGAATCGTTGCGTAGCAATGTCATATGGGCCGCACGTGCTGCAGGCCGCACCGCTGCCGCTGTAGCACTCAAAACAAGCTTGTGAGTAGGACGGGCTAAACTGGTGGGCAGGCACATTGGCGATCAGGCAGTTGCGTAAGCAATCGAAAGAGCCAAAATCGCCGCATCCGGACACTGTGCGATCAGCCTTCCGGTCTCCGGATATGAGCGCAGTAGGACCGAAGAATGGGCTCTGCATCTCCACCCATTTGGTCTCATACTCGTACGAAAAGCTCGCAAGGGGGCTGTCTACGATGGCAGACAACGGCAAGTTGTGGACTCTGTAGGAGTCGTCGATGACCTGCTGGATGAAGACCTGCTCACCCGGTTGAGTCCAATCAAGCATGGGCACCGATATCTGCGCCGATCCATCGCTGAGCTCTTCAAGCCTCGCGCCGCCGTAGTGGGCGAACCCCAGGCTCTCAGAGTCGATGAAGAGGGCATCCAAGTCCGGCTTTGCATCGCGGATATCCATCAGCTCGTGCTCGCTCAATTCCTTCAAGTCCGTGAGCGTCACCTCTTGGTAGGTAAGGTATTCATCAAGGTTCAAGAGGCTGTTGGGCAAGTTATCAGCCACAATTAGCCCGGTTACGTAGGTCATTTGGTGTGGCCAGTGGCCCCAGACATAGTGCACCTGAACAGCCAGGAAAACCACCTCATCCTGGGCCACATTCCCCAGCTTCCACACAACCTGGTTCCTGTCCGACCAGTACTCGCCGCTGGGCCAACTGTGAACGTACTCACCTTCTTCAGGAAGCTGGGCGACGACGACGGCGTTCTGCAGCGTCTCGGTCAGCACGTTGTGCACGATGAAACCCACGTTCACCGTCTCCCCGGGGCTGACGAAACTCGGACCCACAGATTCTATCAGGTTGCCCATTACCAGTGGGCCCGTGGGGACCTCCGTCAACCAGGGCTCGTACAGCACGCGGTCGCTGACCTCCTCGCCCGTGCCGCCGGGATTCTCCGAGTGAATTGGCCCACTGGGATCGCCCCAGTAGTTGTAGGTGGCGATGATCTGTCCTGTCAGGCCAGTCTGATTCGCCCCATAGTCCTGGTTGTAGGCCATAAAGTTGCCTTCGTCTTGGTCGCCGCTGAGGATGACCGTGGCCTCGCCGGTGTTGTGAACGCCATCGCCGCCGAACGCACCGTTGGATCGGATGTTTGAGTCCGTGACCTTCACCCACGCCTCATCGCCTTCGACGAGAATGCCGTGAGAGGTCGCGCTCTCGATGTTGGAACCGCCCAACAGGACGATGTTCTCACCGGCCATGTGGACGTGAACCGTACTAGCGCTGAGGGTCGTACCCTGGATAGAGATGTGGCCATTGCTGCTGGACAGCCCGCGGTCGCTGCTGTCGCGCACGAGGCAGTTCTCCAGGAGGACGTCGCTCGTGCCCGTGTTCTGGACGGTAATGTTGGCGTTCGTGCCGGCGCTGTTCCCCTGGCCGCCATAGCGCACCTCCGTGTGACGCAGGTGGCCGGCGCCCCCGTCGAAGACCAGGCCGGACCATTGGCCTTTTCCGGTGTCTGACAACGAGGTCAAGGTGATGGGTTGCGCAGCGATGCCCAGGGCCTGAAGATCACCCTCGATGGCAAGCTCCACGCCGCTCTGACCAAGGAGTGTGGTGCCCGCTTCCAGGGTCCACGTGGCCGTAGGGAGCACGGTAAGATCGTCATCCATCTCATACCCCTGCAGGACCGTTTGCGGCCTCAGAGTTGCGTCGTGACCCGTCATCGCGCCGTCCCCCAGCACCACGCGGTCGCGAGAGTTGCCGGTGAAGGTGTTATCCGTCAGGGAGACGATACTGTCCGCCCCGGCAATGTACAGGGGGGCGCTGCCGCCCCCCTGTACATTGCCGCTGAAGAGGGTATCGTTGACAGTGGCCCGACCGTTCTTGATATAGAGCCCATATTCGGTGTTATAGGCGTTGAGGCTCTCAAGCACCTGGCAGCTCTCCAGGAGCACCTCCCCGCCCAGCGTGTTCAGCACGGTGATGTCGCTGTAGATGCCGGCGCTGTTCGCCCCCCCCGCCACCATAGCGCACCACAGCGTGGCGCAAGTGGCCGGTGCCGCCGTCGAACAGCACCCCTTGCCATTGGCCTCCTCCTGTGTCGGTCACGGAGGTGAGAGTGATGGGTTCTGTGGGCGTGCCCAGGGCTTCCAGGTGACCCTGCACCTTCAGTTCGGCTTCAGAGTCACGAGATGGGCCAGGCCATCGCCAGCATCACCCTGGCAGATCTGCTAGCCAAGCAGGCAAATCACTCCGCGGCCCGGGAGATCCTCGACGTTGGCGTTGTCCTCTGTCAGACCCTGGGTCATCGTTGGGGCATGGCCACCTGTCTCCGGCACCTGGGCGATATTGCCAAGCTAGAAGGCCGGGTTGAGGATGCCAAGGCAGCCTATCTGAAGGGCCTCGGGATCCTGCAGGATATTGGACAACGGCAGACAGCGGCGAGCTGCTTGATCGAGCTGGGGCAGGTCTGCACAGAACTCGGCCAACATGCAGAGGCCAGGCAGCATCTGAGGCAGGCGCTGATCATCGCCGCCGAACTCCAGGATGAAACCCAGATGGTGGATGCTGCACTGGCCCTGGCTTTGCTCCTGACTGCAGAGAACGAAAAGGAAAAGGCTCTAGAGATTGCGATCCTGGCCGGGCACCATCCGGGAGTGACGCCCGCGGCACAGGAACAGGCCAGCCGGATCGCAGCCGAACTGGGCCAGCAGATGCCCGCGGAGACTTCAAGGCTTGTGGAAAGACGAGCAAGAACGGGGACGCCGGAAGGAATACTGGCAGAATCCTACCTTTTGTAGTGCTATGCTGTCATCCCGCCTGATGTGCTCTTACGCCACGGCGCCGAAGTGGATTGGGAGACCGCCTTGCGGATAGGCTGGAAAGCGACTCTATACCGGCAGGACACGCTCCCGGAAATGCTGCTCGACCTCTCGGACCACGGCCTCTTGGCCAGGTGGGACGGGGACCTCAACGCTGTAGGCTTCGTACAGCGTAGCACTGGTCCGGGAGAGAGAACGGAGGCTGAAGACAAGTCGCGCTTCCGCCCCTTCCTCCACGAGCTGCACATCTTCCAGCGTGGCAAGTGGAGGATTCCAGGTGTGGAGCGCACCGTTGATATAGAGCCCATTCTCGGCAATGAGCGCCTCACCACTGCTCCGCAATGCCCGGCGATGTTGAAGATAGGGCATGCCGAAGGCAAACGCTGCTACGATGAGCAGGACGGCGGCCATGATGCCCACAAACAGGGGCATGTTATCGCCCTCCCCGCTGGAAAAGCCGATTGCGACAAACAGCAGGGTACAGGCCACAACGAAGACGGCCACGATGAGCAGCAGAACCCGGTTCCTCTCTTTTGCGCTCTGCAGGTCTGTGTCCGCCTGATCCCGCAGCTGAACCGGATCGTACACCCAGTGGGCCAGTACGCGGCTGCCGCGGAACATGGCCTTCAGGCGGTTCGCGCGGTAGAAAAAGATCGCCGCCACGATGAGCCCCACCACAGCAAGGAAAAAGCCCCCGAACTGCATGGCAAACCCCGACTGCATCATGTCCAGGTCGAGCAGAGGGGGCAGCAGGATGAGCAAAACGCCAATTCCAAGGATTGCCAGGCCTGCGATCAAGCCCGCGACTTCAGGGTTTCTACGCATGTTCATCGTTACTACCTCCGGATTCGTGCGTCGGTCCTCGCTACTCGCGCCGAACCTTCTTCGTGTGGATGCGCATTTCCGATCTGCTGCAGCAGGCAGGTCGTTAGGGTATTGTTTGGCCGCAGTGACGGCAGAATCGGGCACCACCGCTCACGGGCTGCCCGCAATGAGGGCAAGTCGGCTCCCCAACGGAGGGTTCGACGCCGCTGGCTGCTGTGACCTGGAACAGGCTGTTGCCGATTTGCACCTGATCGCCTGCCTGTAGCGTTACGGTCTTGGTGACGCGCTGGCCGTTGACAAGGGTGCCGTTTCTGCTGCCCAGGTCGTCAAGGATCCACCCGCCGCCTTGCCGGCTGATGCGGGCGTGCCGCCGCGAGGCTTGTTCATCCTCCAGGCGGATCGTGTTCTCGCTGCTGCGCCCCAACCTGACCTCTCCGCCCATCGGGAACACTTGGTTTGCCAGGCTGCCGTTGAGAGCCACCAGCTGAAGCGGCATGGGGGCCTGGGCTTGAGGCTGCCTCCCCCTGCCCGTGCCGCGCACGGTACTGTCCCGCGCGGCAGGCGGCGGAGTTGGGGTCGCCTCTTTTCTCGTTCGCTGCACCCTCGCCGGGGGCGGCACCACTGTCTCTCTCTGCCTGGGAACCCTCGGCGGGCAGGCCGGGGGGTCGGCCAGCAGGGCTTGGAGCCCGTTAAAGCACTCCAGTGGCCCCACGTCGCGCAAGGTGACGGACGGGGTCTTGCTCCACAGCTCCCTTCCATAGTCAATCTGCCACAGCGGCCCGTCGCCGCGAATGACGATGCGGTGGCCATACTGGCGGAGCGCCCCGTCGTCACCAACTACGAGCGATTCGAGAGCAAAGGCGGGCAGGACGCTGCGCCACATCAGGGCCAGCCGCTGAACAGAGGCCGCCGGTTGCCAGCCCTCGCCAGTGGGGACCAGCAGGCCTATTCGTACCAGCTCCTCGACGCCGGCCGGCAGCTCCTGGGGCGCCAGCCCGAAGTGGGGCGAGCCGGCCACGTCCAGCAGCGCCACCAGCCAGCGGCTGTCAGGGTTGAGAAGCCCTTTCTCGAGGTGACCAGTCAGCTCGGCGCGGGTCAGGACCGGGGAAGCGAAGGTCAGCCGGTTCAGGAGGGAACGGAATAGAAAGGCACGCAGGGCATCGATGACGCTGGCCAAGGCCGTCAGACCGGGCAGGCTCAGCGAGAGCGAAAGGCCGTCGGGCGGGGGTGGCTCTTCCGCCATCAGGACTTGGTAGCCCATGGCCAGGATCCGGTCGGCATCCCAAGGGAAGGTGACCAGCAGCCCCGGCCCGTCGGGCCAGCAGCCGACCCACCCCTGGTCGTGCGTGGCGTAGAGGATCGGAATGAGGGTGGCATCGGGGCCTGGGATCAGGGAACGGACCTGCCGGGCTGGCGCGGCCAAAACGGTCAGCGCCTGCCGCCAATTGGCGTCCAGCAACCCGCGCCTTTCCAGCAGGGCATAGTCCGTGCGACCGCTTCCGGCAGGCTGCGCCGCGAGCGGCGAGCCGTGGGTCAGGACCAATCGGTGGTGCTCGGCTAGCGCGGCGATGTCTGCCGCAGAGAGGGTGGCCTGTCGTTGGTTTCGGTCGTCGCTCATCCTACATCCTCCATGCCCACTTTAGCGCCGAGAACTGGGCGCTGATGGTGCGTGCCACCTGCTCCACCCCGCCGGGATACCCCAGCCGGGCCAGTTCCTCGTTCATCGCTGCCATCGCTTCGGGCGTCGCCCGGTGGTCCACCGGCGCATGCTGGATCGCGTCCATCG
The DNA here is from genome assembly GCA_041300865.1 of Anaerolineae bacterium. Classification (GTDB taxonomy): domain Bacteria; phylum Chloroflexota; class Anaerolineae; order JAAYZQ01; family JAAYZQ01; genus JAAYZQ01. Next base: position 10,371 of record JBFYTF010000022.1, read on the forward strand.
CCTGGTTCAGGTTGCCAGGCAGCTCGCCCACCTCCATTCTCCCCAGCTTGTAGCCCTCCCGCACGTCCCTCAGTGAGCTGACCGCTTTCTTGGCCTGCGCTACTGCTTCTGGCTGGTTGCCGCGCCGCAGCGAGGCGCACACCTTCTCATAGTCCATCTGCCCGATCGCATCGGGGTCCAGCAGCCTGCCCTCACCATGCTTGACGGCGAGGATATTCTGCTCGACCTGGGCCTGGCTGAGGCCGATGCGCCCCTGGTCTGAATAGTCAGGGCTGGCCTCGATCGAGTACTTGTCTGTGGCCATCTGCTGGTAGCGGTCGGCATGCAGCTCGCGCGCCGTGGTCAGTCGCTGCTCCGGTGTCATCCGCTCCCAGTTGACCTCTGGGTGGGCCCTCTGGACGGCATCAGCGTTGAATCCAGTGGCCTCCCCGAACAACTCGTAGGACTTGGCGCGCCACCGCTCCTTGGGCACCTCGATCCAGTCGCCGAGCTCGTCCTGCATCAGGATGCGATAGTCCCGGTCCGTATTGATCGCACTGGGGTCGAACTCGGCGCCGGGCGTGCGAAAGTCGTCAATGCGCAGCTCGCGCCACTGCGCCTCCGGCACGTTCTGCCGGACCCAATCAAGAAGTTGCTGGTCATGCGGGTCGTACACGTCCCGCCTCAGCGTGTTGTTAAAGGCTTCCCGCACCTCATCTGGGGCGTTCTTGAGCGACCGCATGCTCGTGGTGCTTTCCTGTAGAGCCAGGACGTCCTCCAATTTGGCATAGCGCCGGCCATCTGGCCCGATCTCCACGTCGGCCGCCATGCGCTGCACGGCCGGCGGCTGCTCGTGCAGCGGGGCCAGGTTCCGCTCGGGTGCCGCGTGCCCCGGTACGTCGGGTGTCACGTGCCCCGGTACGTCGGGTGCCGGGCCAAGGTGGATCGGGCCGTCGGGCGAGTCAGTGAGGTGCGTCGGCACGTCCGGCCCGCCGCCCATCCAGCGCGCTACGCCGGCGCCAAACAGCCCGCCCGCAGCCCCCATGCCCGCGCTCCACTTCATGTTGTTGAGGTTCACCTTCCCAGTGTTGTAATAGTCGGTGACCGCCGTCTCGGCGGCCAGCGACAGCCCGCCCGTCCCCGCGTTCCACAGGTAGCCAGTCTGGTTGACGTTGCCCAGGCGGGTGCCGATCGTGTTGAAGGTGCCCGAGATCAGACCGTTGGCCAACATGCTGCCGGCACCCTTGTCCCAGTTCTCGGCGGCGCCGTACAAAAAGCCGGTGACAAAGCCCGAGCCCCCCAACGAGGTCTCGGCGATCGTGCCCGCCACCCGCCCGATCGTCGACACGACTTTCAGGCCCGTCTCGGCCCAGCCGAGCTTGCGCTCCCAATCCATGCTCTCCCGGTGCACGGCGCCCTGCCGCTCGCTGTAGTGCGCCCACGCCTCCCGGGCGATATCCCGCATCCCGGCCACATCGTCGGAGCCGATGCCCTGGCCAGCGGTCCTGGACTGGATAGTATACAGGCGCTTCTGTAGGGGGTCGCCCTGCTTGAAAGGCAACCGAGCGATCAGCCGCTCGGCCATTTCCTGCGCCGACCGGTACTGCTGCCGCTGGGTGGGCGGGGTGAGGACGGCCACCCTTTCGCGCTGCTCCTCGATGAATCGCTGGTTGTCGACCAGGGTGCGGTTGTACTCAGCCCACAGCGACTGGTCCAGCATGCCGCCGGTCTGGGGGTTGATGTACCCACCGGCCTCTGCGTTCCAGACATAGTCGAACGTCCGCCCCAGGGTGTCGGTCAGGGTTATCTCTGTGGGGCCGGCGGGTAGGGGGCCGCCATCTGACCCTCCGGATCCACCTGCCGAGTCCCATTCTCCACCCCCCAGCGCTTGGAGGATCGCGATCAGCACGGCGGGCGCCACTACCCCAGCCAATGCCTGGGCCAGGGTCTCCGGGCCGGGGATATTGCCTATGCCGCCGAACCCGGCTAGCAGGTCGTCGAGGTCGATCGGCTCTTCGTCGCCCCCGCCCCACGGCTCGGACGGCTCCTCCGTCGGCTCGGGGGTGGCTCCGATCCCGGGCACTGGCGTCCTATCTACGGTCACATAGTTGTAGTGATAGTCGAGAAGGCCCCGGGCATTCTGGCTGATGCCTTCCACCGACACCTGGATCGTCATCGTGTCCCCTGGAGCCCCGCCGGGCACGACCCACTGGGCCGAGGCACTCTGGGGAAGGGTGCCATTCGTATCGTCTAGTTCGTAGTAGTAGGCGCTCGCCAGGAAGCCGTCGTTGAAGACCATGTCTTGGGACGGGATGTCGTACCACAGTTCGGTCTTTGCCGACCAGCGCGGGTGATCGGGCGCATCGGCTGGGCCCACCGCGGTGACCGCCACGGTCAGCGGCTCGCTCTCGCCCGGGACGAGAATGCGCTTGGGGACAGTCCAGGTGTGAGTGCTACTCACCTCCATTTCAACCACGTCCTCACCGTAGCAGTCAAACTTGTTTATGAAGCGGGTCACGGCGGAGGTCTCCTCCACCATAACGTCATAGTTCCACTCGCAGTTTTCGTCCACCGGGTAGAGGTAAAAGTCGGGGTTGGTGGGATCGCTCACCTCCACGCTGGAGAACTCCCAGATTCCGAGCGAGGCGGGGGTGGTCTGCCCGCCCGGGACCCAGCAGAGGCCTACCTCGAGCCGGGAGAGGCTGCCGCCGGCGCCCTGGAATTCGATCTCCGTCCTCTGGGAACTCGGGCTTCCGTCATACTCGGTGTAGCGGGGGGCTTCCTGCACGGCGTCGGCTACCGCTGGCCCCTCAAGGGCGTAGTAGGCGCAGGTCCGTGTGTCGTAGGTGCCGGTTTCGGCGTGGTAAACGACCTGGACATTCTGCTCGACCCGCTCGAAGGGAATGGGACCGGCCTTGATCGACTCCTGGACGACATAGGTGCCGCCGTGGACTTGGCTGGCCTCGACCGATTCGACCGCAGAGCCGTCGGCCAGCAGCTTCGCTTCAAGGCTTCCCGTAGAGGCGACCGCGTCTTCCTGGAACTGCACCGATAACGCATCGCCGGCCCACGTCACCGGCCATAGATCCAGACTGGGGATCTGATTGTACCAGATAAAGTAGGCATCGAGGTCCTCCCTGTATTCCTCGGTCGTCCCATCGCTCTTCCAGCTCACGCCAATGTCTGTGATGTTGGTCAGCTTGACAGACACGTAGACATCGCTGCTGGCTTTCATCTCCGCCAGTATCTCGGGCTGGGGCGCCGACTGACCTTGCACGGCGAGGGGTAGCGCCAGCACCAGCAGGATGGCGGTCACGAAGAGGACGCGCAGCCAGGAGGTGAGTGCTTTCACGGGAGTCCTCCTCCTAGCGTTCCAGGGAAGAGCTCTATGGCGGCCTGTATGAGGAGCGGGACCCCGGCGCTGATGCAGGTGATCCAGAGGGCTGACAGCGCTGTGCCAAAGAGGAGCGTGAGGACAACGCTGGCCGGCCCGCGGCCGCCGCCGCCCGCCATCTCGGCGCCGACCGCAGTGCTTGAGGTCATGATCCCGGCACACGCAAAGGCACCGGCGGAATCCCAGCCCAGGCCCAGGTCGGCGACCAGCGCCAGGAGCGTGAAGGGGATGAGTAGGAGGAATCCGCGCGTGACGGCGCGGCGCGCCTCCCTCAGCCCCATCCCTTTCGAGGAGGCAGCCAGCAGCCAACCGAGCACGACCAGCGCCAGCCAGCCGGTGAGCAAGCTCAGCGCGGTGGCGGTGATCGCCGTCGCCGTGTCGCCCCGCCGGGCGGTCAGGCCGCCCAGGAGGGCAAAGCACAGCAATGGGACGATCCGCGGCGCCCAGGGTAGAGAGCGCACGGCAGAAGCGGCAGCTTGGCTCATATCAGACCTCCCAACCAGGCCCAGCCGGCCAGGACGGCTAGGCCGCACAGTGTCGCCAGGACGAGGCTCACCCCCAAGCGGCCGTGTGCCATCCCCCGCAGCGCACTGCTGAGTGGCCCCAATGACCAGAGGACGCCGGTTACGCCAAAGGCGACGGCCGTGCGCCAGCCAAGGAGCAGGTTGGCGGCCAGGCCAAGGGTGACGTAGACCAGTGTGGAACTGTAGGACAGCGCGCAAGCACGGACGACGGCGCCGGGGGTGGCGTCGGAGCGCAAGATCTTGAGGGCCAGCCAGGCGATGAAGGCCACAGCGGCGACGCCGATCGTGCCAAAGAGGAGGCCTATCAGGACCAGGACAACGATTGTGAGTGCGTCGGCATTGCCCACCCGTATCCGGTCAAGGCCCGCCTGGAGGAAAAAGAGAGCGAATGCACTCCCGGACACCGCCAGGACGACCGGCATGCTTGCCTCCGCGGCCCGCCGCTGCAGTGTGGCGCCGGGGTTGGTCAGGAAGCCCAGGACTATCCGCGCGGTCGAAGGGCGGGCCGGCAACACGGGGGCCGATGGTGGGCGCTCAAAGACAGGAAGATGCTGCACAGATGTGGCAAGAGCGGCTGGCTGCAGGGTACGGCTACTTTCAGGTTTGGGCATGGCTCACCTCGCGAATGGGTTGCCTGTGCGGGCCAGTGGGATCCTCCGGTTCTGCTACTCGGCCGGCTGCGACACGAACCGCACCCGCTGGGGACCCAGGACCTGGGCCAGAAAGCGACCAGATGGCCGGCCCATCTGGTCGATGAGCACGAAACGGAGTGTCTCGCCACTGGTCAGCACGAAATCCACCATGTCTCCCCCTTCCTCCACGAGGGTGATCGTGGCCGAGACAATGTCTTTCAGGGCGATGGCCTGGTTGTCGCGGTGGGTGGCGAGCAAGTCGTCTGCGGGCGTTTCGTAGAAATAGGCCCAAAGCGGGCTGCGCCACTCATAGCTGTCAAAGTGCCGCCGCCAGGGCAGATCAGGGTTCTCTTCTTCCTCGGCCAGACGGAAGATTTCCCCTGTCCAGTTCTCGTGCATCTTTCTGGTCTCGCGGACACAGATCAACCGTGTCGTAGTGATCACCAGGATGATCGCCTGGCTCTGGCGAAATCGCCCGTTGCCCTCGATTTCCCCCGGCAGATGCCCGGTGACCGTTTCAGCGGCACGAGAATGCTCCATGACGACGGGTGTACCGCACATCTCGCAAAAGCGGGCGTCATCCGGCAGAGGGGTGCCACATTGTTCGCACCATTGCCTGTTTGGTGACATACAGTATCACCTCCGTTGGTGAGAAACTTGGTCCGTCCGGCAAAGCTGGAGGTCGCTCGCCAGTAGAGCGGGTATGAGTCTATCACAATTGCATTGACACGTCAAGGTTCGCGCGTCCCCTTTTTGCAGCCTCGTCAGATTCCAGTGGCTGCATCCGCAGGGCATAGGTACCCACTTCCGAGACTGTGGTTGGCATATCCCAGACGCAGCTTCACGAGATCCTAAAGAAAGCGCACAGCCCTGGACCCGATATCCTGAAAGAGCTCGCCGACTTTTTTGATACGAATCCTCTCAGACTCTTTCGGCTGGCCTACTTTGTTGATGACGAGCGCATGGTACAGCTCCTGGAAGAGAGCCCGGCCCGTGCTTTCCTGGGCAATGACATTGAGATCGATGGAGGCGCAGAGGATGAAAAGGTTGCCCTCGACCCCGAGGTACGGGCCAGGGTCTTGTTGCCGTTTCGGCAGTTGGAGCAGATGTTGGCTCAAGGGCCCCCGGAAGAGCAACAGGAGTTCTTTGATGAATTCCTACAAGAGATCCGGGCCAAGTTTGACACGCTTTACCTCTGATGAAACTGAGTGAGAATCTTGCAGTCCTGCAGACAAGAACTGCCTCCTCGCGCTGGCCTTTCGCCCAAGGATCCGCACCATGGGATGGGACATCACTCGGCCTACAGCAGCTTGACAGATGCCCCGTTTAGGCTATGGTCAGTTTCAATATGCACAATACAACTATTTCAGTCATATTGTGCACACATGAACGCTGGGGCGGAAAGATGGTTGAGGAACCCGACACGATCCAGCTCGGCCACCTGGAACAGACCATTTACTTTGCGAGCCAGCGGCAAGGGGTGAGCCTACTCGATGCTGGCACCGTCGTCGATCTGGTCGGCGTCTCGCACGCGCACGCCGTCAAGCTGCTGTCCAGCATGGCCCGAAAGAACGCCCTCCACCGAGTTGGAAGAGGGCGCTATGGCGTCATCCCACCAGATGTGCTCTACGGGCGCAGGAGCTACGTGGCCGATCCACACCTGATCCTAGACGAGCTGATGCAGAGCAACGGCAGCGACGGCCTCTACTACGTCGCCTACTAGAGTACAGCGGCCATTCACGGAGCAGCGCACCAACTGCCCTTCGCCCTGTTGGTAGCTGTCCCCCAGCAGCGCCGGCCTATTGAACTGGGTCGGGCGCAGATCCGCTTTGTGCAGCTCAAGCCAGAGAAGCTCTTTGGCTTCCAACAGACCCTCTACCACGATGTCTCTCTCAAAGGGTCCGACTGTGAAAAGACTATGCTGGATTGCCTGGAACGCTTTGACCTATGTGGTGGTGTGGCGGAGGTGGCCCGCACCATCAGCGCCCTGATCGGCGAGACCGACCCAGCTACGCTGCTCGACTACCTGCCGCGTATGGACAATCAGGCCCTGGAACAGCGGTTAGGCCTCATCCTGGAACGACTGAGTACAGTGCAGGAGATCGAGGGAGACTTGATCGCCGGTATATTGCCCGGCAAGTGGGTGAGTACGTCTATCCCCTGGATCCGCACGAGCCGGAGGCTGGCGTACTGGATGGCCGCTGGCGCATCCGCGAGAAAGTGGACGTCTTGGGAGAACTCTAGCGGCAGGTCACAGCTCGCATCCTCCGCAATTGGGCCGACGAAGGGGGCATCCCGGATTTGACGTTGGCCAAACTGGACTACCGGCTGGTACATGCCCTGCGTGCTATCTACACCGATCCGTTTCTCCGCGACCGCCTGTACCTCAAGGGAGGCACAGCGCTGAACAAGTTCTATCTACCCGGTACAAGCCGGTTGTCGGTGATCTCGATTTCAACTGGCCTGGTTTATGGAAGGGTTACCAATCTCGGCCGAAGCGCAAGCCATGACGCAAGAGGACATCAAGCCTTATAGGTCTCATGCAGGGGCATGGAATTCCCCTACACAAGAAAAGAAACAGACCCATCTTGGATGGATCTGTTTACATATACTGGGTGGATGACGGGGGTTGAACCCGCTCTTACCGGCCGTAGTGTTTGATCTGAATAGAGCTGTTCCGGGCCAAATAAGATGATCAGGCTCTCCAAGGGCTCTTCCCTCCAGGAGTTCTTGGTCACATTCGGTGATCGCTGAAGACAGTCCACGCCACCAACGAGACAGGCTGCCCGGCTTGACGAAAGATGCGCCGGCGAGGATAATGGCCACCAACCGAGGGAGAAAAAGCGACACCTCCCGCTGTGGCTCGCAGCTGCCAGGCCCGACCACCAGGGGAGGTGCCCCCAACACGTGGTCATTGTACAGCACTTCACCGGTTTCGTCAAAGAATACATCGAGGCGGTTCACACCCACGGCCGTGTTTTCCCTCTCCCGGCACGCTGTCCGCATCCCGCCTGCCAGG
>JBFYTF010000033.1:0-16071 GCA_041300865.1 Anaerolineae bacterium
GAAGATGAGGATGTTGCGCTGTTGAAGCTGGCGAACCAGCTCCACGGCGGCCTGGTTGGTGCGCGCCGCGCCGATGAGAGCCGCAAAGCCGGGCATGCGGCCGTCCACCAGCTGGATACCCCAGCTTCGCAGCTGGATGTCGTCGATGGGCCCGTTGAGGTAACCGGGCCCGGGGGCACTGGTGCCGGTCAGCTCCAGGCCGGGCATCTTCTGGGGCTCCTGGCCGTAGACAAAGCGCAGAGCCATCACACCCTCTTCGGCCAGGAGGGTGGCGACGCCGGCGTCCAGCGTCTCACCGAGATAGGGCAGCCAGGTCTTGCCGGGCGGTGGCGTGTGCAGCAACGTCTTGCAGTGCTCCAAGACGGGCTTCAGGCCGCCAACGGTCTCGACCTTCATGCCGGTGTAGCCCAGGATGGTGGGCAGAAAATACGCGGTATTGGTGAACTCTACCTTCTTGTCCGCGCCGAGTTCCTGCAGCGCCTTGTTCAACAGCGCCTCGAACTCCTGGACGATCAGGCTCGCACCACGCAGTGCTCGGGTAGCGATGTATCGGGACATTGATAGCTTCTCCTTCGTCTATTCCGCAGCAGCCTGCGTGTATGCCTTGCGGCTGTAAAGGTTCCGCTCTTCCGGAGGTGTGGCAAAGAACTCGGCCAGGGGCACGTCGCCGCTCTCGCCAAAGCGGTTCGGATCGTATTCGGCCAGGCCGAGCGCGGCGCGCTTCTTGTCAATGTGCTCCAGCGTCTTGCGCACCATCTCGACGGGGTCGAGGATGAACTCCAGCTTGCCACCGACCTTGGCTTCCCAACCCTCGCTGATGAGCTTTATGACCTCTTCGCTGCCAGCCACCGGGTTCTTGGTGCCAAAGATGACGTACACGCCCGAGGCGACAAAGTACGTGCCGATGGACAGCGCCTTCTCGCTCATCCATTCCGGGGCCAGGCCGACGGCGGGCAGGTCGGAGATGTCGGAGCCCAGGCCGCCCTCGTTCGCCATTTGCGTGGCGACGGTCAGGATGCGGGTGTTGTCGACGCAGGAACCGAGGTGCAGCACCGGCGGGATGCCGATGGCCTCGCATACTTCCCGCAGGCCGGGGCCGGCCTTCTCCAGGGCTTCGGGCCCCAGGAGGCCGAGCTTGGCCACCGAGATCGCGCTGCAGCCAGTTTGGACGACCAGGACGTCGTTCTTGATCAGCTCCTGGACGACATAGTTGTGGGTATAGTCGTGGGGGGTGCGCGGGTTGTTGCAGCCCACCACACCGGCCACGCCGCGGATGCGCCCGGTCATGATGGCGTCGTTGAGCGGGCGGAAGGAACCGCGGTAGTAACCACCCTGCATGTAGCGCAGGTATTCGTGGGAGAAGCCGGCCACGAGCGGTGCGCTGATGTTGGGAATGTAGATCTTCTCGTTCTTGCCCCGGTTGGGGAAATTGTCGATGCCGACCTTGACGATTTCTTTGGCGATCTCGAGCGCTCTGTGCTCGTCGAACTCCATGTGCGTGGCGCCCTTGATCTTGGCCTTGCGCGATGTGGTGATGAGCTTGGTGTGATAGTTCTCGGCCACCGGGCCGAGCGCCTGCATGATGCACTGAATGTCGACCACCATCGCTTCCACAGCGCCGGTGGCGATGGCCAGCTCCTGGCTCAGGAAGTTGCCAGCCGACCGCACGCCCTGGCGCATGAGGGTCTCGTTGGCCGTGCAGCAGATGCCCGTCAGGTTGATGCCCGTGGCGCCCTTGGTCTTGGCATACTCGATGAGCTCCGGGTCCTGACAGGCCATCAGGATCAGCTCCGATAGCAGCGGCTCGTGCCCGTGGATGATGATATTGACCTGATCTTCCTCGAGGCTGCCCAGGTTGACTTCGCTGGTCAGGGGCACCGGGGTGCCAAAGAGGATGTCGGTGATGTCGGTCGACAGCATGGAGCCACCCCAGCCGTCAGCCAGAGCCGTGCGCAGACCGTGATCCAGGATGTGCTCTGCGTCCTGGTCGTTGCCGATGTGGGTGCGGTGCAGGGTCTCGACGACCTCGCGGTCGATGCCGCGCGGGACAATGCCCAGCTCGCGCCAAATCTCCTGGCGCTTCTTGGGAGCACGCTTCACATAGACCAGCTCCCCGCGCTGGTTCCCAAAGTCGGCGAGGGCTCGCTCGGCCACGTCCTTGGCGATGTCGTTTGTCTCGCGGCCCTGGACGGGAATGCCCATGAACGTGGCAACCTCGACCAGCTTGGCGACGTCGCGGACGCGGTAGTCGGGTGCGTGCCCCTCGGCCACGGCCAGGAGCGCCAGGGTCATGTCGCGCCCGTGGTCCGAGTGGGCAGCAGCGCCGGCGGCGATCTGCCGGGCCAGGTTGCGGGCGGCAACAGTGTCGATGGTGGCACCACAGATGCCCGTCTTGGCCTTGCCCACCAGGCGGCAGGGCCCCATGGCGCAGATCTTGCAGCAGACCCCATCGCTGCCGATGGGACAGGGCTTGATGTTCTCGGCCCGGTCGAAGGCAGTCTCAATGCCCTTTTCTTTCGCGATCTCGAGCATTTGCTGCACCGCGGGGTCGGCGGTTACCGTTGCGTACTGTGACATGTGCTTTACCTTCCTTCTAAGGGGTTGTGCCGTGGCCTGCGACCGGCCTTGGCCTTAGTACTTACGGTGGTCGCCCGACATCTCCAGGTCGCGCAGGTCGGTCTCCGTGATCCGCTGTTGGAACTGGAACCAGTCAGAGCTGTCGTCGATGCGTTCGGGGTAGGTAGGAATGGAAGGCGCCTTGGAAATCTCGTACCCGGCCTCGGCCAGTGCGCCTTTCAGGGCTTCGGGGTTAACGCTAGCAGGATCGTACTTGACGAGCACGTCCTTGTACATGGCACTGGCCAAGACCTCTTCGACACCTGTCACGCGGCCCAGGACTTCTCGAACCGCCAGAACGTGGTGGTCTGCCCACATGGCCGGAACGCTAAAGGTTACTTTCTCCATGCAATTACCTCCTTTGGTAGAACCTGCTTGCCAAGCCACCATGAAACATGGCCATTATAGCACAGGGCGCCAGAACATTGCAAACCTGGCTACCTGGTAAGTTGCACAATCAGATTGGTAAGCGACTTGAAAGATGGGGAGGGTAATGAACACCCTCCCCATCTCGTACCATCAAGCTTCTTTCAGCTCCACCAGCCTATCTGGCTAGAAGAGGCCGACCACGCGCCCGGTCTCCAGGTCGAGGTCGACGTCGGTAAAGGCCGGCCGGGTGGGCAGGCCGGGCATGGTGCGCATGGTGCCGCACAGCGGGAAGAGGAAACCCGCGCCCACGCTGGCCCGGATGTCGGTGATGGGCAGCGTCCAGTCGCGTGGCGCGCCCTTGACTGTCGGGTCGTGGGTAAATGACAGGTGCGTCTTGGCCATGCACAGCGGCAGGTGGCTCAAGCCCATCTTGGTAAAGGCCTTGATCTTGTCCTCGACATCGGGCGTGTAGGTCACGTTCTCGGCGCGGTAGATCTCGCGGGCGATGGTCTCGATCTTTTCCTTGATGGAGAGATTGTCGGGATACAGGAGCTTGAAGTTGCTGGGCTTCTCGCAGGCCTTGACCACTGCCTCGGCCAGGGCGGCGCCACCGGCCGCGCCGTTAGCCCACACGGTGCTCTCCACCGCATCCTCAGCTCCCGTTTCCTGGGCGCGCTTGCGGATGAGCTGGATCTCGGCGTCGGTGTCATCCTTGAAGCGGTTGATGGCCACGACCACCGGCACGCCAAACTTCAGGGCGTTTTCGATGTGCTGCAGCAGGTTGGGCAGGCCCTTCTCCAGCAGCTCCAGGTTCTCCGATGTGTAGGCCTTGTCCAACGGCTTGCCGGCGACGACCTTGGGGCCACCGCCATGCATCTTGAGGGCGCGAACAGTCGAAACGAGGACTACGCAGTTGGGAACCAGGCCGCTGGCGCGGCACTTGATGTCAAAGAACTTTTCCATGCCACAGTCGGCGCCAAAGCCCGACTCGGTGACCACGTAGCCATCGGACATGAGCTTGAGGGCGATGCGGTCGGCCAGGATCGAGCTGTTGCCCTGAGCAATGTTGGCAAAGGGCCCGCAGTGCACAAAAGCCGGGCTGCCCGCCAGGGTCTGCATCAGGTTGGGCATGATCGCCTCCTTGAGCAGGACGGTCATCGCCCCGGCCACGTTCAGATCCTCGGCCGTAATGGGGTCGCCCTTTTTGTTGGTGCCGATGATGATGCGGCCCATACGCGCCCGGAGGTCGGCCATATCACAGCAGAGGGCAAGCGCTGCCATGATCTCAGAGGCAACGCTGATGTCGTACCCCGTCTGCCGCGGCGTCCCATCGTTGGCCGTCCCCAGCCCAACGATAATGTTGCGCAGCGAGGCGTCGCTGACGTCCACGATGCGCCGCCACTGGATGCTGTAGGGGTCGATGTCGAGGCGGAACATGCGCTCCTTGTCCTCGGCGTTCAGGTCGGAGGGCTTCTGAGACGTAATACCTAGCTTGTCCAGGCGCATGCGCATGGAGGGCGTGTATTCGTCGTTGGGGCACAGAGCCTTCGCCAGGAAATTGGTGCTCCAGCGGAGCTCTTTGGTCAGGCGGTTGTCGATGGCCGCTGCCAGGAGGTTGTGGGCAGCGCTCACGGCGTGGATGTCGCCGGTCAGGTGGAGGTTAAAGTCCTCCATGGACACGATCTGAGCGTATCCACCGCCGGCCGCTCCGCCCTTGATGCCAAAGGTCGGTCCCTGGGAGGGCTGGCGGATGCAAGTCATGACCTTCTTGCCAATGTAATCCAGGCCCTGGCTGACGCCGATGGTGGTCACCGTCTTGCCCTCGCCGAGGGGCGTGGGGGTGATGGCCGTGACGTCAATGTACTTGCCATTGGGTCGATCTGCCAGGCGCTCCAGGACGTCGAGATGGACCTTGGCCTTGTATTTGCCGTAATAGTCGAGGTCATCCTCGGTCAACCCCAGCTGCTGGGCGACGTCAATGATGGGTCGCATCTTGGCTTCCTGAGCGATCTCAATGTCGCTCGGCACCGGTTGTTTGATGTCAACTATCATCTCTTCCTCCTTGAATTTTGTTATTCTTGGCAACTATGCCTTGGCATCGCGCGGCGGATCCACTTGTGACAGGTAGCGCAAGCGCAAGTGTACCATAGGCAATTCTGATTGTCAAACAGACTGCATTTAATGACCGGGAGTCAGTGGGCGAACCAGGAGCGCGGACCTGGCTACAGCCCTGCCGTGCCCGGGGTCTAGAGCTGTCCTGATGCATCCCAGCTCTCCAGCAGCCGCAAGTAGGCCGGATCGTCGTAGCGCTCCAGCAGGAACCAGGATGCATAATTCGGCAGCTCGCTGCCGGCGACGTGTGTCGCGAGCAGCTCTCCGGCGGCACAGCCCGCCATGATGCCAAAGCCCGAGAGGGCGGCGATCATGTACGCCCCCTTGATGGGCATCGGCCCGATGAGCGGCCGGTTCTCCTGCGTCTTGGCATAGTAGCCCCCGTCGACCACGGGCCGCGGCAGCCGGTCAAAGTACGCCCGCAGTCCGGGGACCATGCGCGACAGGCCACGCAGCACGACCTCGAAGTAGTGGGGATCGAAGGCCGGCAGCGGCAGGACCGGCTCCATCGTCTTGACGTCGTAGGTCCACAGCACCAGCTGCACCAGGCTGCCGCCGCCACCCTCTGGCACGCCGTGGGGGCCAGAGGGGAAAGGTGCCAACAGCCAGCGCGTCTCCTCCGTCTCGGCCAGCAGGGCCTGCTCTTCGTCGGACCAGGGGAGCAGTTGAGGATCGGCCCAGTAGTAGAGGGGTGCGAAGCGGGGCAGCACGCCCAGCGAGTCGGTGAACGAGACCTTGGCGTGCAGCTCGCATACGATGGGCAGGTCTACGCCCAGCATCTGCCCCACCTCCCTGGCGAAAGGGCCGGCGGCGTTGACCAGGGTGCCGGTCTCGACCGTCTGGGAGCCGCTCTCGGTGGCGACGCGCACAGCCCGAACCTGCCCGCCGTGCACCTCCACGCCTTCGACCCGGCCCTGCAGCAGCCGGGTCCCGTGGGCGCGGGCCCGCTCGAGGAGGAGCATGCCCAGTTGCTGGGCGCTGAGCCGGCCGCAGCGGCGGGTGTGCAGGGCGGCCACGACCTCTTTGGTCAGGAAGGGAAAATGCTCTTGGATCAGGCCTGGATCAAGGATCAGGTCGGCGCCCGTGGGTAGGCCTTCGAAGCCGTGCTCCAGGGCAGGAACGTACTCGGGATCGCCTGGTTGCCCCTGGTGGATGCGCAGCGGGCCGGCCCCCAACGAGGAGGGCTCGGCCGCGGCGCGCTCAAAGTCGGCGATGCGCCCCGGGTCGGCTGTGACAAAGACGTAGCCGCGCCGGCTTAACTGGAAGGCGTTGTCGCTGTCGCGCGCCAGCTCTTCCATCAGGTCGATGCTGCGGTTCATGAACCGCACCATGGCATCGCCGGGTCCCGGCCACCAGTTGCGGTAGCACTCGGTGGATTTGTCGCTCGTCAGGCTGAGCGGTGCCCGCTCGTCGACGAGGAGCACGTCTCGAACACCGTGCTTCACGGCCAGGTGATAGGCCGCGCTGATCCCGCCGATGCCTGCGCCGCAGATGACCACCTGCGCGGTCATGGTCCTGGTCCCGATCCTAGACCTGGAGACGGGCAGCTTCCAGCACGTTCAGGCACAGCATGACGTTGGTCATCGGCCCCGTGCCGCCCGGCACCGGCGTGATCATGCCCGCTACCTGGCAGGCTTCCTCGTAGGCCACGTCGCCCACCATCTTGCCGTCGACGTCGTTGACGCCAAAGTCGACGACGACACCGCCCGGGTGGATCCAATCGCCTTTGACCATCTCCGCCCGTCCGACGGCGACGCACAGGATGTCGGCTGACCGGCAGAGCCCGGCAAGGTCCTTGGATCGAGAATGGCAGACGGTAACCGTGGCGTTCTCACGCATCAGGAGCAGGGCCATGGGCTTGCCGACGATGGCCGAGCGGCCGAGGACGACGGCATTCTGCCCGGCAAAGGTCACACCGGAGCGACGCATCAGCTCCATGCCACCGGCGGGCGTGGCCGGCACAAAGAAGGGACCGACCCCCGCCGGCCGGCCGGCGGGCGCTGCCAGGGCCAACCGCCCGGCATTCACCTCGTGGACGCCATCCACATCCTTCAGGGGCGACAGTGCCGCCTTGACCGCACCCTCGTCGATACCCTTGGGCATCGGCTCCTGGACCATGATCCCATGCACGGCCGGATCCTCGTTCAGGCGGGCAACGAGGGCCACCAGCTCGGCCTGGCTGGCGGTCTCGGGCAGGACGTGCAGCTGGGCCTCCATGCCCCGCGCGGCCATCGTCTTCTTGATGGCATTCGCATACCACACCGAGCCCGGATCTTCACCGGCGCGGACGACGGCGATGGTCGGCGTGACGCCTGTCGCTGTCTTGAACGCGGCCACTGCCGCCTCGAGCTCACCCTGCATCGTTTTGGCGACGGCTTTGCCGTTCAGAATAGTGGCACTCATTCCTCATGTCCTCCTCGCCTTCCCCTGGGGGAAGAACAGATGTTCAACAGGCGACAGCCGGCTAGAGCCTGCCCTCGACGTAATTATAGATCTCGTCGCGCATCGCGCCCTTGCCCGCCAGCAGGCCGTCCAGGTGGGCGCGCTTCTGGGCGACGAACGCTTCGTCCTTGATGCTGCCCAGGTTGATGAGGACGTTGAGGGCAGCGCTGCGCAGGGCAGCCTCGGCCATCAGCACGGCGACGCCCGCATCGCTCACCGCCCATTTGTTGCCCTTCTCGGCCGTGGGCATGCACAGATCCATGACCTTGACTGCCGCCTCGGCGATGCGCATTGGCACGTCTGTCGCATTCACGAGGGCGGCCTGCACGGCCCTGGTGCGCTCGGCCTTTTGCTCGTCTGTTTCGCGGGGCAGCTTGTTGGCCTGCGAATAGGCGGTGTAGGCCGCTACGTCGGCTTCCAGGAGGCCGGTGAGCTCCTGCCGAAGTGCTTCTGACTGGCCCAGCAGATCCTGGATGTCGCCTTGCACCTCATCGTAGCCCTTCTTGCCCAGGGTCAGGTTGCAGACCATGCTGATGAGAGCGGCGCCAAGGGCACCGCTAATGGCGGCCACGCTCCCACCGCCGGGAGCCGGCGCGTTGCTCGCCAGCTCGTCTAGGAAATTCGTCACGGGTTTGTCTGTTAGCTTCACCAGTCTTCCTCCTTGCATTGGAATCAAATATCAGGGTACCGGCACCCGTCAAGAACCCGCCCGCGCGACGCGGGCGGGTTCTTGACGGGCACGCCCCTGTCACGCGTACAGCAGTCTCTTTTCTTTCAACAGGCCGATGGCATCGGAAAAGTGCTTGTCCATGCCCAGTGGTTTGGCGTGCAGGCCATAGGCCACGCCCATCAACTGCGTGAAATAGACGATGGGGATGTCAAAGGTGCCCGCAAAGTTGGTGTTGATTTCTTTCTGCCGGGTGTCCAGGTTGACGTGGCACAGCGGGCAGGCCGTCACAATCATGTCCGCTCCGCATTCGATGGCATTGCGCAGGATCTTGTGGCTCAGATCCAGGGCGACGTCAAGGACGCTGAGGGACAGAGACCCGCCGCAGCAGTCCGTCTTGTACGACCAGTCCACCGCCTCGGCCCCCAGGACCTCCATCAAGCGGTCCATGTTGGTGGGGTATTCATAGTTTTCCTCGCCGGTGACCGCCGGCGGGCGGGTGAGGAGGCAGCCATAGTAGCAGGCCACCTTCAGCCCCTCCAGCTTCCTGACCACCGGCTTGGCGGCCGCCTCGTAGCCAACCCTGTCGGTGATTGTGGTCAACAGGCTGTCCACCTGGATCCCGCCCGTGAACTCGAACCCCACGTCCTCGGCAATCCGCCGCCGCAGGGCCGGGTCATTCTTGACCTCGTGCATGGCGATGCGAAACCGGGAGAAGCAGGCAGCGCACGGCATGGTCATGTAACTGTGACCCAAGTCGTTGGCGATGGCCAGGGTCTGCATCGGCAGCTTGATAGAGCGGTAGTGATCGGTGTTGTGGGCCGGCGATGTGCCACAGCACACCCAGCCTTCCGGCTCGACGAGGTTCAGGCCCAGCTTTTCGGCGACGGCCTTCGTGGACATGTGGTACTCGATGCCCGTGGCCTCCAGGCTACAACCGGGATAGTAGGAAATGACGTCGCCGCCGGCTGCCGGCGCTGCCTTCCGGCTCGCAGCAGGCGCCGGCATGGCCTCGAGCTCGTGTGCCTCGGGCGGCCGCTTGCCGTTGCTGTGGCGGCGGGCGATGCTGGGCAGGAGCTTGAGCTTTCCGGAGCGGAGCATCTTGACGGCCAACTCTATGTCGTACTTGAACAGGTGCTTGAAGTCAAACTTGCCGGCAAGCAGCTCGCGGATGTACAGCTCGGCCATGAGGCCAATCTCCCACATGCGCCCGAACATGTCGATGCCGCGGTTGGCCGATTTGTAGAACATGGGCACGGTCGGAGCCTTGGACTTGATCTTTTGCTCCGCGGCCATGATCTCGAGGACGTCCATGATGCGCGCGATGTCGATGCCCTGCGGGCAGCGGGTGGAGCAGGTTTCGCAGGCAGCGCACAGCGAGATCGTCCGCGACTGGAGCACCAGGTCCGACAGGCCGAACTGGCAGGCGCGCAGTACCTGGTGCGGCATGAGATCAAAGTAGGGCGCCACCGGGCAACCGGCGGTACATTTCTTGCATTGGTAGCACAGGAAAACGTTCTCGCCCGAGCGATCGCGGATCTCCTGAGCAAGAGCGGTCTGCTTCTCAATAGTCATCGGCTGGCTCCCGTCAGGCAGTTTGGCGAGCCGGATCGTACTTCGGGCCAATCTGGGTCTGCTTGACGATCTCGTCGACCGCATCTTCCCATTCGATGGCCATGATGTGTACGCCCGCCACGCCTTCCATCTTCTTGCACTCGTTGATAATCTCGACACAGATGCCGATGCCCACGGTTTCGGAGGCCTTTGCCCGGGCTTTTCGCGCCTCGGCGGCTTCCTTGGGCTCCATGGCCTTGATCTCGGCCAGGGACGGCAAGCCCTTGGTCGAGTTCTCCATGCGCGAGATGTACTCGGGGTCCACTTCCATGCCCGGCACCTTGGTGGCCATGTACTTGGCGGCCCCCAGGCTCTTGATGGGCCCGACACCGGCCAGGATATAGGTCTGCTCGTGAGCCCCAAGGTCCACTACGCGCCGCATGAACTCCCGGAACTTGGGCACGTTGAATATGAGCTGGGTCTGGATAAAGTTCGCGCCGGCCTTGGCCTTCTTGGCCAGCCGGTAGGGCCGGAACTCGAACGGGTCGGCAAAGGGATTGGCTGCTGCTCCCAGGAAGAAGCGTGGCTCCTGGCCCTTGATCTTGTCGCCGCTCTGAAAGACTTTCTGGTCGCGCATGTCGCGGACGGCCTGCAGCAGCGAGATCGAGTCCAGATCGTGGACGTTCTTGGACTGGGGGTGGTTGCCAAAGGTCTGGTGATCCCCGGTCAGGCATAGGAGGTTCCGGCAGCCGAGGGCGTAGGCGCCCAACAGGTCGCTCTGGATGGCGATGCGGTTCCGGTCGCGGCAGGTCATTTGGATGTTGGGCTCGATGCCCAGCTCCATGAGCATGACCGCTACCGAGATGGAGGACATGCGCACGACGGCCGTCTGGTTGTCGGTGATGTTGACCGATTCGACGATGCCCTTCAAGAAATGAGCCTTGTGCTCGATCTCTTTGCGCTCGGCGCTCTGGGGCGGTCCGAGTTCGCCGGTGGCCACAAAGTAGCCGGCCTTCAGAGCCTTTTCCAGGTTGCTGCCGACAATGTAGCCGTTACCTGCGACGACGCTGTTGTCACTCATAGCCGTAAATCCTCCCGCACGATCTTGCGCTGGCCGCCGTCCCGGCTGGTGTGCCAATTCTTGGGCGCCCGTATCTCCAGCAGGTCTTCCAACCGGCCCAAGCTCTCGAGCCGGTGATAAATCTGATCCCAGACGCAAGGCGTCTCACGCTCGGCATAGACCTCGCAGATGCCACGCTGGGAGCCGCCACATGGCCCGTTGAGCAGGCTCTTGGCACAACGGGCGACGGGGCACAGGCCGCCGGTCAGGGCCAGGACACAATCGCCGCACGCCTGGCAGCGCTCGGCCCACACACCCTGCTCGGTGGGCTGGCTCAGGCCACTGGTGTTCACGCCCGGCACGGTCAGCTTGGTCGGAAACTGCTCGTTCATCGTCTGCACGCCAATGCCGCAGGCGAGGGAGATGATGAGATCGGCGTCGGCCACATAGTCCGCGGCCAGCTCATTGTACTCGTACTCGCACTGGCGCTGCACGGTGAGCTCCCGGATCTCTTTTTCCTGGCCGTCGAGCCGGGTGGCCATCCTCAGCTGCGAGGCCAGGATGGAAGCTTCCTTCTCGCCTCCGGCAAAGCAGACCGTGACGCAGGTGCCACAGCCAAGGACCAGGACCTTGTCGGCGGCCGAGACCAGGGCTTTGATCTCTTCAAATGGCTTTTGTTCGGCTACTATCATTCTTCAACCTCCATTGGCATGAACGGTTCAAACTCTTGATTCTTCAGCGGATTGGGCCCCAGCCGCCGGGCCCGCTCTGTCATCTCGGACGCAATCTCGGCAAACCGTACCCCTTCGGCCGAAGAGAGAAAGAACATCTCCAGACGCTCGGGCTCCAGGCCCACCTCGGCCAGGAGTTTCTTGGCATAGTTCACCCTTCGCTCAGCTCCCAGATTACCTTCCAGGTAATGACAAGTGCCCTTCAGTCAGCCGGCGACGAAAACGGCGTCGGCCCCCTTTTCAAAGGCGCGCAGCAGGTAGATGACATCCACCTTGCCCGTGCAGGGCAGGTGCAGAACCTTGACGTTGGGCGGGTAGCTCAGGCGCATAGAGCCGGCCAGGTCGGCGGCGGCATAGGCGCAGTAATGGCAGGCAAAGGCCAGAACCTGAGGCTCATGCTCGGCCATGATCGTCACCTGCTCCCTTCCCCTGGCAACCTTCGTCGATCATTGTCTGTCTCTCCTTCACGCCAGGGCCAGGTCAATGGCCGCAAAGAGCGCCTCTTCCTTGGCCAGCACCTGCTCGTCGGTAAAGTGCTGCAGCTGGATGGCCTTGGCCGGGCACTCAGCGGGGCAGAGGCCACACCCCCGGCAGGCTGCCCCCTTGATCTCGGCCGCGCCCAGGATACCGCCGACTCCGACGAGGGCCGGATTGATCTGCGCGGCACCGAAGGGGCAGATGCGCACACATGTCAGGCAGCCCGTGCACTTGGCCGGGTCGACGATGGCCACCACGCCCCCCACTTCCAACTCATCCTGCGAGAGGATACGGCCGGCCCGGGCGGCCGCCGCCCCCGCCTGGGCAATGGTCTCGTCCAGCAGCTTGGGGTAGTGAGCCATGCCGGCCAGGAACAGACCTTCGGCCGGAAAGTCGACTGGCTGAAGCTTGACGTGCGCCTCGAGAAAAAAGCCCTCGAGCGTGCACGAGAACTTTAGCATTTCTGCCAGCTCGCGACTGCCCTCGTTCGGGACAATGGCCTCCGAAAGCACGAGCAGCTCGGGATTGAGGGTAATCACCCGGTCGAGGAGCTCGTCGTGGACCGAGATCCGCAGGCCTTCGTCCCAGCGGACATCGGGCCTCGTTCCTGCCGAGTAGTGCACGAACCTGACGCCTGCTTCCCTGGCCCGCGTGTACGACGATTCCAGGAAGCCGTAGGTTCTGATGTCGCGGTTGTAGAGCACGTAAACCTGTGCCTGGGGAAACTGCTGTCTGATGCGCAGCGCGTTCTTGACCGCCACGGAGCAACAGATGCGGCTGCAATAGAAGCCAGTCTGGTCGCCGTCTTCATCCCAGGGGCCCGCGCACTGCAGCATGACCACGGTCCGCAGGCCGGCCGGGTCGATAGCCGCGACGTCCGCCGCCCGAGCTCCCGTGCCCGATCCCCCATCCTGCCAATCTCGCAGCAGCTCCTCCAGGTCGCCCTGGGTCACAATGCGCGGATGGCTGCCCAGGCCGTGAGCCGTGCCCCGGTACTCGCGTCCGCCGGTAGCCACGATGGTCACGCCGTGCTCGATGAGGCGTTGGGTGGCATCCGCCCGGCGGGCAACCGTCGTCTTGAAGTTGCCGACAAAGCCGCCCGATTTCGCGACTTGATGGCCGGTCAGCACCTCAATGCCCGGATGGCTGCTAACGCGGGCGATGAGCTCCTGGACAAAGGCGCGCACATCGGCGCCGTCGGCCGTGACGGATAGAGACCGGGCGCGGCCGCCCAGCTCTGCCTCGCGCTCGACGAGCACGACCTCGTAGCCCTGCCCGGCCAGGTTGAGGGCGGCCGTCATGCCCGCCACACCACCGCCGATGACCAGGGCGCAATGGCTCAAGCTCTGCTCCTCGGTGTAGAGGGGTCGCAGCAGGTGCGAGCGCGCTACGGCCATGCGGGTCAGCGCCTGGGCCTTTTGCGTCGCCAGTTCCGGCCATTTGGCGTGAACCCACGAGTCCTGGTCGCGGATGTTGGCCATCTCAAAGAGGTAGGGGTTGAGGCCGGCCTGGCGGATGGTATCGCGAAAGATCGGCTCATGGGTGCGGGGCGTGCACGAGGAGACGATCACGCGGTTCAGCTTGTGCTCCCGGATGCGCTCCTGGATCAGCTTCAGGGAGTCGGCCGAGCAGGTGTACATCGTGTTCTCGGCGTGAACGACGTCCGGCAAGCTACGCGCGTAGGCCGTCACGCCGGCCACGTCGACTACACCGGCAATGTTGCTGCCGCAGCTGCAGATGAACACGCCGATGCGCGGGACGTCCTCAGGCCGCACCTCGATCTCGGGCGGGTACTCGGCCGGCGTCACGAGCGTGCCGCGGGCCTGGCCGATGACCATCAGCGCTTCCGCGGCGGCACCTCCGGCCTGGATGACGCTGTCGGGAATGTCCTTGGGCTGGGCAAAGGCCCCGCACACAAAGACGCCCGGCCGTGTCGTCTCCACGGGGTGGAAGGGGCTCGTCTTGCAGAAGCCGTGTTCGTCCAGCTCGATCCCGGCAGCAGCAGCCAGTTCCCGCGCTCCGGCCGGCTGCTCCATGCCTGTACTGAGCACGACAAGGTCAAAGTCGTCGCGTTGCCGTGCTCCGCCCGCCGTCTCGTACACAAGGCTTAAATTGTGCGTATCCGGATCCTCGGCGATGGCCGGGACGCGAAAGCGAACATAGCGAATCCCATACCGGTCGCGGGCGCGCTGGTAGTAGGCGTCAAAGCCCTTGCTAAACGCTCGCATGTCCATCATAAAGACGGTACACTCGACCCCGGGTACGTGCTCGGTGGCCAAGATCGCTTCCTTGGTGGCGTACATGCAGCACACGGCGCTGCAATACTCGTGCTCCCGATCGCGCGACCCGATGCACTGCAGGAAGGCGATGCGCTTGGGCTCCTGATGGTCCGATGGCCGGGCGATATGGCCGCGAGTTGGTCCTGAGGCCGAGAGCAGCCGCTCGAACTGCATCGAGGTGACCACGTTCGGATAGCGGCCGTAGCCTAGGGCTGAGGTTCGCTTGGGATCGAAGAGCTGGTAGCCGGGAGCCAGAACCACCGCGCCGACCTCCAGCTCCTCTTCGTATGGAGCCTGGTGATGGTCGATGGCGTGGGCCTTGCAGGCCAGCACGCACTGGTAACATTCGGAGCACAGGCCGCAGCTCAGGCAGCGAGTTGCCTCGTCCAGGGCTTGTTCCTCGCTCATGCAGAGCTCCACCTCGCGAAAGTCTCCCAGCCGCTCGGCAATCGGCGACTTTGGCGTCTCGACGCGAGCCTGCAGATTGACCTCTCCCCTGGCGAGTTTGTCGGCAATCGCGGCCTCGTCCAGGTGATACGTGGGCAGGGGCAGCTCCTCGCGGGGCGTCAGCAGCGGCACGCCTCGCAGGTAGCGGTCGATGGACAACGCTCCCCGCCGGCCGGCTGCGATGGCCTCGATGAGGGCGCCAGGCCCTGATGCCGCGTCACCCCCGGCGAAAATACCCGGCCTATTGGTCTGCAGGGTCTGCGCGTCTACCTTGAAAGTGCCCCAGCGAGTGAGCTGCAGCCCGTGGTCGGGCGCCAGGAAGCTGATCTCGGGAGCCTGGGCGATGGCCGCCACCAGGGCGTCGCATTCGATGTCGAACTCGCTGCCCTCCACCGGAATGGGGCGACGCCGGCCGCTGGCGTCTGGCTCACCGAGCACCATCCGGTTGCAGTGCACGCCCGAGATCCGGCCGTTGTCAGACAGGATGGCAATCGGCTGCGCCAGCACCTCCAGCCGGACGCCCTCCTCGAGGGCCTCTTCGATCTCCCAGTCGTTGGCCGGCATCTCCGCACGGGTACGGCGATAGAGGAGGGTGACCTCCCGCGAGCCGAGGCGCAGCGCCGTGCGGGCCGTGTCGATGGCCGTGTTCCCGCCGCCGACGACGACCACCCGGTCGCCCAATTGGGCCTTGTGGCCCAGGGCCACACCGCGCAAGAACGGCACGCCGTGAAACACGCCCGCCGTGACGTCCTCGCCGGCAATGTGCAGCTTCTGCGGCTCATGGGCCCCAATGGCCAGATAGATGGCCACAAAGCCTTGCTCGAACAGCCCCTGGATGTCGCGCACCGGATGGTTCAGCTCGAGATCCACTCCGAGCTTGAGTATCTCGTCGATCTCGCGGTTCAGAACCTCGTGGGGCAGGCGATAGGCGGGGATGCCCACCCGGGCCATTCCCCCGGCCACCGGGAGGGCCTCGAAAATCGTCACGTTGTAGCCCATGCGGGCGAGAAAGTGGGCGGCTGTCAGGCCGGATGGGCCGGCGCCCACGACGGCCACGCGGCGCCTGTCTTCCGGCGGCAGCTCCACCGGTGCCTCGGGATAAGCCCGCAGATGGCGTTCCTCGCCCCGCCCGCCGCGATCCCAGGTATCGTACACCCTGTCGGCCACAAACCGCTTCAGGGCGCAGATCGCCACGGGGCTGTCCACCTTGCCCCGGTTACATTCGGTCTCGCACGGGTGATGGCAGACACGGCCGACCGTGGCCGGGAAGGGATTGTATTGCTTGATGACCTCCAGGGCCTCCTCATAGCGCTGTTG
>JBFYTF010000009.1:0-4413 GCA_041300865.1 Anaerolineae bacterium
CCGGCGGGCGACGGCGATGAGTATCTGAGCCTCTGTCTCAAGGCGAAGCCGGACCACGCCACCGAGATCCGCCGGATCTTTGCCGACAACCCGACGCCTGACTTCGCCGTCATCGATGCCGTGGGCGGCGGGCTCGGCTGGCCCAGCCTGCGTGCCCTGCTGGAAGCAGAATCAGCTCGCGATATCCTGTACGCCCTCTTGGCCCCCAACGACCGGCAGGCCCAGGCACTGAAGGCCCAGGACACCTGGGTGGGCGAGGCGCGGGACCTGTTCAAGGCGACCCTTGGCCTCAAGCTCAAGACCCGGGCCAAGGCTTGGGCGTCGCTTGCAGACGAGCTGTGGCGCTTCCTGCTGTTCAGCGAGTTCGTGTTCGATCTGCCCGAGGGACTGCCAGTCGCCTTGGGAGGCGTGCCGTGCGCCCCGGACTCGGCCCGGCCGCTGGTAACCGATCTGTGCGAGCGGCTGCGCAATGACCAGCGGACCCGCGTGACCTATATCGACCGGGCGGAGGGCATCGAGCAGGAACTCAACCTGCGCGTTCTGTGCGCGCACCTGACCGATCTGGGCACCCGCGACACCTTCCCGTTCGAGGAGCGCACCTTCTTCGCCCAGGCGGTGGCGGCGCTGCAGCGTGACGCTCCAGACGCCGTACGGGCCATTATCCAGCGCCATGCCCACTCCGTCTGGATCGGGAAAGGGGAGAGTCAGGCGCAGTGGGGGCTGATCGAGGCTGCGGCACACCTGGTGGAGGCCTGCGCGGACTACGAGCGCCAGTTGCCAAGCCACGCCCAGACGCAGGGGAAGCTGGTCGACTTCTACCTCGGTAGCCTGCGGGAGACCGACCGCCGTCACCGGGAACTGGAGCAGGCGGTGAGCGACCACCTGGATGGCGACCCGACCCTGGACGCCGTGATCGGGCAGGCGCGTGCCCGCTACCGGGGGCTCGCGGAGAAGATCCAGGTCATCTTCACCAAGCACCTGGAAGGTGCGGGCTGGCCCCCCGCCGGGCGCTTGGCCAACGCCGAGGTGTTCGACAAACTGGTGGCGCCGCACCTCCAGGAGAGCGGGCGCCGCGTGGCCTATTTGCTCATCGACGCCCTGCGCTACGAGCTGGGGGTGGCCCTGCAACAGCAATTGGCGGAGGACGCCCCGGTCGAGCTGCGGCCAGCCTTCGCGTCACTGCCGAGCATTACCCCCGTGGGCATGGCCAGCCTGCTGCCCGGCGCGGGCAAGGGGCTGACGCTGACCCGGAAAGACGACAGCCTCGTGCCACTGCTGGGCGACCTGATGGTGGCGAATGTCAATCAGCGCATGGAACTGCTGCGCAAGAAGTTCGGTGACCGTTTCGCCGAGCTGGGGCTCAATGATTTCGTCCGGTCCAAGGGCGCACTGCCCCAGGCCGTCAAGCTGCTGGTGCTGCGCAGCGTGGATATCGACAGCCATCTCGAGAACAACCCCGAGACGACGCTGAGCCTCATTCACGACACCCTGAAGCGCATCCGCGTCGCCGTCCACAAGCTGGCCAAGGCCGGCTTTCACGACGTGGTGATCGCCACCGACCATGGCTTCTTCCTCAATGCGCAAGCCGAGGCCGGGGATGTCTGCGCCAAACCCGCCGGGACCTGGCTCATGGTGCATGATCGGTGTCTGCTCGGCGATGGCGTGGCCGATAGCCACAATTTTGTTATCAGCGCGGAGAAGCTCGGGGTCCGGGGTGATTTTAACCAGGTGGCCGGCCCACGCAGCATGGCCCCCTACAAGGCGGGGTTGCTCTATTTCCACGGGGGCGCCTCGCTGCAGGAGCTGGTCGTACCCGTCCTGACGATCAGGCTAGAACCGGGAGCCGCGCCGGTCCTGGCACAGGCGACCGTCCACATCAGCTACAAAAACGGCGCGACTCGGATCACCACGCGGCTGCCGGTGATCGAGGTCCTGCTGCAGGGGGACATCTTCTCCCAGGCCGCGGACTTTGAGATCCTGCTTGAGGCTCAGGACAAGAAGGGCAATGTGGTCGGTGAGGCCAAGGCCGGCGGCCTGGTCAACCCGGCCACCGGGACCCTGACACTCAAGCCCGGCGAGCGCGTCCAGGTGACCCTCAGAATGCTGATGGACTTCGAGGGCAAGTTCACTGTCAAGGCACTGAACCCAACCACCCTCGCCGCCTATTGCAGCCTTGCCCTTGAGACCGACTACACGGTATAGAACGCTATGGAATACCTGATGGACCCGCTGGACCAGAAGTTAAACGTGGTCTTCGATGGCAAGGTCGTGCGCAAGGATCTGCTCCACCGCATCAAGAAGGGCACCAACGTGCCCACCTTCGTACTGGAGTTTCTGCTCGCGCGCTACTGTGCCAGCAACGATCCCGCCGAGATTCAAGCCGGCATGGAGGCGGTGCTCGCCACGCTCCAGGACAACTATGTGCGCCCGGACGAGGCCAATGCCGCCCAGTCGCGAGTTGCCACCAAGGGCAAACACCGCTTCTTCGATAAGGTCCATGTCCGCTACCACGAGAAGGAGAAGCGTCACTGGGCGGCGCTGGAGAACTTCGCCTCCCAGCGGATTGCCATCGGTGAGAAGTTCTACCGCGACAACGACCGGCTGCTGGAGGGCGGCATCTGGGCGGAGGTGACGATTGCCCACAACGACATCGAGGCGGACAAGTACGCCTTCTATGTCGAGGATCTGCGGCCGATCCAGTTGAGCCGCTTCGATTTCGCCGGTTACTGCGCGGGGCGGGCCCAGTTCAGCCGGGACGAGTGGCTGGACGCGGTGCTGCGCTCCGTGGGGCTGGAGCCCGGCAAGCTGAGTCGGCGGCTGAGGCTCCACTTCGTGGCCCGGCTGACGCCGCTCGTGGAGGCGAATCTCAACTTCATCGAGCTGGGGCCGCGCGGTACCGGCAAGTCGTACTTCTTCAGCGAGTTCTCGCCCTACTCGACCCTGATCAGCGGCGGCCAGGCGACCAAATCGGTGCTCTTCTACAACAATGCCCGTAACAAGATCGGCCTGGTCGGGTTCTGGGATACCGTCGCCTTCGACGAGGTGGGCGGGATCAAGGTGAAGGACCCGGACACCATCCAGATCATGAAGGACTTTATGGCCAACGGGCGCTTCTCCCGTGGGGCGGAGGTCATCGCCGACGCCAGCCTCGCCTTCGTCGGCAATATCGACCAATCGGTCGAGCAGATCGTCAACTCGACGGAGTACGACCTGTTTCAACCGCTGCCCCCCCAGTTCGACTTAGCGGTCATGGACCGGCTGGCCTGCTACCTCCCGGGCTGGGAGATGCCCAAAAACAGCAGCGAGTTCTTGACCGAGCGCTACGGACTGATTACCGACTACCTGGCTGAGGCCTATCACTACCAGCTCAAGCACACCAACCGGTACGAGGAGGTGACCAAGCGCATCCGTCTCGGCAGTTCCGTGGAGGGCCGTGACGAGAAGGGCATCAAAAAGATGGTCAGCGCCCTGCTAAAGATCCTGCACCCGGATGGTCCGCCCAATGATGCGGACTTCGACGAGTACGTGGAGTACGCCATTGAGTGCCGGCGGCGCATCAAGGAGCAGATGAATAAGCGCAAGCCCGACGACGAGTTCGCGCGGATCAATCTCTCCTACTACCGGGCCGACGGCACCGAGGTCATGGTGGCCTGCCCGGAGTCGCAGGGCGCCATCGCCACCCAGCAGCCATTTCGGCGGCACTTGGGGTCAGTGTCAGGGGAAACGGAGAGCACCGCTTCGGCCGAGCCTCCGGTGGCACCGCCGGTGGTTCAGTCTCCGCCGACCGCTCCCGAGTGGCGGGGTGAGGCCCCAGCCACTGTCGAACCTGAGGGCGAGCGGCTCCCTGAGCTCGGGGCAAAGCACCTGACCATCCGCTACAACGACACGGGTCACACCTACGAGAGCCTGTTTGGGGCCTACCTGGTCGGGGCCAAACAGGTGGTCGTTGAGGACCCTTACATCCGCTTGCAGCACCAGATCCAAAACTTCGTCCGTCTCTGCGAGCTGCTGGTAAAGCAAGGCACGGTGCGACAGATTCAGCTCGTCACCAGCTACGAAGATAGCAATCAGAAGGCGGACATCGCGGAAAAGTTGTCGGACCTATCCGAGAGCCTGCGCGACGCCGACATCGAGCTGACGCTTGATTTCAACCCGCGCCTGCACGACCGTGCGATCACCCTGGACAATGGCTGGTTCATCAAGATCGGCCGCGGCCTCGACATCTACCAGAGGCCTCAGAGTTGGTTCGAGTTGGGCTCAAACGATGTCAGCCTCAGACGGTGTCTGGAGACGAATGTGGACATTTACCGTAAGTGAGGAACGTCAAAAGTGACCGGAGTCTGCCCCGTGACCAGCGCGGCGCCGACTGCGGGCCCGTGTTAGGGGAACTGATCCGAGAAGCCAGCCGCCGAT
>JBFYTF010000082.1:0-3385 GCA_041300865.1 Anaerolineae bacterium
CGCATTGGTACCGGCTGCGCTGGCAGATGTGGGGAAACTATGGTTTTCTGGCGGTGATCATGCTCGCCACCTTTTGGCACGTCGAGGCGATGAATTGGACGTCGAACATCTTGATCGCCCACATCTGGGTCATTGCCTACATCCTGGAGCCGTTGATGCTCTTCCTGATCGAGCCACGAGGCGAGCGCGCAAGCGAGCCTGTTCCCCCCGAGCTGCGACAAGGCCCCATTCTCATGGGGTTGAAGTGGCTGTGCGCGGCGGCGTTCATCGTCGGCATCGCCATCGCCGGGCTGCTCCTGATCAACCCCGCGTTCATGAGCACTCGCTGGCCCTGGCCGCTGGATGCTTTTGACGCCCGCATCATGGCCGCGTTTCCCACCCTGGGAGCGCTGTGGGCGGCGTACGTCTATTTTGCTCGAGATTGGATCGAGGCCAAGGCGGCCGTACTGGGGCTGGTGATCATCGGGACCGGCGAGTTCGTGGTGTGGCTGGTCAATCTGCCCACCTATGATTTCAGCCGCCCCAATGTCTGGAGCTTTGGCATCGTCTTTGGACTCTTCGCCGTGCTGCTCACGTTTTATTACTGGCGGCAGGAGCGGGCGGCCGCGCCGGCTCCTTCCGCCCTGTCAACCATAGTCGGGAGCGGCGAGAACGCGGCCGGTTAGTCTCGATCGCCGGCTGGGATGGAAGGATGCTACAACGGCGATCTGGACGGTCCGGCCATTAGAGCAGCGTCGTCATCTTTGGCGCTTGCGCGGTCGAGCAGTCAAGTCAACGAGAAGCTGACGAGACCATGGAGCTGCTGCTGACGCCTGGCGTGAACCACATCGACGTGGCCCGGCGATCTGGGCCGTCATCGTTCTCTCCTCCTTGGTAGGAAACAGAAGCTAGGGCAACAAGGGCATCAGGACACGCTGCCGGGCGTCTATGGCCCAGTTTCCGGTGCTCGGCACTGGCCGGCGCTGCACTCCACGCCGGCCGGCAGCGGGGGGCACGGCGCACAGGCCACGTGGGCGCAGTCTGCAGGCAGGAGCGGGCCATAGTCGCGTCCCGGGGTATAGATCTCGACTCCTTTTGTCTCTCGGGCGCGAACTTGCGTCGTGATTTCTGGACAGGGGCAACAGACGTCAACGCGAATGGCGAGTACACAATCGCTGTCTAAATTGCAGGCATCGAGCGCGAGGTCAGGAGTGTCCAGTCCCGACGAGCCCTGCGAGCGACAGGCATCGCCAGAGAGTGCCCCCAGCAGGAGCACAATGACGATCAACGCCCGTTGCAGCGCCGGATAACATCGCATTCATCACCTCCGCCAGGTTGTGGGCGTGACGGCCTATGCACTGCCAGCCTCCGGCCGCCGGGCTGCTTTTCTCCGGGCTGGGTCGCCAGCTCTCACCCGCAA
The DNA here is from genome assembly GCA_041300865.1 of Anaerolineae bacterium. Classification (GTDB taxonomy): domain Bacteria; phylum Chloroflexota; class Anaerolineae; order JAAYZQ01; family JAAYZQ01; genus JAAYZQ01. Next base: position 1,400 of record JBFYTF010000082.1, read on the forward strand.
CCCCCTATCACTCCGGCCGGTAAGGCGCCTGGGAGTCAATGGCGCCCACAAACTGTGCCAGGCGCTTGTGCCCCAGCATCTGCCGGATGGCCATGTTCTCGCCGGTGTGGTACCAGTAGTGGTAAATCACCCGCTGGAGCATGTTGCCGTAGATGCGGTTCGTCGGCTTGCCATCCAGGAGCGCCGCGTCCTGGAGCGTGGCCGTCGTCACGGTGTCCAGCCACGGATCGGCTGCGGCGGTGATCGCCTTCCAGGCTTCCAGGACCTCGGCCAGCGGCGGGGTGCTGGCCGGGGCGCCATAGGCAAAGGCCTTGTTGACCTCCGGCCTGGGCATCAGGCCCTGGGCATAGTACAGGAAGTACCGCTGCTCCTGCCAGGCCAGGTGCCCGATGTTCCAGCTGATGCAATTCATGGGCAGCAGGCGTTTGCGGGCATCTTGGTCGCTCACGCCCCTGACGGCGCGCAGGAACTCCTTACGGGTGAAACGCAATTGGTGTACGAGCGGGTGAACCATGATCGAACCCTCTTTCCATCGAACGGAGTGCCCGGAGGCAAAACCTTCGTGCTCGCCACAGGTCAGTCGGAGGTGCTGTGAGGCTGCGACGCGCCCGCAGCGCCGGCGCGAAACCGCGCCAACGTGGCGGGGCCCCACACGATCGTGACCGCGGCAGCGATGGGAGCTGTAATGACAAAGAGAATGAAGGGGTCTATGTGGGTGCCATAGATCGGGAACAGAGCCCAGCTCACGTTGTCGCTGGTGTGCATCAGGATCGCGGCAAACACGCTCCTGCCCGTGTTGGCATAGATCCAGACCATGAGGACGCGGAGGGCGATCGAATAGAGGCTGTGCCAGAGGATCCAGACGGGAGCGTTGTCGGCCTGGAGCTGGCCGATGACGTGCCAGATCTGCCACACGAGACCCAGCACGATGGCGGCCACGAGCGCGCCCCAACGGTGCTGCATGGGGTCCAGGGCGTAGCCCGACCAGCCCAGCTCTTCGCACGCCGCTCCGGCAAAGAAGACCACGAACAGGACCGGTACCAGCTGGAGCGGAACCTCGATGGGATCCGGCAGCGGCAGGGCGAGCAGGCGCATGATGGCATAGGACAGGACATAGACAAGGGGGATGAGCAGCAGGGCGGGCACGTACCACAGCCGGTTCCTGGTTCTCTTGAAGTCAAACGTCCTGGCCAGGAGCTGCCGCACGCCGGCCCAGCCACCCTGCCGGTAGGACAGACTCGCAGCGGCGATCACCGGGAGCACAAACAGGAAGACGCTGATGGGCAGGTTGAGGCGGATGGGCAGCCTGTTTCCCAGCAGCGCGCTGAGGACCCAGATGGGAATGGCGAGGAGGAAGACCAGCAGGAAATAGTCCCAGGGTAGTTTCGGCGGCGAGGCAGGGGCGTTCATGTCCCGCGGGCTGTCTGAAGAACGATCCCCGGGCGCCGCATGGCGATCGGGTAAAGGAGTTGTGCCCGGCATGGCCTAGGCCTGTGCCGCCGCGAGCGAAGGCCCGAGCAGGTTACCCCACCGCAGGCCCAGCACCTCACTCTCGTACAGGGCGCCCAGGACCGTGCCGGCGACGTAGCGCGGCACCCTCCCCTGGAAGCAGAGCACTTGCATGATCACACCTCCGCCAGCGAGCACCGGTGCCGGCAGGCTCGCGGCGGCAGGCCGCGGCCGATGATCATTATAGCAGAAACAGCGCGGTTGTCAATGCAGAAGAGGATTTCCAAGATTGGTACTCTTTGGTACTTATTGGTCTTGTTTTGGTACCTGGGAAACCGTAAGATACATGGGGGGGCCGTCAGACCAGCAGCGCCGGGCACGTGCGCGCCTTAGAAGGGGAAAGGAGGGATGCCCTGTCGTCATAGGTTCGGTTCTGTAACGCAACAGAGGTTCTGCGATGAATCGAGTCCGAAGGGAGGAAGAAATGAAAAACAAGCTCTTGGTTGTGATCGTGTCCCTTTTGGTGCTGGCAGCCGT
>JBFYTF010000084.1:0-14308 GCA_041300865.1 Anaerolineae bacterium
CCAGGGGTCGGCGACCGTCAGGGTGATGCCCGCCTCGTGCAGCCTGCCGGCCAGGATGCGCGGACCCGGCCGGTGCTCGACGCTGACCTCCCAGCCGCTGAGGATCTGGCTACCGCCGTCCCCACCCCCGTCGCCGTCATTGCCCCCGTGGTCGCCGTCCTCACCGCCATCACCGCCATTCCCTGGGCCACCGCCTTCCTCGCCCACGACTGCGCCCAACTGCCACACGCCGTTCAGGTGGCGGTTCCGCGTGCCGGCCAGGAGACCCAGGTGCTCCAACACGTCGCCCTTGCCCTGCGGCCAGATGGCCTCGCGACAGCTCTCCGGCGGGCACGCAGGCCCGCCTGCCGCAAACGCGATGCGCCCCTGGGCGTCGGTCCAACGGAGAACGGCGTGATCGTACCACTCGTCCACGGGGGAGGTATCCCCAGTTGTAGAAATCGACGGCGCACCTGGAAAATGGTGGTAGAAGGCGGCTCCCTCCACGGGCAGGCCGCCGGCGTCCACGACGATGACCTCCAACGTCGCCGGGCCTTCGTACTCGAGTACCTCTACCAGGCGCATAGTAGGCGCGGGCTGTTGGCCGGGGAGCACCACGGGCTCGGCGCCGCGCCGATACTTGGCACCCAGTGATTGGTGGACCCAGTCCCAGTCGCGCGTGTCGTCGTCGAGGTCGGTAACCGCCGGCTCGGAGAGGGGCAACAGCTCGCGCGGGGCGCGGGCTTGGAGGGTGGAGATGACCGGTTTGGCCCGGCCGTAGCGCTGCGGAAAAGCGCCGCCATGCCAGGCGTCGTCGAACCAACCCGTGCCACCCATGTCCTCACTTGCCAGGAGCCAGGGGCAGATGGCGAAAAAGGGCGAGGGGCTGTCGAACATGCGCAACGTCTTCTTGGCCACCATTTGGGGCGTCGTGTAGCTCCAGCGGTTGTCCACGGGCGACACGCCCGCCCTGGCTCGCGGCGTCCAGCCGCCCTCTGTCATGGCCATGGGCGGCACCTCGCCCAGGGACTGCATCGCCCACCAAGCAATCTTTTCCCAGCCGCGCCAGCACGTGTCGTCGTCGATGGCCGTGCGGTTGGGGTCAGCCCACTGGCGCCGCTGCTCGTTGACCATTGCCACCGGAGCGTCGCGCCACTGGTGGTCTGAGGCCATGTCGTCCAAGATCCGGCTGTAGGCCTCTTCCGTCAAGGCCGCACCGTGGCGCGTCACAGCGTCGTACGGGTACCAGAGGGGCCTGCCCAGGCCGTAGCTGTGGGGAGCGTAAAAGGCGACCCGCTCCCTGAACAGGTCCAGCCCGCCGGCTGCCCGCAGCCTCTCGAACGGGTTCTCGCTGTAGCACGGCCCATCGGGAAAGCCGACGTAGGCTCCCGCACCGGCCGCCGCCCGGGCTCCCGCGGACCAGCGGCCGGCGATGATACCCCACGCCTCGTCGTGGGGCGGGACCTTGCGGTTGCGCCACTCCCGCTCGTCAAAGGGCTCGTTATAAAGCTGCCAGAAGGGATGCAGACCATAGCGCGCGCAGATGTCCACCGTGCGTTCCACGGTGCGAAAATTGACAAAACCATCGGGGAACTCGATCTTGTCGCGGATGATGGGGATGATCCCGGCATCGAGCAGCACCTCCAGAGGTGTGGTGCCGTTACGGTTCTCCACGACGCTGTCGCCCTCGGTCAGGAGGACCACCCAGGAGATGCCCATGGCCTTCATGAGCTTTGTCCAGTACTGATCCTGCGCCTCGCGGTCCATCCAGAAGCCATGGTAGCCGAAGGGCTGGAGGTGAACGCCGCGGTTTGTCACCGGCCGGCCACTCACCTCGGTGGGGATGTCGAGCGTGTAACGTTTCAGCGTCTTCACCGTGTACCTCCCTGGCAGGCAGCGACGTCCTTGGCGCGAGGCACCAACATGGCGCGACGGAACTATGCCCGGATTGTACCACAACTGGGCAGGTAGGTCAAACAGGTCGCTCATACCCCTCCCCGAAACGGGGAGGGGAGGTAGGGTGCGGAGAGGCGGCGCCAGGGCATCCCGAAGGCAGCCAGAGCCGTTTGCGTCAGGAAGCGGGCGGAGGGTTAGGTCTGGCGCAGGATCGGCCGGGTGAGGCAGGTAGGGCCACCTTCGGCCTTGTGCGAGATCTCGTCGCCGCGGTAGCTCCATACGCGGCAGCCGGCATCTTCCAGGCGGATCCGGGTGACGGGGTTGCCGTCGAGGACCAGGCAGTGACGGGGGGCCAGAGCCAGGACGTTGGTGCCCATGGTGTCGAACTCGGCCGGCGGGACCTCGACAAGGGTGAAGCCTCGTTCCTGCAAAAGGCTGTAGAAGGGCACCGAGAGGGGCGGAGGATAGACGACGGCCAGGCGCTCGTCGACGATGCTGATGAGCGACAGGAGGTGTAGGCAGGCCTGGGGACCGGTGTGATAGGGCAGCTCCACGGGCACGACGGCGACCCCCAGGGGTGCCACGGCCTCGCGGATCTGGCGCAGCCCCTCGGTATTGGTGCGAAAGCCAAGGCCCACAGCCAGGGTATCGTGGGCAAGCCACAAGAGGTCGCCACCCTCAGCCCGGGCGCCGCCCTTAAGGCGGGCCAGAGTGGGGACGCCCAGGCCCTCCAGCCGGCGGGCCATGGCTTCCTCCTCGCCGCGGCGCAGCTCTTTGCCCATGGATAGAATCACCGAGCCGCCGTCGGTGACAATGGCCGGGTCATAGACATAAATGGAATCGGCGTGGCGCGGCAGCGGCTCTTCGTGGTAGCTCACCTCGGCACCGGCCTGGCGCAGCACGGCTACCAGGGCATCGTGCTCGTGTCGGGCGACGGCCAGGTCGGGTGCCGCCGTATAATGCCAGTGGGCGGGGTCCGCGGCGGCAAAGGCTTCATCAGGGCGGCGGACCAGGACACGCCGTAGGGGGTCGAACATGCTTTGGCTGCCGTAGAGCCGGGACGAGGCGCTGCTGCTGGTCACCGCATACCTCCTGCTTGGGCCGGCGGCCTCACCGGCCCCCACCTGTGCTCAGAATCGTCATGGCTCAAGGAGGAGGCGCACACTGGCGATAGTGCCGGGCATGCTGACGTGCGCTGCCCCATCGATTATCTGAAGGGGCTCGAGGTCGCGTTCGCGGGCATCGCACAGCCAGGCAGCCCGCAGGTGCCGGCCGGGCACGCGCACGAACACGTCCTCCCCCGGCTCAGTGAGCGTGTAGAGGCGGATGACCCAGCCCTCGCCGTGAGACGCGGGCTTGGCGGCGCTGACCACGACTTCACGGCGGCTGGTGGTGACGGCGGTTGAGGCCAGGCGGTAGAGCGGTGCCCACTCTGGCGGTGCCCAGGGGCTGCCACTCAGGTCACGGGCCACGCGCGGGACCTGGTTCTCCCGCCAATCGCCTGTGGGCGTGAACCACAGGGCATAGTCAAAGGCGTGATGCCGGTCTTCGTGGCCGCGGGCCGGGGTGGCGGGCAGGGGGATGAAACCATAGGCGAGCTCGCGGTTGGCGTTGCGCAGGGCGACCGTCTCCAGCTCACCGTCGCCTGGCTCATAGTGCACAGCGCCAGGCCAGCGAACAAAGAGGGCCAGGCCGTGGGCTCCGGCGTCGTCCTTTAGGTGCACAAAGCGCTGCAGAGGCCAGAAGGTGGGCTCGTACAACTTGTGCGGGGGCCGCGTGACAACCCCACCCGGTTGATCCATAACCAGCTCAGCTGTGGAGACCGTGGTATGAAAGAGGACGGTGATGGTGTGGCGCCGGGCAGCGCGGCCCTCGAGGCGCATGCGGATGACGGGCGTGGTGGGATCGAAGGACACCCGGCGCTGGATGACCTCGCCCTGTAGGCTCGTCTCGCAGGTGACTTCCACGGTGCCGTTGCGGCGCTCGACCTCGAAGCGGGCAGGCCGGGCGCTGGCCCGGGTGGTCTCGCGGAACCGGCCGCCGCGGAACTCGTGGCCCATGCGCCACAGCCCGCCTGAATCGCGATAGCTCACCACATCGTTGGACACCCCGCGCCCCAGCAGCTCCTGCCCGCCGTCGGTTGGCAGGTAGGCCCGCACGATGCCACCCCCGGCGGCCTGGTCCATCTCCACGACATAGTCGGGTGTGGCGATGCGCAGCAGCCCATCGTCAAAGTCGCACTGCACGTCCGCGCGGGCAGCGGGCAAGGCGGGGCTCGAGGTGGTGCTCATGCCGGCGGGTATCAGGCGCTCAATGGTCTGTTGTACCTCCTCGTTGGCCTGCAGAAGCCACGGTCGCTGCTCCTCTTCCACGACGCGGTCGGGCGAGGTGCCGGTGATAAAGTCGTGGTGGTTGGAAGACACGGCCACCCACCACGGCCGTTGCAGCTCTGCGGCCACGTCCCGTGCGGTCTCTTCGCTCCCCTTGATCAGCGCCAGCTTTTCCGCCAGCTCCAACCGGTCGACAAGGCGGTAAGCGAGCTCCTTGAGGGTCGGGCGGGAGGTGTAGAACCCGCTCCAGTAAGGGTTGGGATCCAGCTCCAGGACCGGCAGCTGATCCCGGTGGCAGCCGACGAGGTCAAGGTAATCGTCCAGCCCCGCGTTCACCGCCCACAGTCCGGTGCGCGGGTAGTGCCGGTCGTTGTAGCGGTCCAGGAGGGACACCAGGTTGCGGATGGGCGGCACAAAGTCAAAGCCAATGGGACAAAAAACGTAGGGCGTGCGGCTGCAGGGCAGCAGGCGCGAGGCGAACTGCCTGATGCGGCGGGCCACGTTGCGGTCGGAGGGATCCGAGAAGGCAAAGGACGCCAGGTAGACACGGCTCAAGCCGCGGTGGGCCAGCAGGTCGCCCTGGCCATAGGTGAAGGCGTTCCAGTGGCACAGGACCTCTGCGCCGTCAGGCCCGCGCCAAACAAAGTCCAGGCTGCGTTCCAGGCGCGACAGCTTGAAGGCGCTCGAGCCGGCGCGTGGGAAGTTGGCCTCCGGTTCGTAGTCGCACCCCGGAAAATAGGCGCCGTCAATGCGGGTGATGGCCGTCTGCTCAAATCCGGCAGCCCGCAGCAGCGACGGGAGGCCCGGGGAGCAGCCAAAGCTGTCGGTGAAATAGGCCAAGCGCGGTTCCTGGGTCATGCCATTGTCCCAGAGCCAGGCCTGGCCCAGGAGCAGATCGCGCAGGATGGCCTCGGCGCGGGGCAGGAGGGTGTCGGCTGTCGTCACGCCGGTGCTCGTCAGCCGCAGTCGCCCCTCGTTGACCAGCCGTCTCACCTCCTCCCGCTGCTGCGGCTCCCGCTCCCAGTACATCTGCAAGAAAAAGACCGAATCCAGCGAATAGATGCGCCGCGGCTCGAGTTGTAGCTCGCTAATCGCCTGGTGGAGATTGCCGCGCACGTAGCGCCGGTAGTATTCTTCCGAAGTGTACAGCCAGTTGGGGTCCCAGTGGCTGGATTCGCCAAAGACGATTACCTTCTCAACCTCCGCGGGGATCCCCAAGCGCTCGCGGATCTTTTGTTCTCGGTCTGTCATAGCCTTCTATTGTGACTTGTGTCGTGTGCAGCGCACTCATGAGCCAGAGGCCTTGCCGCCAGGTAGACTACCTCAGATCATCTGCTCTCGCCGCAAAAAAAGTGCGTCGCACGTGGCCCGCTTGGTTGCTGCGGCTCACTCCTCGGCCGGAAAGTCCCACAGGCCGATCTCTTCCATCCAGTGCACGGCCAGTAGGCCGCCCTCGCCCATCTCATCGACCTCGGCCAGCAGCTCCGATGCCGAGTCGACGAGGCCTTCGATCTCGTCTTCCGCCACATGTCGCCTGTCCAGGTACAGATCGCCCTCGAAGCCATCGACGCCGATGCTGAGCATCAAGATCCCGATGCGCTCATTGGACAGGAGGCCGTTCTCCTCGGCCGGGTGGCCGTTATGTGCGGCGGCGCCAAGGTCCGCAGGCCCTTCGGGCCGGAAGAGGTAGAACTTGGCATAGGGGGGTGTGTGCGAGTAAACGACAAAGTCGACGCGCTCGGTGGTGTAGACCGTCGACGTGTACACGGCCATGTCCCGCAGAGCCTCATTGGCCTCTTCCAGGTCAAACTCCTCAGGATCGAATTCACCGCCAAACCAGGTCATGTACTCGTTGTGCTCAGGATTCGACGGATCGGCCATGGCCTCGAGGAAGTGCTCATAACCTGGCACACCTCCGACGTCTTCCGGGGGACACGCCCGCTGACCGTCCGTGCAGATGGGCACAGTAAGGTCAGGATCGGGAGGTAGGATCTGTTCCACGAGGACGTCGTGCTGCCAATCGTCACCAAAGTCATACACATAGCGGAACCGCATGCCCTCGACGCCGAGGACCTGGTACAGGATGACCTCGCCCTCATCCTGGATGTTCGCTGCGTACTCTTCTTCCAGGTCGGGCTCGCCATAGCGGGCCTCACCGATGAGGAACTCGTGAAGGTGCGAATCGGTCCAGCCCATTGCAGCCTGGATCGTATCGTGCAGATCCGCGAGGGTAAAGTCGCCCCGGATTTGCAGCCGGCGCCAGATGGGCGTCTGCATGCCAAGGAGCGTGATCTTGAGTTGGTATACGGTTGTTTCGGACACGGTTTGCCCGGAGCCCATCTGTTCCTCCTTCGCCTGGCGTACTCCCAGGGATTCACTATTATACCAGCTTTTGGCCCCAGCGCCAAAGTGGCAATGAGCCGGGGCATCAACCTGCCCAACCAACCCAACCTGCCTGCTACCAACCCAGCCGCATGGTTGGGTGATCTTTTGCTATAATGAGGGCAGCCATAGCCCGCGGCGGCGGTCGCTGCCGGCTCCGCGGGTCAGGCGCTGTGGAAGGAGTACGGCGTTGGAGAAGCGAATTCTTGTCGTCGATCACGACCCCCAGGTCCTTTTCACCCTGGACTCTGCCCTACAAAAGTTGGGTCCAGAGCTGTCGACTGTGACGGCCGAGGACTGTACCGAAGCCCTCCATAAGGCAAGGCACGAGATCTTTGACGTCGCCCTCGTCGATATCAGGCTGCCCGGCATGGGCGGCATCGCCCTCACGCGCGCCCTCAAGGCCATCTGCACCGAAACCGTCGTCATCTGGTTCACCTATCACGAGAGCCGGGCTGTCTCCGTCGAAGCCAACAATCTGGGCGTCTACCGTTGCCTGGAAAAGCCGATGTGGCTGGCCGATCTCAGGCGGGTAGTACAGGAAGCCCTCGACGTCGCGGCGGCACAGCGACCGCCCGCCTGACTGCATGCCCCGCCGCAGAGGCGTTCCGTGGCAAGAGCTCGAGACGCCTCTCGGGCCTTCTTGACATTGCTGGCTGTTTCAGCTATACTCCAGCTCAGAGTGTAGGAACAATGCCAAGGGCACATGTACCGGACCTGCCTGTGCGGGCCCCTGCACACTGCACACCAGCCACCCGGAAGCTGCCGTCCAGCCCGGTGCCAAAAGCCCCTGGGGAGGAAGGATGACCGCTGACGAAGCACCTGCGAACAAAGCCCTCGCGCTCAAGCAGGTTGAAGATGCACTCAGGCAGTCAGAGCGGAAGTACCGCAACCTCATTACCTACGCCGCTACGGCCATCTACGAGATCGACTTTCGAACCAGGAGGCTGGTCGCGGTCAACGACGCCATGTGTGAGATGCTCGGCTACACGAGAGAAGAGCTCCTGGCAATCGATCCAATGCAACTCCTTGACGACGAGAGCCGGGCTCGCTTTCAGGCGCGGATCGGTCAATGGCTGAGCGGGCAAAAGCCAGACGAGAACGTCGAGTTCCTTGTCAAAGCCAAAAACGGCCGCGAGTTTTGCACCTTGCTAAACGTGAGTTTTACTACCGATGAGCAGGGCAGGCCGACCGGGGCTATGGTGATTGCCCACGACATCACCGAGCGCAAGTGCCTGGAAGACGAGCTGCGAAGTGAGCGGGAGCTCTTGCAGGCGATCTATAACACCATCCCCGTCATGCTGACCATCTACGATCCGAACCTCGACCAAATCGTCGTGAACAAGCACATCGAGCGGGTTGCGGGCTGGACCAGGGAGGACACGGCCAGGACGAGCATCATGCAGCTTGCCTACCCCGATGCTCACTACCGGGCGGCTGTGGCAGCGTACATGCAGTCGCTGCAGCCGGGGTTCCGAGACATACTCATGACGACCAAAGTCGGCACGGTCGCCGAGACGAGCTGGGCCAACGTGAGCCTGCGGGACGGGCGGCAGGTGGGGATCGGCCTCGACGTCACTGAGCAAAGGCGGGAGGAACGCCGCAGGGCAAGGTACACCGCCGTGTTGGAAGGCATCAACCACATCCTGGCCCAGGTGGTCGCTGCCGAGACGTGTGAACAGCTGGGCAGCGCCTGCCTGAAGGTCGCCCTCCAGGTGACGGGCAGCAAGTTTGGATTCGTGGACGAGCTGGGGGCCGATGGCCTTCTGCACCCCATTGCCATCAGCGCTATGGCCTGGGAAAAGTGCCAGATATCCGATCCAGATGCGGTTCTGCGCCCCCCGGGCGGTTTCCCTCTCCGCGGCCTGAACGGCCGCGTCCTCAGGCTCGGCCGGGGCTTTTTCACCAACGAGCCGTCATCATATCCCGAGAGCATCGGATTGCCCGAGGGCCACCCGCCCATCAGTTGCTTCATGGGCGTGCCACTCATTCATGGGGGGCAGGCGGTAGGCCTTGTCGCAGTCGCCAACCGCGATGGAGGCTATAGCCCCGAGCAGCAAGAAGACCTTGAAGCCCTGGCACCGGTGATCATCCAGGCTCTGGAGAAAAAGAGGGCCGAGCAAGCACTGCTGCGCCGCACGCACGAGCTGGAGGTGCTGAACCGCACGAACCAGACGCTGGCCGCCAGCCTGGAGACGGCCGACGTCCTGGACGCGGCCCTGGAGGAGCTGAGCCGGCTCTTTGAGGGCGCGGCGACCGCGGCCTGGTTGCTCGAGAGAGTGTTCGCCGCGGAGGGTACCCCGGCCTCCAGGAGCCACGACCTCGTCTGCCGGCGGTTGAGGGGGACTGTTCCCGTGACGATTCCGGACTTGCGCCAGCGAGCCGGAGAGGGCCTGGCTGCATGGGTGGCGGAGCATGGTCAGAGCCTGGCAGTGCCGGAGATTGCCGCGGGGCGGCCGGCTCCGAGCCTGCATCATCTGGCGCTGCTCGATCCCTTCCTGGGCATCAAAGTCCAGGCAGTGCTCTCTGTACCCTTGTGGCTCAAGTCGAGCGTCGCCGGCGTGCTGCAGGTCCTCGACTCCCGGCCGCGTACCTTTGACGCTCGGGACCAGAGCCTGGCCGAGTCTATCGCCGCTGCTGCCGGTTCGGCAATTGAGCGTGCCCAGCTCTATGAGCAGGCGCGCCGGGACGCCGCGGTGCGTGAGACCCTGCTCAGGGAGGTCAACCACCGCGTCAAGAACAATCTGTCGGCTATCCTGGGCCTCGTCCACGCCGAAGCACGGCGGACCAGGGAAGGAGACAAGCTGCGCCCCGAGGACGTATTGAACGACCTGGCAAGCCGCGTCCACAGCCTGGCGACGGTGCACTCTATCCTGTCGGCCGGGGGCTGGCAGCCTATAGACCTCGGCGGGCTGGCCAGGGAGATCATTGCCGTGACGGTCTTGCCGCAGGCGGCGGGCGCCGACAGCGTTGCTCTGGAACTGAGCGCCGCGCCCATCCAGGTAGGCCCAGAGCAGGCCCACCAGCTGGCCCTGGTGCTCAGCGAACTGGCGACCAACACGCTAAAATATGGGCGGGGCGCTGAGGGCTCGGTGGTGCGGCTGCAAGCCGGCCTCGAAGGCGATTGGGTGTGCCTGGTCTATCGCGATAGTGGCCCCGGTTACCCCTCCTCGACATTGGCCGGCAAGGACCACTCGATGGGCCTGTGGCTCGTGGACAACATTGTGCGCACAAGCCTGCGCGGCCGATGGGCAATGGCCAACGACGGAGGCGCGGTGACGACGGTCTGGTTTCCGGTCAATCCCAGGCTGGGCCAAGGAGCGGAAAATGCACGATGAGGGCCGGGGGCGGGTGTTGATTGCCGAAGACGACGCGCTCGTGTGCGAGCTGGTGGCGGCGCTGGTGGAGCACCATGGCTACCACGTCGTCGGAAAGGCGCGGGATGGCTTTGAGGCCGTCGAGGCCGTGGCGCGTTTGCGCCCGGACGTGGTGGTCATGGACCTGGAGATGCCCGAGATGAACGGCATCGAGGCTACACGCCGCATTCAGCAGACCTGCCCCACACCCGTCGTCGTGCTCACCGCCCACGATGACCTGGGGTTGGCGGCCAAGGCCGCCCGCGTAGGTGTGGGCGCCTACCTGGTCAAGCCGCCGATTGGGCGTGACCTGGCGCGCGCCATGACCATCGCCCAGGTGCGCTTTGCCGAGGAGCTGGCCGTGCGCGAGGTCAATGCTGAGCTTGTGGAGCAGAACCGGGACCTGGAAGGCTTTGCCCACACCGTGGCCCATGACCTGCGCAACGCCCTGGCGCCCATAGTCGGCACTGCCAGCCTTTTGAGCGAGGACCTGGACACCATGTCGTCTGAGCAGGCCCGCCGCCAGGTGGACGCCATCGCCGGTCAAGGGGCCAAGGTACGACGCATGATCGACGACCTCCTGCTGCTTGCCCAGGTGCGCGAAGGCGAGTTGCTGCTCCGCCCCCTGCAAATGGCCACTCTCTTGGAGGATGCCTGGACACGGCTCGGGCACCTGGCCCAGAGCTTGGATGGCACGCTCTTGGCACCCGAGGACTGGCCGACCGTCCTTGGCTACGGGCCGTGGATTGTTGAGGTATGGGTCAACTATCTGAGCAATGCCCTCAAGTACGGCGGCCGGCCACCCCTGGTTGAGGCTGGCTCCGATCCCCGGGGCAACGAAGAGAGACGTGTAGCCCGTTTTTGGGTCAGAGATAACGGCTGCGGGCTCACACGCGAGGAGCAGGCCCGGCTTTTTCGCCCCTTTGTCCAGATACGCTCTAACCGCAGCGACGGTTACGGCCTGGGCCTGTCCATTGCCCGGCGCATCGTCGAAAAGCTGGGCGGCGAGGTAGGCGTGGAGAGCGAGGTGGGGCAGGGTAGCTGCTTCTGGTTCACCCTACCACTCGCCCCCCGTACCTGACCCATTCTGCCTGACCGGCGCGCTGGCTTGCGAGCAGCTCGCGCTGGGAGTCAAGTGCGAGCAGGTACAGGCTGAGGCGGCACCGCCCGAGTGAACCAAGAAAATCGCGAGCCCGGGACTCCTTGGTCGCACCATCCTTGGACTCTGGCGTTACCGGCCCTGCCTTCACAGGGTGTGAGCCACGTGTGTTGATTGCGAGCCACTATGGTCCCAGGTAGAGATCATAGTACAGGGGCGAAGGCGGCGCGGTCCAGAGCTCGGTCGCGGTTCCGCTCGGGAGCTGCATCGCCTGGAGTTGTGGTTGGTCCTCGCCTGCGTCGGCCATGACGACGAGGGTATCCTCGTCCCACCACTGCGCGTCGGCGCCCCAGGCCGGAGCCACGCAGAGGGGCTCTTCCTCGGCCTGAGCGTCGACGACGCAGCACCGGCTATCGTGCACAAAGGCCAAGTGCGTGCCTTCGGGCGACCAGGCCAGGGGTACGGGCATGTCGCCGGCTGCCACCGTGCGTGGGTTCTCGCCCCTGCCGCCGGCCAGCGCCAGGCCGCTGCCCGCCGCAACGTACGCCAGGCGCGAGCGATCTGGGGACCAGAGGGGCGTGTGCAGCCAGGGCACCTGCACCTCGCCGAGCTCCCGGCTCTCGTCCGACCCGGGATCCAGGCGTAGCAGGCTGTAGGTTACCGCCTCGCCCACCTGCCACGGCCGGGCGAGGGCCACCTGCACGCTGCCGTCGTCGTTCCAGGCCGGCTCCGGCACCCACTCCCATTCGCTGTAGGTCGGCACCCGTTCGAAGGTCAGCAGCGTGCGACGCTCCGTGCCATCCGTGCGGGCGACGGCCACCTCTCGCGGTGTGCTCAGCAGGACCCACTCGCCGCCGGGTGATAGGGTAGGCCGGCCGCCCTGCCCGGCGGGCAGTAGCGCCTCGAGCTGCCCTGTCTCCACGTCCAGGCGCCACAGGTCATAGCTGCCCAGGGCGCTGTTGGCCGTGAGGTACCGGCTGCTGAACAGGGCCTGGCGGCCGCCGGGCAGCCAGGCCAGGGGACCGGGCTCCGAGGGATAGAGGTCGTCGGCCAGGGAGCCCGTGCCCGGCACAGCGGGCAGGGCAGCCAGCGGATCGAGGACCAGGCGAGGTGTTCCCCCAGCCACCGGAATGGCCCAGAACGTGCTGCTGGGCACCTCGGCGGCGGGGTCGGCAGAGATGGTGGCGGGTGGGCCCTGGCGTCGATATAGGATGAGCCGGCCGTCGGGCGAGAACTCCGGGAAGTCGACGACGTCGCCCTCGCCGGTGAGCGCCACCTCCTCGCCGCCGGGCAGGCGCTTGAGCATCAGGTCTCCGCCCTGGACCCAGACAACAGCAGCACCCGCGGCCTCGGCTGGAGTGGCTGTAGCAGGGGGCGCATCGGTGGGCGGGGTGGTGGCCTCGGTGACTGCAGAAGGGGTCGCGCTGGGCAGAGGTGAGTTCGCCGCCGGCGGCTGGGTTGGCTGTGCAGTCGGCCCGGCTGAGGGTGAAGCGGCCGGTGGGACTGGCGTTGCGGCTCCGGCACAGCCGGCCAGCAGAACAAGGGCGAGAAGCAGCGTTAGCGTTTGTCTCATGGTCACAGCTCCAGTCTATAGACGACCGGGCGGCCCAACGGGTTCCCCGTTACGCTTCTCCACGTCCGGCAGGTGATTCAGGGTTGGCTCTGGCCGTCAACGCCGCGAACCAGGGGAAAGCCGTTGGCTTCCCAACGGCTCAGCCCACCGTCGAGCAGGGCAAGGTTGTGATAGCCGCGCTGCTCCAGCAGCGAGATGGCCACTGTGCTCCGGTCGCCGACCGCGCAGTGCACCACGATGGGCTGCCCGAAGTCAAAACGCAGGGCTACGGACGGCAGCCGGCCGGCCTCGATGTGCGTTGCCCCACGGATGTGGCCCGCGCGCCACTCGGCTTGCTGGCGCACGTCCAGGACGGCCAGTTCCTGTCTATCCGCCAGCATGCGATGCAGCCGGGGTGGGGACAGCACCGGCACTTCGACGAGGGGCAGGCCGGCTGCTTGCCAGGCGGCGATGCCTCCCGCCAGGAAGCCGCGGACATCATCGTAGCCGATGCGGATCAGCTGGCGCACGGCGCCTTCTTGCTGTGCCTCGTCGTCCGCAACGAGGATCATGGGCGCGCCAAACGGGATCACCCAGCCAGCCCAGGTCCCCAGCGGGGCCTCCAACGGGATGCCGGTGCTGCTGGGGACATGCCCGGCGGCGAACTGCTGCGGCGTCCGTGTGTCCACCAGCCTCACGCCCGCGTCCATGGCCTGCCGTACCTCGTGGGGTGACAAGGCCGACGGCGACGGCAACTCGCCCAAGAGCCGGGGTCCACGCCGATTGACCTCGCGCAAGAAGCGGTAATAGGTAGGATAGGAGGGTAGGTCACGCAAGGCGAGGCGCACAAACGCTGCCTCGTCGCCGGCCCGCGCCAATGGGTTCCACTGCCGCTCACGGCCGATGGTGGTCGTCCGCTCCTTCTCCTGGGCCACCGTGCAGTAGGAGCCGGCCCCGTGAGTGGGATAAACTAGCACCTCGTCGGGTAGTGACAGGAGCTTTTGCCGGAACGTGTGGTACAACTGCCGCGCCAGCGGCTCGGTCCGCTCGTTGCCCAGAAGGTCGGTGCGGGCAGCCCCGCCGACGATGAGGGCGCCACCGCTGAAAAGGGCGGTAGGGATCGATGCACCTTCGGACGTCAGGCTGAAGCTGATGTGCTCCGGGCTGTGGCCTGGGGTGGCCAAAACGCCGATAGCCAGGTCGTCCAGCCGCAGCTCATCGCCCTCGCCCAGAGGCAGATGGTCAAAGTGCAGCCCGGACTCGGCGCTGGCCCCGAAGGACAGCCCCGGCCGTGCGGCCAGCTCCCGGCCGCCAGAAACAAAGTCGGCATGGAGGTGGGTGTCGAGGGCGTACACCAGGCGCAGCCCCAGCCCTTCGGCGGCCTGCAAGTAGCGGTCCACGTCACGCTGCGGATCGATGACTGCCGCCCGGCCGGTTACCTCGGAGGCCACCAGGTAAGACGAGTTTCCCAGGTCTGGATCCACAAACTGCCTAACGAGCATGGCTTGCCTCCCAAATCTGCACAGCATAAATAGATGAATCTAATGATTATATTTCATGATACCACAACGGGTGCGCGCTGTCAAGCCAGCCAAATTTCCGTCATCGTTCGGGGAGTGGTGGAAACTGGGGTCGAAATAGTGTACAATAGGACTGCATAGGATTGGAGGCGAACAAAGCATGCGGTTGCAGTTGATTCTTCCCCGAGTCCAGC
>JBFYTF010000093.1:0-4559 GCA_041300865.1 Anaerolineae bacterium
AGCCCCATAGGGCGACTGGCAGCAATTTCGTCTCGGAATTGCGTTTGACGTAATTGCGACGTAATTCTTGACGTAATTGAACCGAGACACTATCCATCTGAAGGCTCCCTGCGGAGTCAAGGCTTTCGTCGGAGAACCATGTACAGACGCAAACTCATCGAAGTCGCCCTCCCCCTCGACGCGATCAACGTCGCCTCGGCGCGCGAAAAATCGATCCGCCACGGCCACCCGTCCACGCTGCACCTGTGGTGGGCGCGCCGGCCGCTGGCCGCGGCCCGGGCCATGATCTTTGCCCAGATGGTCGACGACCCCTCCGCGCACCCGGAGATGTTCCCCACCGAGGAGGCGCAGGAGGAAGAACGGCAGCGGCTGTTCCGGATCATCGAAGAACTGGTCAAGTGGGAGAACACGACCAACGAGGAGGTCCTCAACCAGGCACGGGACGAGATCTGGAGAAGCTGGCGGCTCACCTGCGCGGAGAACCGCGACCACCCGCGCGCTGCAGAGCTGTTCGACCCCGACCGCCTACCGGCCTTCCACGACCCTTTTGCCGGCGGCGGCTCGCTGCCCCTGGAAGCGCAGCGCCTGGGGCTGGAGGCATACGCCAGCGACCTGAACCCGGTGGCGGTGCTCATCAACAAGGCCATGATCGAGATCCCACCCAAATTCGCCGGGCGACCGCCAGTGAACCCCGAGGCGCGGCAGGAAAAGAGACTCGTTGCCCAAGCCTGGCGGGGTGCCCAGGGATTAGCCGAGGACGTGCGCTACTACGGCACGTGGATGCGCGACGAGGCCGAAAAGCGCATTGGGCACCTCTATCCCAAGATCGCAATCACGGCTGAGATGGCGCAAGTGCGGCCCGACCTGAGGCCGTATGTGGGCCGCAAACTGACGGTCATCGCTTGGCTGTGGGCGCGCACGGTGCGGAGCCCCAACCCCGCGTTCGCCCATGTAGAGGTGCCGCTGGCGGCTTCCTTTATGCTTTCTGCCAAACCGGGTAAGGAGGCGTATGTCGAGCCGGTGACTGAGGGTGGCGGCTACCGCTTCACAGTGAAGGTAGGCAAGCCCAAGAACGCAGAGGCGGCGAAGAATGGTACCAAGCTGGCGCGTGCAAACTTTCTTTGCCTAATGTCTGGCGCGCCAATCGCGGGCGACTACATCAAAGCCGAGGGTAAGGCCGGGCGCATGGGCGCCCGGCTGATGGCCATCGTCGCCGATGGCGATCGCGGGCGGGTCTACCTGCCGCCGACTGAGGAAATGGAGACCGTCGCGCGCCGGGCGAAGCCGGAGTGGAAGCCGGATGTCGAGTTCTTCCAGCAGGCACTTGGCTTCCGCATCGGCAACTACGGCATGACGAAGTGGAGCGACCTCTTCACCCCTCGCGAGCTCGTAGCGCTGACGACGTTCTCCGACCTGGTGCAGGAAGCGCGCGAGCGGGTGATTCGTGACGCGCTGGCCGCAGGCCTGCTCGATGACAGCAAGCCCCTCGCTGTCGGCGGCACCAGCGCCACCGGCTACGCCGATGCCGTATCAGTCTACTTGGCGTTTGCTTTGGACAAGCAGGCTGATCTCGGAAACAGTCTCTGCGGTTGGGAGCCGATCGCGCAGTGTCCGCGCCATCTGTTTGGCCGGCAAGCGATCCCGATGATCTGGGACTTTGCAGAGGGCAATCCGCTAGGAGAGAGTTCGGGCTCATGGGTCGTCTTCATCGATGGCATCGCGAAGGCGTTCGCGAATGCCTTCGAGTTTGTTCCAGCGAATGCGAACGGCTTTGCGAAGCAGGCGGATGCCGGTCGGCAAGTGGTGTCGAATGCGAAGGTCATCTCCACCGACCCGCCGTACTACGACAACATCGGTTATGCCGACTTGTCAGACTTTTTCTACGTCTGGCTGCGCCGGTCGCTGAAGCCCGTCTATCCTGACCTCTTCGCCACGCTTGCCGTGCCTAAAGCTGATGAACTGGTGGCTACGCCTGACCGGCATGGCGGAAAGGAGGAGGCGGAAACCTACTTCCTCGACGGCATGACCCAGGCCATGCACCGCCTAGCCGAGCAGGCACACCCGGCCTTCCCGGTCACGATCTACTACGCCTTCAAGCAGGCCGAGAGCGATAGCGCCGACCGCATTGCCAGCACCGGCTGGCAGACATTCCTTGAGGCGGTGATCCGAGCTGGCTTTGCCACCACTGGCACCTGGCCGATGCGGACAGAGAATGAGAGCCGCTTGAGAGGCCAAACATCTAACGCCCTCGCCTCCAGCATCATACTTGTCTGCCAGCCGCGCGCAGCCGATGTGCCCTCGGTCACCCGCCGCGAATTCCTAGCGGCACTGCGGGCTGAGTTGCCCATGGCATTAGCTCACCTGCAGAGGGGCAATATCGCCCCCGTTGACTTGGCCCAGGCAGCTATCGGCCCCGGCATGGCGGTCTACACACGCTACGCCGGTGTGTTGGATGCAGCGGGCAAGGCCGTGACCGTGCGCGAGGCGCTGACCCTGATCAATGAAACTCTCGACGAGGTGCTGGCCGAGCAGGAGGGCGATTTCGACGCCGACACGCGCTGGGCGCTGGCCTGGTTCGAGCATGCTGGCTTTGGGGAGGGCGAGTTCGGCGTGGCCGAGACGCTGTCCAAGGCCAAAAACACCAGCGTCGAAGGCATGTTCGAGGCGGGCATCCTGACTTCGAAGGGCGGCAAGGTGCAGCTACTGCGCCCCGAAAAACTGCCCACGGACTGGGACCCGGCCAAGGACAAGCGGCTGAGGTGTGGGAGATGGTGCACCAGCTCCTCCGCGCGCTGGACAAGGGCGGCGAAAGCGCCGCGGCGGCACTGGTGGCCCGCATCGGCAGCCAGGCCGAGACGGCCCGCGAGCTGGCCTACCGCCTGTACATCGTCTGCGAGCGCAAGAAGCGGGCGCAGGAGGCGCTGGCGTACAATGCCCTGGTGCAGAGCTGGCCGGAGATTGCGCGGCTGGCGAGAGAGCAAGGGAGCGTGACGCCGATGCAGGGGCGACTGGAGATGTAGTTCCAGGAAGCGGGCACAGGCCCGGCTATGAGAAGGAGAAGGGATGAAACGAAAGGCATTGCTTCGAGATGGCGAGGAGTTTATCGTGCTTGAGGAAAGCGACTTCACTGCCGAGCTGGCGCTCCAGGAAGCCCTGAAGCGGAACCCTGAAACGATTCCGGTTGGGGACCTGGAGCTTGACCAGGTTGTTGTCGTGGGCCGAGAAACCGGCCTGCCGGCCGGGTCCATCGATCTACTGCTGGTCGATTCCGAGGGCAGGGTGCTCCTTGTGGAAACCAAGCTGTCCACCAACCGGGAGCTGCGCCGCCAGGTGGTGGCCCAGCTCCTTGACTACGGGGCTAGTGCTTGACATCTCAAGTTTTCCGACTATAATGGGTCAGCAGATCCAGGGAGCCGTGCTCCCGTCGCGTAGGAGAGCTGACCATCAAGGTACACAAGTACGTCATTGTCTTAACTGATGAAGAACGCAACTCACTCCGTCGCCTGGTACGCTCAGGCGACACCAAACGACGGATCGCCGACCGGGCGCGAATCGTCCTGTGGGCCGACGAGAAGGTCACCATCGACGAGAGCGCCCGGCGATTGGGCGTCCACCGCGAGACCATCCTCTACTGGCGAGAACGGTTTCTGGAGCGCCGACTGGATGGCATCCCGGAGTGCCTGCAAGACATGCCTCGCTCTGGACGCCCGCCAGTCTTTTCCCCCTCAGGAGGTGGCAGCGGCCAAGGCAGTAGCATGTGAAAGGCCAGCCGTTCTGGAGCTGCCCCTGAGCCGCTTCTCTTCCGCTGAGGTGCGCCAGTGGCTGCTGGACGAACAGGTGGTCGCTTCGGTGAGCGTGGCCACCGTTTGGCGCTGGTTGCATCAGGATGCCCTTCGACCCTGGTTCTATCATTCCTGGCTGTTTCGCCGTGACCCTCAGTTCCTGCAAAAAGCGGGACCGGTCCTGGACCTGTACCACCGGCGCTGGCAAGGCGACCTGCTGGGCCCCAATGACTACGTGCTCAGTGCTGACGAAAAGAGCCAGTTGCAGGTTTTGGGTCGTTGGGCAGCTACTCTGGCCCCCGTGGCGAACAGGGACGGCCTCGTCGAGTTCGAATACATTCGAGGGGGCACCATGGCCTATCTGGCTGCCCTCGATGTCTTTCGCGGCCAGGTCTTTGGTCGAGTTGACGCTACGACCGGCATCGGGCCGTTCAACGAGCTGGTCCACCTGGTGATGCGCCGCGAGCCGTATGCCAGTGCCAATCGTGTCTTTTGGATCGTTGACAACGGAGCGTCGCATCACCCCAGCACCTTCCCGGCTCGGTTGCAGAGTTTGCATCCCAACGCCGTGGCCGTCATGCTGCCGTTCCACGCCAGCTGGTTGAACCAGATCGAGCTGTACTTTTCCATTCTGCAGCGCAAAGCGCTGACGCCCAACGACTTGGCGACGCCTGCCGCAATGGCCGAACGCATTCTTGGTTTTGAGCATCGCTACAACCGTAGCGCCAAACCGTTCCATTGGAAGTTCACCCGCGCGGACCTTGAAGAGCGCATGCA
>JBFYTF010000101.1:0-5355 GCA_041300865.1 Anaerolineae bacterium
TGCTACCCCCTTGCCGTAATCGCCATGGCCTGTGGGCCAGGCCTTGTGATCAACGCCCTCTTCTGAGCAGATCGTCGACGTCACGAAACTTCTTGTACCTCGGTCGCCGTTCTTTCCTGTCGACGAGCGCGACAAAGACAAGTCCTGCCACAATCACGACCCAGATGTACTTGAGCGGCAGTATCTCCAGCTCGAACAATGTGAACCAGACGAGGGCAACGCCCCCTCCAAAGCCCAGTGCTATCGCCTTGACAAACATGAACCAAAGGTCCCGGTTTGCTCTTCTGTAGGCAGCGCTCAACCCCTCCAGGTCCAACAGGGCAAGGATTCCGAGGCCAACGGTGATAGCAGACAAGACCAGCAGAAACATGTCTGTGCCCAGCACAGCTCTTAGCTTCACGAAGGGCACGGCGAGATACATGCCCGTACACATGGTGATGTAGACAAGTGCGACGATGAAAAGCGTCAGCAGCGTCGTCCCGCGTTTAGACATTGGCACTCACACCCGGCGATAGGAGGCCATCTTGTCGCAGCCGCCGCTTCATCTCCTCCAGGTCGATCGGCTCTTCGTCCCTTCGCTCGGCAACCACTGCCAGGTCATGCAGATCTTTTCTCATCTGCCGGTATTGCTCAAGAGGAAGAATGACAGCCAGCTTCTTCCCTGCACGATCCACCACGTACTGTGCCGCTTCAACCCTGCTTGTTTCCCCTTCTTCAGACCTTGATGCCCGCTCTTTCGTTTGATAGCGAACCCGTGGCTGCTGCACTTTGTTCTGCTCGTCGCTCATGGCTCACGTGCCACTTTCCTATTCCCTGATTTCCTGCTCCCGCCTCAACTTCGATAGCTCCACAATTGCCCCAGCGGCTGCGGCCTTGGCCTGGGCCACCGTGTCGGGGATGTCCTTGGGCGCCTGGCAGGTGCCCGCCAGGAAGACGCCCGGGCGGCGGGTGTTCACCGGGCGCAGCTCAGGATGCTCCTCGGCAAAGAAGCCGTCCTCGGAGATCTCCAGGCCGAGCTTGGCGGCGACGTCGAGCGCGTCGTGCCGGGGCTGGACGCCGATGGCCAGGACCACCAGGTCGGCGGGCACTTCGATGGTGCGCCCCAGGAGCGTGTCCTCGGCCCGGACGATGAGCTTGTCGCCGCGCTTGAATATTTCCGACGGGTTGCCGCGGCGGTAGATGACGCCCTCGGCGCGCACGCGATCGTAGAACTCCTCAAAGCCCTTGCCAAAGGCGCGGACGTCCATGTAAAAGACCGTGATCTTGGCGCCGTCGATCTTGTCGTGAGCCAGGTGCGCCTGCTTGGCGGTGTACATGCAGCAGATGCGGGAGCAGTACTCGCCGCCCGCCTGCTTGTCCCGCGAGCCAACGCAGTGCACAAAGACGATCTCCTTCGGCTGGAAGCCATTGAGCTTGATCTTGCCCCCCGTGGGTCCCGATGCGGAAGCAAGCCGCTCGAACTCGAGACCGGTGATGACGTTCGGATACTGGCCGTAGGCGAACTCGGGCTTGTCGTGGGCGTCAAAGGGGTCAAAACCGGTGGCCACGATCACGGCGCCCACCTCGACGTCGAGGAACTCGTCCTGCTGCTCGTAGTCGATGGCACCCGGCGGGCAGACCACCGAGCACACGCCGCACGTGCCGGCCTGGAAGTGGAGGCAGTGCAGCCGGTCGATGACCGGCACGTTGGGCACGGCCTGGGGAAAGGGGATAAAGATGTTGCCCCGGCCCTTGAGGCCCATGTCGTGGTCGAGGAGCAGCGGTCGCGGCTCCTTGTCGGTCACATCGGTGACCTTGATGGCGCCCGTGGGGCAGACGAACTCGCAGGCGCCACAGGCGATGCACGCTTCCGATATCTTGTAAAAGGGAGTGCCCACCTCACGGTCGACACCGCGGCCGACGAAACTGATGGCCCGGGCCCCGACGATCTCGTCGCAGAAGCGGACGCACAGGCCGCACAAGTAGCAGAGCTCATCCTCGCGGGGCTCAAAACGCGGTTTCTCGATCCCGTAGCGCGCCCCCAGCTCCTTGAAGAGCGGCGCATTGGGGCAGCGGGCCCACAACAGCTCGACGATCATCTTGCGGCCGCGCACGACCCGCTCCGTGTCCGTCCGCACCTCGATCTCGCCGCGGATGGGAAAGTTGCAGGAGGTTACCAACCGCGACCGGCCGCGCTCGATGACCTCGACGGTGCACAGGCGGCAGGAGCCGTAAGGTTCCAGGGCCGGGTGGTGGCAGAGGGTCGGGATGTCGATGCCCAGGGCCTTCGCGGCCTCCAGGATGGTCGTGTCCCTCTCCACCAGAGCTTCCTGGCCGTCTATCCGGACCTTGTGTAAGTCGCTCATCAGTTCGCCTCCACCGCCGGCACCGGTTGGGCCTCACCGGAACGGATCACGATTGCCTGGAAGCGGCAGACGTCGTAGCAGGCGCCGCACTTGATGCACTGCATCTTGCTGATCACGTGGGGGGCCTTCTTTTCACCGGTAATGATCTGCTGCGGGCAGGCCCGCACGCAGGCCTCGCAGCCGGTGCACAGGTTGGGGTCGATCCAGTATTCGATGAGCGGCTTGCAAACGCCCGCCGGGCAGCGCTTGTCATAGATGTGGGCCTCGTACTCGGAGCGGAAGTACTTCAGGGTCGAGAGCACGGGGTTGGGCGCCGACTGGCCCAGGGCACACAGCGAAAAGCCCTTGATCGTCTGCGACAGCTCTTCCAGGAGGTCCAGGTCTTCCGGCCGGCCCTTGCCGGCGCAGATACGGTTCAGGATCTCCAGCGAGCGGGCAATGCCCTCACGGCATGGCACGCACTTGCCGCACGACTCTTCTTTGAGAAAGTCGAGAAAGTAGCGGGCGATGTCGACCATGCACGTGCCCTCGTCCATGACGATCATGCCGCCCGAGCCCATCATCGAGCCGGCACCGATCAGCGCGTCGAAATCGACGGACAGGCCCAGCATCTCTTCCGGCAGGCAGCCGCCTGAGGGGCCGCCCGTCTGCACCGCCTTGAACTTTTTGCCACCGGGGATGCCGCCCCCGATGTCGAAAATGATCTCGCGCAGTGGAGCGCCCATGGCCACTTCGACCAAGCCGGTGTTGTTGATCTTGCCGACCAGGGAAAAGATCTTGGTCCCCTTGCTGCCCTCAGTGCCGATGCCCGCGTACCATTCCCAGCCCTTGTTGACGATGAGCGGCACGTTGGCCCACGTCTCGACGTTGTTCAGAGTGGTCGGCTGCTCCCACAGGCCCCGCTCCACGGAGCGCACGTACTTGGCCTGCGGCTCGCCGACGTTGCCCTGCAGCGACTGCATGAGGGCGCTCGACTCGCCGCAGACAAAGGCGCCGCCGCCACGGCGGATGTGCACGTCGAAGGAAAAGCCCGACCCGGCGATGTTTTCGCCCAGCAGACCGTGGGCGCGTGCCGCCTCGATGGCCAACCCGGCATTCTCGACGGCCATGGGGTACTCGTTCCGCACGTAGACATAGCCCTCATGGCAATCGCCGATGGCGTAGGCGCCGATGATCATGCCCTCCAGAACGCTGTGGGGGTTGCCCTCCAAGACAGCGCGGTCCATGAAGGCGCCCGGGTCACCCTCATCGGCATTGCAGATGACGTACTTGGCGTCGCCCGCCGCGCAGCGGCAGCTTTCCCACTTGCGCCCGGCCGGGAAGCCGGCCCCGCCGCGGCCACGTAGGCCCGACTTGACGACCGTCTCGACCACCTCGTCGGGCGACATCTCGAAGAGCGCCTTCATCAGGCCGCTGTAGCCGCCAAGCGCGATATAGTCCTCGATGCGGGTCGGGTCCAACAGGCCGTTGATCCACAGGATCTCGCGCTGCTGGCGCTTGTAAAAGGGGACGTCGGCCTCGTGGACGATCTTTTCGCCCGTCTGCGGATCCTCATAGAGAAGCCGCTCCACGATGCGCCCCTGGACCAAGGTCTCTTCTACCACTTCGGGCACGTCGGTGATCTTGACCCGCTGGTAAAAGATGCCCTCGGGCTTGACGACGACCAGGGGGCCGCGCTCACAAAAGCCCGGGCAGCCCGTGCTCAGCACCTCTACCTGGCCGGCGAGGCCCCGCCGGCTCAGCTCTTCTTGAAAGGCCTCGATGACGCGGTTGACCCCGTAGGCCTGGCAACCCGTTCCGGCACAGATAGCCAGGCAGGGCTTCTTGGGGTCGCGCCGCGCCTGGAGCTCCTGCCGGAAACGGGCCAGCTCGCCGGGGTCGTGAATTCTCCACACTTGGCTCATGGGCTACTCCTCCGAGCCGTTGCCGCCCGCTTTTTTGATCCGGGACAGCAGGCGGGTGGCTTTGGCCGACGTCATCTGGCCGTGATACTCACCGTCGACGACGACAATCGGTCCCAGGGCGCAGGCCCCCAGGCAGCCGACGGTTTCAAGGGTCCACTGCAGGTCGGCGTCGGTCTCGCCGCCGGCGATGCCCAGCTCGCGCTCCACGGCGCCCTCAATGCGCTCGCCGCCGCGAACGTGGCAGGCCGTGCCCAGGCAGACCTGCACAATGTGCTTGCCCCGCGGCTTCAGGCTAAAGGCCTTGTAGAACGTGGCGAGGGCCATCATCTTGGAAAGGGGGATGTCGAGCTCCTGGCAGACGCGGCGCAGATCCTCCTCAGGCAGCCAGTTCGCCGCCGTCTGGATGTCCTGGAGGATGGCGATGATGTTGGCCGGGTTGCGTCCATGGCGCTCGAGAATGGTCTCAAGGGTGGCAGTCTCCAGCATGGTTACCCCTCCACCGCTTGCCGGGCAGGCAGGTAAGCCTCGTTGCGGATCGGGCACTCTTTGGTGCAGATGCCACAGCCCGTGCACTTGGTCGCGTCGACGCTGCGGGCTTTTTTGCGGATCCTGGCCCGGAAATGCCCGGCCTCGCCCTCGACCCACTCTACCTCGGAATAGGTGAGCATCTCGATGTTCGGGTGCCGGGCCACGTCTACCATCTTGGGCGTCATGATGCACGCCGAACAGTCCAGGGTGGGAAAGGTCTTGTCGAGCTGCGACATGTGCCCGCCAATGCTCGGCTCCCGCTCTACGAGGTAAACTCGGAAGCCCGCATCCGCGATGTCCAGGGCAGCCTGGATGCCGGCGATGCCGGCGCCGATAATCAGCGCTGCCGGTTGTTTCCCATTGTCGCTCATGCTGTACCCCCTAGCGCGGCCTCTCGCCGAGAGAGGTGAGCTCGTCCTCCCGGAACTCTTGCACCGGCGCCGCCTCCCCGAGGCTCCGCCCCGGATGGTAATCGAACAGCGCCTGCACCTTCTCCCCCACCGCCTGGAACACCGTCCCTACCTCGATGCCCACCGGACACGCCTCGCTGCACACCCCACACCCCACGCAGCTCGTCG
>JBFYTF010000104.1:0-5642 GCA_041300865.1 Anaerolineae bacterium
TCCACGAGTGCGGCCATGCCCTCACCTGCAAGCACTACGGCCGGAGCATCCTCAAGGGCGGCATGCTCTTCTACTACGGGTCGCCGGCCTTTTTCGTCGACACGACCGATATCTGGATGGCACCAAAGACGGCGCGGATCGCCACTTCATTTGCCGGCGTGATGGCCGATCTGCTCGTGGGCGGGCTGCTCATCATCGTCATCGCCCTGTTCCCCGGCCTACCCGTCGCCACGGTGCTCTTCCAGGCAGCGGCCGTGGCCTACCTGGGCGTCCTGATGAACCTTGCTCCATTCATGGAGCTGGACGGCTATTTCATCATCATGGATTGGCTGGAGATCCCACTGCTGCGCAAAAAGTCGCTGGGCTTTGTCCGGGGGAGGCTGGCCAGGAAGCTGTTGCGTGAGCGTACGCCTTTCAGCCGCGAGGAGCGGATATTTGCCATCTACGGATTGTTGACGGGCGCTTTCACCGTGCTGACCGTGCTGCTCACGATCTACCTGTGGCAGAGCCAGGTGCGGGGCCTGATCGACACGGTCTTGAGCGGCCGCGACATCCTGTCGGCTGTTCTCGTCGGCGGCCTGGTGCTCATGGCCGGCATTCCGCTGATCTTGGGTCTGCTTATCAAAGCCGCGCTGCTGCTCGGAGCGGGAGCGGCCCGGCTGCGGGGAAAGCGGCCCAGGATCGGCACTCGATAGGAGGCACTGGTGAAACGAGGCATCTTTGACCGCGTTGAGGGGGAGCTGGCAGCGCGCGAGAAATCGCCGGGCCTGTCCATGAGCGACGTGCTGCTGTTGCCAGAGCCGCTTGGTCGGCTGGCCAAGTGGCTATTGCGACAGCGGCAGGTTTCTATGGATGACGTGGTGGGGTTCCTGGAGCAGGATGAGCAGCAAGCTCAGCAATGCCTGGAAGAAATGCTGGACCGGGGCTTCATCCGCGAGGTAACCGTCGGCGGGAAGACGGCCTACCGGGTGCGCCTCGCTCCAACGCGGAAACGCGAGATCCCCTTGGACCTGTGGCAGGCGCTCCAGGACAAGGTCGAGGAATAGGAGGCGCGGCCATGATGTGTTTCCAGTGTGACGAGCCGGCCCGAGGGGTCTGCATCTTTTGTGGTCGCGCCATGTGCAAGGCGCACATGAAAAGGATGCCGGCCATCATCACCATTTTTGTCGGCGATGGCAACACGCCGAAGGCGGTCGTCGTATCCGATGCTCTCTTTTGCGGGCTGTGCAAGCCGCAGCCAGAGCCCATCGAGATGCCGGAGCTGTACTAGAGGAAGAGCGGCTAAAGCCGCAACTACATGGAGCGAAGGTGACGGGCAGCGAGGATGTAGTGACGGCTTCAGCCGTTGAAAGGTTGAGAGCGGCTAACGCCGCAACCCGGGAAAATGATCGCCTTCTGAGGAGGAAGAGAAATGTCCAAGATCGTATCTGTGCATTCGTTCCGCGGCGGAACGGGCAAGTCGAACACCACGGCCAACCTTGCCGCGCTCATCGCCAAGCTGGGGTACCGGGTGGGTGTGGTGGACACGGATATTGCGTCGCCGGGCATCCACGTCCTCTTTGAGCTGGGAGAGGATGACATGGTGCACTCGCTCAACGACTACTTGTGGGGCAAGTGCGAGATCCAGGAGACGGCCCACGATGTGACGGCCAACCTGGGCGGCGATATCCGCGGGCGCGTGTTCCTCGTCCCTTCTAGCATCAAGGCCGGCGAGATCGCCCGCGTCCTGCGGGAGGGCTATGACGTCGGGCTGCTCAACGATGGCTTTCGAGATTTGATCGAGACGTTGGACCTGGACGTCCTGATGATTGACACGCATCCCGGCCTGAATGAAGAGACGTTGCTCTCCATCGCCATCTCCGATGCGCTGCTCATCATCCTGCGGCCCGACCAGCAGGATTACCAGGGGACGGGCGTCACGGTTGAAGTAGCGCGCCGGCTGAGTGTGCCGCAGATGATGCTCGTGGTGAACAAGGTGCCGGCGGTGTTTGCCGAGGAAGAGGTCAGGGCGCGGGTGGAACTTGCCTACGGGGCAGAAGTGGCCGCAGTCCTGCCCCATTCGGACGAGATGATGGCCCTGGCCAGCGCGGGCGTCTTTGTGACCCGCTATCCGGACCATCCCATCACTGCCAGCCTACAGCACGTTGCCCAGCGGCTGGCCTAAAGACCCTTGCGGGGCAGGTCCTTGGACGAGCTTCTGACCAAAGAGGAAATCCTGGGCGGCTTGCCGGCCGGGCGAGCGCGCACCTTGCTCTTTCTGATCGAGAGCAAGACGGCGCATGGCATGGCGCACGCACAGCAGGAGATGGATGTCCATCTGACGGAAGAGGGCGAGCGCCGGCGAGACTCTGCCTTCCTGGAAGCGTTCGCCCTCGGCCGTGAGCCGCCACTGCGGCCAAGGATCCAGGACCTGGAACGCTTTGTCCCCCTGTGGGCGTCCCTCCTGCCCGACAACGTGCGCCTTCGGGCAGCGATCGCCCATGCTTTGGGCGCCAAGTACCGGGTGAGGTACCGGTCGGTGCCTCACATCCGCCGGGCTTTGGGCCTGGACACGGAGGCCGTGCAGGCAGCCTACGACTCCCAGTATGGTGTTCCTCTGGCAACGGTCTATACACCGCGGGATACCCTGACCGAGCGGCTCCGTTGGGCCCAATACACCATTGCGGTACGGCTGGAATCGCTGCCGCCCTTCTGGACGGCGTTTGCATTGACCCTGACCGAGACTGTGGGGGCGGGAATCCTGGCCTTGCCCATTGCCCTGGCCCGCGTTGGGCCCCGTGGCGGCCTCGTGTTGTTGGTGATCCTGGGCCTGGTCAACGTGCTCACTATTGCCGCCATGGCCGAGAGTGTCACCCGCACCGGCAGTGTCCGTTACGGCAATGCCTTCTTTGGGCGTTTGGTGGGCGAGTATCTGGGCGGCCTGGGTTCTCTTGTCTCCACCCTGGCGAACATCACCCTGAATGCGACCGCGCTGTTGGCTTATTTCGTCGGCTTTGCGCGGGTGATGGGCGATGTGATCCCGCTGCCGGTTGAGCTCTGGGCGGGCGTTCTTTTTGTCGTGTGTCTCTACTTTCTGACACGCGGCTCGCTGAGCTCGACCATCACCTCGGCGCTGGTCATCGGCGGGATCAACCTGGTGCTGCTTCTCCTCCTGTCGTTCCTGGCCCTGGGGCAGCTGCAACCGGAGAACCTTTTGCCGGCGTCCATGCCCCTGGCCGAGGGGCAGTCCTTCGATCCGCAAGTCCTGGGGCTCATCTTTGGCGTCATTCTGTTGGCCTATTGCGGCCACAACTCGGTTGGCAATTGCGGCCGGATCGTCCTGCGCCGCGACCCGGGCGGACGCTCCCTCCTGCGGGGGACGGTGGCGGCCCAGTTGGTGGCCATCGTTCTCTACTGCCTGTGGGTGGTGGCGGTACACGGCGCCGTCGCGCCGGATGACCTGGCGAGCTACCAGGGCACCTCTATTGAGCCGTTGGCCGCGGTCCTGGGGCCGGCCGCCTACGGGCTGGGGACGGTCTATGCCATCCTGGCCATCGCCATGGTTTCGGTGCACACTGCGCTGGCGCTGTTCAATGCCGTACGCGAGCGCCTGCCAGAGGCCGGCGTGCCATCGCGCGGCTCTGTCCCCTCGCCTTTTGCCCGAGGTCATTTCATGTGGTGCCTGCTGCCGGTCCTGCTGCTCTTTGCGATCGCCGAGTGGCTGCTGTTCAGCCACAATGAAAACTTTACCGGCGTGATGAATTTCGGCGGCGTGGTGGGCGCGTCCGTTTTTAGCGGCATCATGCCCGTGCTGCTGCTGGCCGCCAGCCGCAGGAAAGGGGATCTGCTGCCGGCGGTGGTCTACCGCGTCATCGGCCATCCGCTGCTGCTCGGAGCGGTGTACCTGCTCTTCCTGGCCGGCATCTGGCTCCACGGGCTGGTGATCTGGCAAAATCCGGGGCAGCGTCTCGCCGCGGTGGTCTGCGGCGTGGCGGTGCTGATCTTGACCGTGCGGGCCGCGAAAAAGGGGGCCTTCCACCGCCGGCTGGTGATGCAGTTCCGCCAGAACAGAGGGGACGAGCAGGCGATGTTTTCGGTCGTAGCAGGTGGCAAAGCGGCAGAAGCTGATGTGGTCGCCACGGACGGCGAAGGCGACGTGTGCTATCACGCCGCCTCCCGCCAGGTGCCCAATGTGGAACTGCTGCGCCGCTTGACCTTCCAATTGAGGGACATCCCTGCGCACGAGGCAAAAGTCTGGGCGCACCAGGTGGAGCCGGAAGGGACTTCTACGCCGCTGCCCGCGCTCCTCACCATCTGGGCCGCAGACGGGGAGGTGTGCGCCTTGCAGGAGCTGGATGCTGGGCCGGTACTGGTGCCCTGGAGAGGGCAGGATGGCCGCGTCGAGCTTGCCTTCCGGTCCAGCGATTCCGCGGCGGTACCGGGAAAATACAAAAAGATGCCACAATGAATGGTCGGAAGATGTTCGGCTAGGGGCCGGCGAGCACCGCCAGCAGAGGTGCATACACAAGGAGAACGAGCCATGAGTACTCACACCGTATCGGCCGGCGACGTAGCCGCATCCCTGCCCCCGCTCCCGGCGCGCATGGTGGGGCGTCCCTTTGGGGCCGACGAGGCCGGGCGGGCCATCACCCATACCAGGGGCCACGTCATCCGCGGCGCGGTGGAGTACATGCTGGAATGCGTGGTCCGGCGGGCCGCCGCCTCCCTGCCCCCCGAGATTGGGGGCGCGGAGCGCGAGACACACCTCGCCCGGGCGCGTGAGGCGGCGTTGGAGGAGCTGGTGGCCCGCATCAACGCGGCCATCCCCGATGCCCTGTATCACGTGACCGCCGATTATCTGCTGGACGAGGCGCACAGCTACTCCACCGAGTTCGACGCCTTTGCCTGCGAGATCTGCCGCCAGATATCAGGCGACCCGGACTACCACTACAACCGGGCAGTCAAGACCATTCCGGCCTCCCTGGCCTACCTGGGCCGTCCCTTTTCGCTGGCCCAGGTCTACAAGATGCTGCCCCGCCTGGTGTCCAAGTTTGCCGAGGCGGAGATGCGGCCGGTGCGCGCGGGTCCCGGCTCGGCGGTCATCCAGTATTTCGCCAGTCGGGAACTGGCCGAGCTACCCGAAGGCCTGCGGCGGATCTATCTCTTGAGCGGGTGCCGGCATGGGCAGGGCGCGCTCGCCCAGATCCCGCGGATCGTCGCCGGCCTGCCGGTTGCCGAGGTCCGGGAGAACCAGTGCCAGTTGCATGGTGACCCCTGTTGCGAATGGGAATTCACATGGCAGGAACCCCAGCGCCGGGGACTGAGCCGCCTGTTACCGTGGCTGCCCGTGGACCGCAAAGAGCCAGGGGAGCATCTGCCAGAGCCGGCCGGCAAGGCAGCCCGATCCATGACGGGCTCTGCCGTCACGGCGCGGCCCGGTGACACCCCTCCTCCAAAAAGCGTGGAGGAGGAGCTTCCACCTCTTCCGGTGCACATGGAGGGGCGCCCCTTCGGCGCGGATGAGAAGGGCCAGCCCATCCGGCAGGCAAACGGCTCCTCGATCCTGGGTGTCATCACCCAGATGCAGGACTGGGTAGGCCAGCAGGCGGAGCAGCGCGTGCCCGCCGGCGCCAGCGCCGTCGAGCGCCAGGCAGCCATCGCCG
>JBFYTF010000131.1:0-4234 GCA_041300865.1 Anaerolineae bacterium
GCAGCTGCAGCTCCTGGCTCAACTCCGTCATCTGCTGATCCTCCTCTGCTCCACGTTTATCGCCATTCCAGGGCGCCGTCCGGGTTCTCGATCAGCGATTGGACCTGCTGTAAGAACGCCGCCGCGGCCGCGCCGTCGACCACACGGTGATCGCTGGTCACCGTGATCCACATCGCAGGGCGGGCCCACAGCCTGTTGTCCTGCAACACCACCTGACTTCGCTCTGCGCCTATCCCCAGGATCGCACTCTGGGGTGGGTTGAGCAAAGGGATCGACAGGGCGATGCCCTGCATCCCCACGTTGGTAATGGTGAACGTTCCTCCTTGAAGATCCTCGGGCGTCAGCCGGTTGCGCTCGACGGCTTGTTTCAGGCGGACGATCTCGGCGGCGATCTTGATCGCCGTCCTCCGGTTGGCGTTGCGCACCACCGGCACCACAAGTCCTCGCTCCGAGGCCATCGCCACCCCCAGGTGGACCGCGCCATACAGGCGGACACCCTCGTCCGTCCAACTCGCGTTAAGGGTAGGGCAGCGCTCCAGCGCCCGGGTTACCACGGCAGCCAGCATGTGGGTATAGGTCAGGCGCAAGCCGTGGGCCAGTTCCCAGCCGGGACGGATCTCGTCCCGTAGCCGCTTCATGGCCGTCAGGTCCACTTCGCAGGCTGCAGAGAACTGCGGAATGGCCGCCGCCTGCCGTAAATGGGTGGCCATGGCTCGCTGCACCGTCGTCAGCGCCATTAGCTCGAATTCAGCCTCGGCTGAGGGCGTCGGCTTTGCATCTGGTGCGGCCTTGAGCGACTCGGCATAAGCCCGCACATCCGCCTCGCGGACGCGCTTGGGTCCCACGAACGCCTGCACGCCGCTCAGATCGACTCCCAACTCGAGCGCCAGGCGCTTGGCCACCGGCGATACTGCCATCCCTCCCTGCCTGTCTGGGGAGGCCGGGATCTCGGGGGGCGGCACTAATGGCTCGGAGGAGCCAGCGGGCGCCATGAGCACGGTCGATCCTATGGGAGCGGCGGCGGGCTGCCCATCCTCGGGCAGGGCCGCTTCCGTTCCGGGAATGACCTCGCCTGGCCGGCCGATCCACGCCAGGAGCGTGCTAACCCGAACCGTTTCCCCGGCGGGCACCAGCACTTTCAGCAGGGTGCCGTCCGTCTCAGCGGGCACGTCCACGGCGGCCTTGTCGGTCTCGACCACAAAGAGCACCTGGCCCACCGCCACCTGGTCTCCTTCCTCGCACAACCACTCCAGGATGTGCCCTTCCTCCATTTCGTACGTCAGCTTGGGCAGGATCACTTGTGAGGCCAACTTGAGCGTCCCTCCTATCCAGATTGCTCGGCAACTCTATCCAGGGGATAGACCCCCAGGTCGCGCACTGCCTGGCTCAAGGCGATGACGTTCTGCGGCGGGACATCGGCCTGCATCAGGTGCACCGAGCCGGCGACAAAGCCACCCCCCTGGCCGAACTGGCGAATACGGAGCGCCACCTCGTCGCGCACTTGCTCCGGGGTCCCGTATGGCAGGACCTGCTGGCTGTCGATCCCGCCCCAAAACGACAGGCGGTCTCCATATCGAGCCTTTACGGCGGCCGGGTCTTCCCACGTCGTCGCCTGCACCGGGTTCAACACTTCGATCCCCGCCTCGATAAGGTCGTCCAGGAGGGGAACAATGTTGCCACAGGAGTGATAGAAAATCTTGGCGTCGGTCCACTCACGGATGAGGGCAAAGTAGCGAACGTGGTACGGCTTGATTAACTGCCGATAGGTCTTCGGTGACATGAGCAGCGACGCCTGGGTGGCCAGGTCATCCGACGTTCGAATCGCGGTCAGGTACGGGCCCGTAATCTCCAGAAAGCGCCTCGTCGCGGCGGCATTGATCTCGAACAGCCGGTCGAGCAGCGCCCGGTAGAATGCTTGGTCGGCCACGAGGTCAATGAGGGCTCGTTCCATCCCCACGAGCGACCAGCAGCGCTCGAAAAAGTTCTTGAAACCGCAGTCGCCCAGCAGCGCGTAGGATGTGTTGTGGTACAGGTCCCGAATCTCCTCGGCCAGCCCGTCGTAGCGCCCCGGATCCAGAGGATCGGGCCACGGGTGCGATTCCAGGTCCTCGATGGTCGCCCTGGCCAGGGGTGACTCGATCACTTCCCAGTAAAAGCCACCCGAAAAGGCGACCTGGCGCCACCGGACCCCGAACTCGTCGACGGTCGTTCCGGGCTCTGAGGACGGGGGGCGCCAGTTTTGAGCGTCCTTTAAAATGACCGGCCGCACGTCGCTGCCGAGGCGCACCATCACGTCTTCGTCCAAGCGCGCCACCCGGTAGATCTCTTGCAGGGATCGAGGTTCGGCCTTAACCCCGAGGTGCATTTTGAGGTTCTCGTACGCCTCGGCGATCAGACTGGTGCTCTGTCCTCCCCCGATGTCCAGGGGAACGCGATCCGGCTCTTCGTGGCGCAGGGCCGCGGCCACACGCTCCCGAGACGTCATTTCCGCCATGTCGTTTCCTCTTTGTCCGCCGCTTCCCACATGGCGCAAATGTTCTCCGGCGGCACCTCGGCCTGGATGTTGTGCACACTCCCCAGCACGTAGCCTCCTCCCGGCGCCAGGTCCGAGATCCGGCGCCGCACTTCTGCGCCCACTTCTTCGGGCGTGCCCCGCGGCAGGACATAGCTCGTGTCGACGGCCCCCCAGAAAGCAATTTTGTCGCCAAATCGCCTCTTAAGGGACGCCGTGTCTCCCATGTCGTGGGAGTTGACCTGCACCGGGTTCAGGGCATCCACGCCCCACTCGATCAGATCGGGGAGCTGCCACGTCACCGAACCGCAGTTGTGGAACAGAATCTTCGCGTTCGACCAGGCGTGCAGAGTCCGAAAGACGCGCTGCTGGTAGGGCTGTATGATGCGCTTGTAGGTTTTGGGCGAGACCATGGGGCCGTTGTGAAAGGCTACGTCTTCGGCATAAAAGAGGACGTCCACGTTGCCAACAACCGCGTCCAGCAGCCGCTTCGTGACCTCCAGCCAGCGCTCCAACAAAACGTCGAGCAGGTAAATGCTGAACTCGGGGTCGCGCACCAGGTCCACCAGCCAGTCTTCCATGCCACGCAGCCATTGGGCTAGGTGAATCACACCCAAAGGCAGGTTGAGAACGACCGCACAGTCTGTCTCCTCGCGCAGACGGCGCGCCCGCTCAGCCACCCCTGCAGTGTACACCGGGTCCGCCGGATCTGGCCAGTTCCTGGCTGCCGTCGCAACGTCCTGGCGAGTGACGGTACCGGCCAGCGGCATGCGCACCACGTACCAGTGTCCCTTCTCCCCGGGCAGAGCGCGCACGATCCCGTAACCATCGGTAAATGTCCCATCGCCGTTGGGCTCACCGACGCCAAAGGAACCGCCAGGCATCACACAGCGTGTGTCGCTCTTGAAGCGGGCCAGGACGGCTTCCGATACCTCGGCCAGGCGGACCCGCTGGCTGAAGAGCTTGACCTCCTCGTCAAGCCCCAGGTAATTCACCAGGTTTCGATAGGCGACGGTGTTGATGCCCGTGGCCGTGGTGCCACCCAGGTCACGAGGCACGCGGTCGGGTTGTCGGTGTTCCAGGGCGGCAAGAACTCGCTCCCGCGAAGTCATCGCGTCGCCTAGCGCAGGTTGAAAGCCCATCCGTCCTCCTCCGGGTCCGGGCTTCGGCGCCCGGAACCGCACTCACTCCACGGGCCACGTGTGGTTGCCGCCGGCGTTCATGGCCAGGTTGCCGCCGTCCACAGGTAGCAGCGCGCCTGTGATGGCTGCGCCGGCATCCGAGCAAAGCAGGAGCGCAGCTCCGACAAAATCCTCGGGCTCGAGCATCCGGCCGAGGGGAATACCGGCGATGAGCCGCTCCTGCAGCTTCTGGCCAAAGCGTGGATCGTCCACCAGGCCCTTGCGAAAGCCAGGAGTCATAACCTGGGCGGGAAGGATGGCATTGACCCGGATTCCCCGCCGGGCATACTCTACGGCCAGTTCTCGAGTTAGCTGTACCACGCCACCCTTGGCAACGCTGTATGGAAAGTTGCCCCGCCCCATACCTGACATGCCCGCTATGGACCCGATGTTGAGGATCACTCCACCACCCTGGTCTAACATCCGCCGTATGGCCTGTTGGGCGCAGTAAAAGTACCCGTTCAGGCTGACGGCCAGCGTCTTGTTCCAGCCCGCCAGGCTCAGCTCGTGGGGCTGCATCCGCTCGGGGAAGGCAAATGGC
>JBFYTF010000111.1:0-7210 GCA_041300865.1 Anaerolineae bacterium
CGGGCGAGGGGGGCGAGGGGATGGGAAAGTACTGCAAGACTCCGTCAGATTGGTAGATGCGGTGCAGGACCGCCGCGTCGGTGGCCCGCAAGGGGCGCAGGGTCAGGCGAGCGGTCTCGACAGATGGAAAGAGGGGCTTCATATTCTCGGACATGCTTCAGCCTCGTTGCCCTGAGTTTGCCGGACGACGCGCGGCGCGACCGTCCACCAGTTGAACGCCCGGCCGGGCGCCACCGTTCATTGCCCACAGCTATTGACAAGCGCCCCCGCCTGGCCTATAATGAAAGCAGACGCACCATCATAGCACACTGTGCAGGCGGCACGTGTGGGTGCCGGGCAGAGGCCACGTCGTAGGGACCGGAAGAGAGGTGAAGTATGGTAACTCGAATCCTTGTTCCGTTGGACGGTTCACATCTGGCCGAGCAGTCGCTATCCTGTGCGGCGATGCTGGCCGGCGGCCTACCGTCTGAATTGGTCCTGTTTCGCGCCGTCTCCATCGAGCCCGATGCCCAGGACGCTCTGGGCAAGGCTGGGTTGGAGGCCGAGCCGCTGCTGGACCGCCTGGCCCTCGAGGCGGAGGACTATTTGCGCCGGCAGGTGCAGGAATTGGACGCCCGGGGCCTGGCAGCGCAGTATGCCATCCGGCCGGGACCGGCGGCGGAGGCCATCCTGCAGTATGCCGGCGATCCGGCCTCGGGCATCAACTATATCGTCATGGCCACCCACGGCTACAGCGGTCTGAAGCGTTGGACTCACGGCAGCGTGGCCGAGAGGGTGCTGCAGACCGCCCGTGTGCCACTGCTCCTGGTGCGCGCCGGAGAACGCCAGGCAGAGGGACTCCCTGAGGTGCATGCCTGCCGCCGGATTCTCGTGCCGCTGGACGGATCGCAGCTGGCGGAGGCGATCTTGCCGGTGGTCACGGCCGTGGCCCGGGCGCTGGACTCGCGGGTGGTCCTCTTCCAGGTGCCCATCGCCTACGTCTCCGGCTCGATGACTGGCGACTGGTATCTCCCGGTGCAGGGGGCCGTCGAGACGGCGGAGAGGGATGCGCAGGCGTACCTCGATCAGGTGGCGGCGCGACTGTCCGCGGAGCGGCTCACGGTGACCACCGCCCTCTCCGTTGGCTCTGTCGCGGCGTGCATCGTCGAGTACGCCGAAGCGCACCAGATAGACCTCATCGCCATGTCCACCCACGGCCGGACCGGCCTGGCGCGCTGGGCCCTGGGCAGCGTCGCCGATCGCGTGCTGCGAGCTGGAACCAAGCCGCTGCTGCTCGTCCGAGCCAGCTAAGGGCGCCTGGCCCTGCGCGCCGCACTCTTCGGGCTGCGGCCGTCTCCAGGCTTTGTCTTGATCCTGAACGGGAGGAGATCGGTCTCTACCGCAAATGTGATACGGTTGGCTACTTTTCTCGTAGCAAAGGACCGCCTGGTTGGTGGTCCTTTTTTGTTGGCCGGAATCCACCCTTTGGCCGATGCAGGCCGGGCGGGAGCATGGTATGCTCCCAACAGGCAGAACCTTTCAAGGTACGGTGCACCTGGGGTGCGCCCTACCTCGAGAAGAAGGAGGGATCCATGGACAACAACCATGCAATCGAGGTGCTGGGGCTGCACAAGCAGTTTGGCGCGGTGCATGCCGTGCAGGGCATCCACTTTGACGTGGCCCAGGGTGAGATCCTGAGCCTCCTGGGCCCCAACGGCGCGGGCAAGAGCACGACCATCTCTATGCTCTCCTGCCTGCAGGAGCCCACTTCCGGTGAGGCCAGGATCATGGGCCACTCTATCCGCAGCGAGCAGATGGCCGTGCGCTCGGTCATCGGCGTCGTGCCCCAGGAGGTCGCCCTCTACCCCGACCTCTCCGCCCGTGAGAACCTGGTCTTCTGGGCCAAGATGTACGGGCTGCGGGGCGCCGCGCAACAGGAGCGGGTGGACGAGGTTCTGGAGATCGTGGGCTTGGGCGACCGCACGAAGGGGGCCGTGGCCAAGTTCT
Source organism: Anaerolineae bacterium (assembly GCA_041300865.1). Taxonomy (GTDB): domain Bacteria; phylum Chloroflexota; class Anaerolineae; order JAAYZQ01; family JAAYZQ01; genus JAAYZQ01. Next base: position 1,987 of record JBFYTF010000111.1, read on the forward strand.
CCGGCGGCATGAAGCGCCGGCTGAATGTGGGCATTGCCCTGCTGCACCGGCCCGAGGTCCTGATCCTGGACGAGCCAACGGTAGGCATCGACCCGCAGAGCCGCCGGCATATCCTGGACAGCGTCAAGGAGCTGAACCGGGCGGGTACGACGGTGTTGTACACCACCCACTACATGGAAGAGGCCCAGGAGCTCTCGGACCGGATCGTCATCATGGACCAGGGCCAGGTCATTGCCCAGGGCACGCAGGGTGAGCTGGTGCAGGTCGTCGGTGAGCTGAGCCGTGTGGATTTGAGCCTCAACGCCGAGTCGGCACGGGTCATCGATACCTGGCGGGCAACCGAGGGCGTGTCGCGCGCCTCAGGCGAGAATGGCACAGTCAACCTCCTGGTCGATGACAGCAACCGCGTCCTGCCCCGCCTGTTCGAGTCGGCGGCGCGGCTGGGCGTGCGCATCACCTCGATAGACATCCAGGAGCCGAACCTTGAGGCGGTGTTTCTGCACCTGACCGGCCGCACCCTGCGCGACTGAGATGGAACGGGGGCGAGGTTGCGCCCCGCCTTGCGAGGAGGAGGTGAATGTGAAGATCTGGGACATCGCTCTGAAAGATCTGCTCCGCTCTTTCCGCAGCGCCATGCTGCTGGTGATGATGTTCGTCGTGCCGCTGCTCATTACAGGGCTCATCTACTTTGCTTTCGGCCGGGCCGGCGGTGGTAGCTTCGAGCTGCCGCTGACGCGTGTCCAGGTGGCCAACATGGATCGCGCCGACACGCACTCGGGCCTGGCGGCGGGCAAAATGCTGGCCGAGCACCTGCAGGGCGAGGAGCTAGCCGGGCTGCTCCAGGTGGCGCTCTCGCCCGACGAAGCCAGCGCCCGGGCTGCCGTCGACAGCCAGGCAGCCGACGTGGCCATCCTCATCCCCGCGGGCTTCTCCCGCGCCGTCGTGGAGCCGGGTGCCAAGGCGACGGTCACCCTGGTCCACGACCCGACCCTGAGCATCCAGCCGGCGCTGGTACACCTGGTAGTCGGCGAGTACCTGGACGCCTTTTCAGGATTAAAGATTGCGCTGCAGGTGACCGCCCACGGCCTGCAGGACCGCGGCCTGGCCCTCGACGCGCGGGCCATCGAGGAGGTCCAGGCGGCATACGTCGCCTGGGTGCAGGCCGCAGCCCGCACGTCCGACGGTGCCCGTGCCGTGACGCCCATCCTTACGACCCGCACCCCTCAGGGCGAGGCGCCCGCCGGCGACATCGTAAGCCGCATGCTTGGCCCCGTCCTCGGCGGTATGACCATCTTTTTCGCCTTTTTCACGGGCGCTGCCGGTGCCTCGACCCTGCTCTACGAGGACGAAGAAGGCACGCTGGCGCGGCTCTTTACCACGCCGACGGCACGGTCGGCAGTGCTGGGTGGCAAGTTCCTGGCCATCGTGCTCACGCTGGCGGTGCAGGTGTCGGTGCTGCTGATCGCCGGGCGGTTGCTCTTTGACATCCACTGGGGCCAACCGGCGACCACGGCGCTCTTGACCGTGGGCCTCATCGTCGCCGGGGCGGGATTTGGCGTGTTCGTGATCTCGCTCGTCAAGAGCTCGCGCCAGACAGGGCCGGTCATGGGCCTGGTCATGACGCTGAGTGGCCTGCTCGGCGGCCTGATCCCCACGGGCGATCCGAGCCAGCCGGGCGTGTTCGACAAGGTGAGCCTCGTCCTGCCCCAGGGTTGGGCCATGCGCGGCTGGCGGCTGGCTCTCGGTGGCGCCGGCCCGGCAGAGATCCTGCTACCCCTGGCGGTGATGCTCGCCGCCGGCGTGGCCCTGTTTGCGGCCGGCGTGCTGCTCTTTCGCCGGCGCTTCGCCTAAGGGGGCTGTCATGCGCGTCGTCGACATCGCTTTGAAGGATCTGCTGGAGGTCGTCCGCGACAAGAAGTCGCTGCTGTTCCTGGTGCTCATGCCCGTCGTATTCACCGTCTTCATGGGCTTTGCTTTCGGCGCGTCGGATCAAGAGGCGCGGCTCCCGGTCGGCTGGGTGGACTGCGATGCGGAGGGCACCCTCGGTGAGCAGCTACGCGCCCTGGTGGCGACCACGGCGGGCCTCGAGGTGCTGCCGCTCGCGGCGGACGACGTTACCCGGGTCGATGGGCAAGTGCAGGGGGGCGAGCTGGCCGCCGCGGTCATCGTGCCCGAGGGCTGGAGCGCCCAAGCCGTGTCCCTCGAGACCGGCGCCGAGCCCCTGCCTTTGACCGTCGTCGTCCCCGAGACGACGACCGGGCAGACGGTGGCAACGGCCCTGCGTGCCTCCGCTGCCCGTCTGCTGGGTGCCGCCGAGGCCGCCCGCCTGAGCATCATGGTCCTGGACGCCCGAGCGCCCTTTGCCGGCGAGGATGCGCGGCAGGCCGCCTGGCAGGCCGGCCTGGCGGAGGCCGGCGCCGCCTGGCAGCAACCGGCACTGGGCGTCGTCCTCGAGCCGGCAACCGGTGTCAGGGCGAGGAGCGCGGGAACACCGTCCGGGTTCCTGCAATCGTCGCCGGGCATGCTCGTCCAGTTCGCTGTGTTCAGCCTGGTCACTTCGGCCACGGCCCTGGTCATGGAGCGCAACTCGGGCACCCTGCGGCGGCTCCTCACCACGCCCATCCACCGCGTCCAGGTCATGGCCGGGCACTTGCTGGCCATGTTCGCCGTGGTGTTTCTGCAGAGCCTGGTCCTGGTGGCCCTCGGCCAGCTGGCCCTCGGCGTGAACTATGCCCGGGAGCCGCTGGGCACACTGCTGATGCTCGTCGCCCTGGCGCTCTGGGTGACGAGCCTGGGCCTGCTGATAGGAACGCTGGCCCGGGGCGAAGAGCACGTTGTCATGTTCTCCATGGTCGCCATGATGCTCTTTGCCGCCCTGGGGGGCGCCTGGTTCCCCCTGGAGACCGCGGGCGGGGCTTTTGCTGCCATCGGCCACCTCATGCCAACTGCCTGGGCGATGGACGGTTTTCAGAACCTCGTGGTCCGCGGCCAGGAGCTGGGCGCGGTTCTGTTGCCGGCTGGGGTGCTCCTGGCCTACACCCTGGCCTTCATGCTGCTGGCCACCTGGCGCTTCCGCTCGGAGTAGCTTGTCTGCCCTGTCAGCGGCACAACGGATTTGGTGCGCAACGGGTCGCCGCCTGCTGCCCAATCAGTTGTTGTCTTTCGGGGTGACACGCGCGCGGTTTTGTGGTATACTCAGCCGGTCACAAACCTGGAGGGGAGAAGCAAGCCGTGGAAGCTCTAGCAGGGCGACGCCGCTTCGAATTGGACTGGCTGCGCGTGTTGGCCGTGCTGCTCGTGTTCGTGGCTCACTGCGCGCGGTTCTTTGACACTGCGGGTTGGCACGTCAAGAACAGCACGACCTACCCCGCCCTGGAGACAGGGGCCGGCCTGGTTGTCACCTGGCTGATGCCTCTCCTCTTCCTGGTCTCGGGGGCGAGCACGTTCTTTGCCCTGCGCAAGGGGCCGGCCAGGTTCGTGAAGGATCGCACGCTGCGCCTCCTCGTGCCCCTGGTGGTGGGCATCTTCAGCCACATCATCCTGTGCGTCTACCTCGAGAGGCGGACGCAATATGCCTTCCGAGGCTCGTTCTTTGACTTCTTGCCGCACTACTTTGACGGGCTTTACCTGTTCGGCGGCAATTTTGCCTGGATGGGATTGCACCTCTGGTACCTGGAAGTCCTCTTTGTCTACAGCATTGTCTGCCTGCCCTTGTTCCATTGGCTGTTGGCCGGTTCGGGCCGGCGGCTGATGGCCCGCCTGGGCGATTTCCTCGCCCTGCCGGGGGCGGTTTACCTGCTGGCCGTGCCGGGCACGCTGCTGATGCCCTTCCTCGACCCCGCCAACGTTTTCTTGAGCCGCGATTGGGGTGGTTGGAGCCTGCCTGCCTACCTCTTTTTCTTTGCCGGCGGCCTGGTTATCTACTCGCACCAGGGTGTGCAGGATCGAATCCGGCGCCAGCGATGGCTGTCGCTGGCCGCCGGGCTCTTGCTGCTCGTCGTCGTAGCGGTTCTGACCGGCGGTTCGGGCGAGGAGCGGTTCGGCACGCAGGAATACGCCCTGACGACCATGATCCACAGCCTCTCCTCTTGGTGTTTGGTCCTGGGCATCCTCGGCCTGGGGATGCAGCGTCTGACCGTCTACCGGCCCTTCCTGGGCTATGCCGGCGAGGCGGTCCTGCCGTTCTACATCCTGCACCAGTCGGTCATCCTGGGCGTGGGCTACTTTGTCGTGCAGTGGGACATCCCGGACCTGGCCAAGTTTGGCCTGATCCTGGTCGCCTCGTTCGCCGTCATCCTGGCCATCTACGAGCTCCTGGTACGGCGCTTTAACGTGATGCGCGTTCTGTTCGGGCTGAAGCCACTGCCCAAGAAGGCAGCGCCCAGGCCCGCACAGCCGCAGCCCATTCGTACCTAGAGGGAAAGGGACAACCAATGAAGACGATCGTGGTTTATGATTCGGTCTATGGCAACACAAAGACAATCGCCGAGGCGATCGCCGGCGCGCTGCCCGGCGAGGTCACGCTGCAGGCCGCCAGTGGCGCCGACGCCTCCGGCCTGGAGGCCGGCGACCTGCTCGTCGTCGGGGCGCCGACGCAGGGCGGCCGGCCCACCGAGGCGGCCAAAGGCTTTCTCGACCGGCTCTCGGCGCTGGCCGGCGTGCGCGTGGCAAGTTTTGACACCCGGCTGACGGCCAAGTGGGTGCGCATCTTTGGCTACGCCGCACTCAAGATAGCGGCGGCGCTGAAGGAGAAGGGCGGCACTCCCGTCGGGTCTCCGGGTGCCTTTTTCGTCCAGGGCAAAGAGGGTCCGCTCGTGGAGGGCGAGGTAGAGCGCGCTGCCGCGTGGGCCAGGGAGATCGCGGACAAGCAGGCGGCGTAGCGGACGCCTTTGCCCTTTCGTTCCGCGGCGCCTTGAGGACAGCACGTGCCGGCCTTGAAGCCCGGCGGGCCGGGGCGGGAGGTGACCATGTCGTGGCGAGGACAACTGCGGGGCGATTCTCTATCGTGGCTGTTGGAGCCTGGCTGCCCGGGGGTGCGCTACCTGGCGCTGCGCGACCTCCTGGACCGGCCCGGCGACGACGGTGAGCTGCTCGTCGCGCGCCGGGAGGCCCACGCCCGGGGCCCCATCGCCCAGGTTCTGGAGGCCATGGATCCCGCCGGCTACTGGGCCGAGCCGGGGCCGGGCTACCTGCCCAAGTACCGGAGCACCGTCTGGTCGATCAT
>JBFYTF010000168.1:0-15997 GCA_041300865.1 Anaerolineae bacterium
TATGCGTTCTCCCAGGATCTCGGCCTCTTCTCCCAGGAGCTGGTAGAACTGATTTGCCCAGGGTGTGCCGGCCAGGCCCAACAGGGTGGCAAAGGCGGCCAGGATGGCCAGCGGCCAGGTCTTGCTCGGCACGCTTTCGGGCGCGTGGGCGGCTGCCTCGGTGCGCGGCCGGCCGGCAAAGGTCAAGAAGATCTGCCTGCCGGTGTAAAAGGCCGTCAGGAAAGCGGCGATGGTCAGCAGCAGCCAGACGAAAAAGCCCCAGTTGGCGCTGACGCCAAAGTGCCCGCCGTGCATGAAGGCGTTCCAGGCATCGGCCAGGATCTCGTCCTTGCTCCAGAATCCGGCCCAGACGGGGATCCCCGTGAGGGCCAGGGCGCCGATGATAAACGTCCAACCCGTGGCCGGCATGCGGCGCAGCAGACCGCCCATGTTCATCATATCGTTGGCGTCGAACTCGGCCTTGTGCTCGTGTGACTCCGATCCCCCGGCGTGGTCATGAACGTGGTGGTAGCCGTGCTCTACGCCGTGGATCACGGAACCGGAGCCCATGAAGAGCAGGGCCTTGAAAAACGAGTGGGTAATGAGGTGAAAGACTGCCGCGACGTAGGCCCCGATGCCCAGGGCGGCGATCATATAACCCAGCTGGCTGATGGTTGAATAGGCCAGCACGCGCTTGATGTCGTTCTGCGCGATGGCGATGGTGCTGGCAAAGATGGCCGTAAACGCGCCGATAAAGGCCACGACCTGAAGCTGCCAGCCGCCTTCGACGGCTACAAAGAGGGGGAAGGAACGGGCGACGAGGTAGACGCCTGCCGAGACCATGGTTGCCGCGTGGATCAGGGCGCTCACCGGCGTCGGGCCCTCCATAGCGTCGGGCAGCCAAACGTGCAGCGGGAACTGGGCGCTCTTGCCCACCGCCCCGCCAAAGATGAGGACGGCGATGAGCGTCGCCCAGGGCATGCCGGGGAAGGCATAGGTCGTCGCCAGGTGCTCCAGTGTCTCCGGAGCGAACACCTCGCGGAAGGTGAGGGTCTTGACCTGGGAGTAGAGCAAGAGAATGCCGGCCAGCATCAGGGCGTCGCCAATGCGCGTGGTCAGAAAGGCCTTCAAGCCGGCCTGCTTGGGCGTGATGCGCTTCGGATCCGGGTACGATTTGTCAAACCAGAAGCCGATGAGCAGGTAGGAGCAGAGGCCCATCAGCTCCCAGAAGATCAGGAGCGTCAGGAAATTGTCCGCGATCACGAGGCCCAACATGCCGCACGCAAAGAGCGAGATGTAGGCAAAGAAACGAGAGTAGCGCGGATCCACGTCGCTGGTTCCAAAGTTCATGTAGCCCTTGGAGTAGATAAAGATCATCAAGCACACAAAGGGCACCATGAACAGCATCAGGCTGGTCAGCGTGTCGACCTGGAAGCCAAGCTGCAGCTCGGTAGTTCCGGTCGGAATGGTGTACAGCGGGATGGGGATCCCTCCGGTCGGGGGCGTGAGTCCCTGCGGCTCTGCCCGGACCGCGAAAAAGACGCCCCAGCCCAGGATCCAGGCCAGCCCGATGCCCAGCCAGGCCAACCAGGTGCTGAGCAGGCGATGGCGGTAGGTGACCAGAACGATGAGCGTAAAGGCGGTCAGGGGTAAGAATGGGATCAACCAGGTAAGATTGAAAAAGGTTTCGGCCATCGACTTCTCGCTCCTCTACAGTTTCATCACGTCAACGTCTTCGACGTCGACGGTGTTACGATTGCGATAGACCGAGATGATCAGGGCCAAACCCACCGCGGCCTCGGCAGCGGCCACCGTAATGACAATGATGGCAAACACCTGACCCGAGAGGGTAGCACTGGCTGCCTCCACGTGCCGCCAGAAGGCCAGCAGGTTGATGTTGACCGCGTTCAGCATCAGCTCCACACCCATGAGGACGCCGATGGCATTGCGCCGCGCCAGGGCGCCATACAGGCCAATGCTGAACAGGGCGGCAGCGACGACCAGATACCAGGTTAACGGGACATCCATGTGCGTTCCTCCCTCGCCTATTTCTCTCGGGCGATGATGACGGAGCCGACCAAAGCCACCAGGAGCAGCACGGAGGCAACCTCGAAGGGCAGCAAGTAGCCGTTGGGGCTGACCAGCTCGACGCCCAACTGCACGATGCTCCCGGCCGGCACCTCCGCCGGCGCTGCGGGCCAGGTGACCCTTGTCAGGATGTAGACGAGCAGCCCGAAGAGGAGGACGGCGGTTATCAGCCCATAAAGCCACTGCTCGTTGCGCGCCTCGTAGTCGTCCGACATCAGCCGGCGGGAGAGCATAATGGCAAAGACGATGAGGATGGCGATGGCTCCGACGTAGACCAGGATCTGGACCATGGCCAGCAGCTCTGCCTGCAGCAAGAGGTAGAAGCCGGCCACACCGACGAAAGACAGTACCAGGAAAAGGGCCGAATGGAAGAGGTTGCGCTTTAACACGGTGCCCAGGGCACCTGCCAGGGCAGCGATGCTGAGGATGATGAACACGACGTGTGAGACGGTCATGGACTCCTACCTTTCCGCGGCGACGATCTGCTCTAGCGCCGGCCCATAGCTCACGCGCCGCGACGCGCGGTTGAGGATGATGACGGTCAGGATGACGACCACCAGGTTGCCGATCAGCATGATCCCACCATGGACGAAGGGGCGTAGCAGCTCATCCTCCGTCGGAATCTTGACCACGAGCCCCGCCAGCAGGAGGTTGACCAGGGCCAAGGGCACCAGGAACTTCCAGGCAAAGCCGACGAGCTGGTCGTAGCGCACGCGGGGGTAGGTGGCCCGGAACCAAAGCATCAGGAAGATGACAAAAGCGGCCTTGAAAAAGACGATGAACGGTGTTAGTACCGGGGCCAGGTCCTCCAGCCCGAAGAACTTCCAGCCTCCCAGGAAGAGGGTTGCAAAGAGGATGCCGGCGGCGAACATGTTGACATATTCGGCGATAAAGAACATCGCAAACTTCATGCCGCTGTACTCGACCATGTAGCCGGCGACCATCTCCGAATCGGCTTCGATGAGATCCACGGGCGAGCGGTTGGTCTCGGCCAGGGACGAGATCAGAAAGATGACCGCCGCGATGGGCATGACTACCCCAAACGGGATCGGCTGCGCCTCGACGATTCCCTGGGTAGACATCGTGCCCGTGAACAGGATCACGGCCAGAATGCAGAGAACCATCGGGACCTCGTAGGCGATCAACTGGTTCACGACGCGAAAACCGCTCAGCAGGGCGAACTTGTTGTTCGAGCCCCACGCGGCGATGAGCACGGCCAACACGTGCACGGCGCCGATGGCTACGAAATAGAGCACTCCGACGTTCAGGTCCTGCCCCACCAGGCGCGGGCCGAAGGGCAGCACGGCAAAGACAAGGAGGGCAGGAATGACCACGAGGATCGGGGCCAGCATGTGTAGAGCGCGGTCGGCCTTGCTTGGGGTGATGTCCTCCTTGGTGAGCATCTTGATAGCGTCGGCAAAGGCCTGGATGGCGCCATAGCCCCACGTACGGTTCGGGCCCGGCCGGTCCTGCATGCGGGCGATGACCTTGCGCTCCATTGGCGTAAAGACAATGACGGCCATGACGCCAATGATTAGCAGCACCAGGGCGCCGACAATGTCGGCGATGAGGTTCACTCCCCACTCGGGTACGCCCCAGCCGGACAGCACGCCGGCAACCCAGTTGCCAAGCTCGACCCAAAAGTTCAGAATGAAATCCATACGCTTCACCTCTGTACGATCCCGGGTTCCAACCCCAGTCGCCTGACTCCCGGTGGGAACGCAAAGTCAGGCAGGGCTACCAGACATCGACTACTGCCAGCGCAAGGCTCCCTTCCGCCAGGCGTAGACCAGGCCCAACGTGAGGATGCCGAGGAAGAGAAAGGCTTCGGCGAGGGCCCAGAGCCCAACCCGATTGTAGGCCACCGCCCAGGGAAAGAGAAAGACGGCCTCGACGTCAAAGACGACAAAGACCAGGGCATAGATATAGTACTGGGCGCGGAAGCGCACCCAGGCATCACCGGTGCCCTGCTGGCCACACTCGTACGTATCGACTTTTACGGGATTGGGTTTTTTCGGGCGTAGGACCCACGCCAGTCCCAGCGCCACAAAGGGGAAGACGATCGCTATGGCAGCATAAATGCCAACAAAGTTGTAATCTGACAACAACGTCATATCCTCCTCTTCTAGTTCAGGACGGGCGTTATTATGCCACATGTCTCTGCAAAAGGCAAGTTCTTTGAGTGCATTTTGGTACAATCTTGTGAGGTGCCAGGAAGAGCCCGGCTGTGCTCGAGGAAACGCAGTTCTAGGGGGGCAGATTGCGTCTGTTCGTCACTACCAGGCTCAAGACTGACGGACCTCGCAGGGCAAACTTCGGAGGTGGGACGCCGTGGGCGACCCTTGACGTCACTCGATTCCCCCGGCTGCAGGCGAGTGCCCACGAGCAGTCTTGTTGCCGGCCGCCTCAACCGGGCCGCTTGCGCCACGTGCCGGAGTCCATGTCGCCAGGCGGACGTGGCCGGACTGCCGGTCCTGCCCCCCAGTCTCCGCCCCGCCCGGTGCCTTTGCCATGCCTCGCCGGGCGTGCTATAATCCGCGGCATGGCATCTACGGACCAAGGATCGCAGGCAGAGGAGTGGGACCGCCTGGTGGCCGCGGCGGGCGGCCACCTGCTGCAGACGTGGCCCTGGGGCGAGCTGAAGGCGCGCTTTGGCTGGGACGTGGCGCGGGTAACGGCCGGCCCGGCCGTCGCCCAGGTCTTGTTTCGCCGGCTGCCTGGCCTGGGCACGATCGCCTACGTGCCCCGGGGACCGGCCGGCGGCCTTGACGACCCTGCAGCGCTCGCGGACCTGCTCGCGGCCATCCGGCCCCTGGCACGGCGGCAGCGAGCCATCTGCCTGAAAATCGAGCCAGACCGCGAGGAAGATGCTGCCCTCGCCGGGCAGCTTCGGGCGCAGGGCTTCAGGCCCAGCTCCCAGGCCGTGCAGCCGCGGCGCACCCTCATCGTCGATCTCGAGGCTGAGCCGGAGGCGCTGCTGGGACGCATGAAACAAAAGACCCGCTACAACGTGCGCCTGGCAGCGCGCAAGGGGGTGGCGGTGCGTCCCGGGACCGAGGCGGACCTGCCGGCCTTCTACGCCCTCATGGAGCAGACGGCCCGGCGCGACGGCTTTGCCATCCACAGCCCGGCCTACTACGAGGCTGCACATGCCCTGCTCGTGTCCCGCGGCCGGGGCTGTCTGCTGCTGGCCGAGCACGAGGGCCGGCTGCTGGCGGGCCTGGTTGCCATAGCCTTTGGCCAGACCGCTTGCTACATGTATGGCGCTTCCTCCGACGAGCAGCGTGACCTGATGCCCACCTACGTCCTCCAGTGGGAGGCCATGCTCTGGGCGCGCAACCAGGGCTGCCTCTTCTACGACCTGTGGGGCGTGCCCGACGCAGACGAGGAGATCCTGGAGGCCGGCTTCACCGGCCGCAGCGATGGTTTGTGGGGCGTCTACCGCTTCAAGCGCGGCTTTGGTGGGCGCTTGCTGCGGACCACCGGCGCCTGGGACTTGGTCTATGCTCCGCTTCGCTACAGGCTGTACAGCGCGGCGTTGGCGCTCCGCGAGCTGCCGGCGCGGGCGGCGAGGCAGACCAGCTGATGGATGTTGTTGCCGTGACCGGCGCAGGGGCCTGGGATCGGGCCCTGCTGGACCTCCCCGATCCGCAGGTCTTGCAGTCCTGGGCCTGGGGCGAGCTGAAGGGACGCCACGGATGGCGCCCCACGCGTTTTCTCTTTCATGACGGGGGGCAGCTCGTGGCGGCGGCGTCAGTGTTGGAGCGCCGTGCCCTGTCGCTGCCCTTGCCGTTGCTGCCGGCCTCGATCCTGTACATGCCCCGCGGTCCCGCCGTGGACTGGAACGACGAGGCCCGCGTCGAGCAAGTGCTGGCCGAGATCGAGGCCTTGGCGCGTCGCCGCCGGGCGATGTTTGTCAAGATCGACCCCGATGTCTATTATCCCGAGGCCGCGCCGGTCTTCTCGCCGCGGCCGCCTGTGGCGTCACGCGTGGCAGCGCTCCTCACCCGGCGGGGCTGGCGTTTTTCCGGAAGCCAGGTGCAGTTCCGCAACACGGTCCTCCTCGACCTGCGGCGCGATGAAGAGGCGCTGCTGGCGGCCATGAAGCAAAAGAGCCGCTACAACCTGCGCTTGGCGCAGCGGCGGGGCGTCGAGATCCGCCAGGGCATGGCCTGCGACCTGCAGCTCTTTTACGACCTCTACGCCGAAACAGCCCGGCGCGACGGCTTTCCCATCCGGCCGCCCGCCTACTACCACGACGCCTGGGGCAGCTTCCTGGCGCAGGGCGACGGCTGCCTGCTCCTCGCCGAGGTCCAGGGAGAGCCCGTGGCCGGGCTCCTATTCGTGATCTTTGGTCTCACTGCGTGGTACATGTACGGCGCCTCATCGGAACGGCACCGCAGCCTCATGCCCAACAACCTGCTGCAGTGGGCGGCCATCCACCGCGCCAGGGAGATGGGCTGCACCGTGTATGACCTGTGGGGCGCGCCCGAGAACCTGGACGGGTCGGACCCCATGTGGGGCGTGACCCGCTTCAAGCTGGGCCTGGGTGGCGAGCTGGCCCGCGGCCTGGGCGCCTGGGACTATGCCCCCTGGCCGGCGGCCTATCGCCTCTACACCGAGGTCGTCCCCCGCTATATATCCCTCCTCCGCCACCGGGCGCAGGCAGACCAGGGATCGAGTCTCAAGCGGCCCGGCGCTTGACAAGTCTTGTGACTTGTACTACAATGGCGCCTACACATGCCGCGGTAGCTCAGTTGGTAGAGCACTTGACTGAAAATCAAGGTGTCCCCAGTTCAAGTCTGGGCTGCGGCACTGCGGTGTATAAGGCATCGATGCGGGCGTGGCTCAGTGGTAGAGCATCTCCTTGCCAAGGAGAGGGTCGTGGGTTCGAATCCCATCGCCCGCTCTCTGTTTAAAAGCAACAGGCGACGTAGCCAAGTGGAAAGGCAGCGGTCTGCAAAACCGCGATCACGGGTTCAAATCCCGTCGTCGCCTCCACAAGCAAGCGGCTGATAGCAGACGCTATCAGCCGCTTCCTATAAGTAGACCGCTGCGGGGCGGTGGCGAAAAGGCAGACGCTGCGGACTTATGACGAGCACCGGGGCAGGAAACTCCCCGCGTGAATCCGGCCAAATTCGGGGAACCCTCAGCACGTGATGGTGGTGGCAACCCCGAGCCAAGCTCCTCGCACACCAGGCGTTGTGCCCTGATTGCCGCACCTGGTCAGGCAATCACTGCTGCGTGCCGGGAGAAGGTGTAGAGACTTGACGGTCGGGACCTACGGTGGGCACCCAAGGTCAAGGGAAAGTCCAGGCTACAAACCCCGCCGGGGGTGGCGAAAGCCATAGTAGTATGAAAATCCGCTGGGGTAATACCCCGTGTGGGTTCGAATCCCACCCGCCCTATTGTCTTCTGAGGCCCTTTCGGGGGCCTCTTTTTTTCCACTCGCAGTCACCAGGTGCGGCGGACTCTTCCCGCGCAGCCGGAGGCACCCAGGTAGGAATTCCCTCCACCGGCCAGTTCCGTCTCGTGAACAAGTGCGTCGCACCACATCTCTGAAGCTTATTCCACCAGGTTATGCCTGCAAGTTGACATGGTTAGGGTCCCTGCGGTATCATGCGCCACGTCAGCAGCTCGCACCCCTGCCGGGGATGTTGCATGGAGGTCAGACGGCGATGAGCACGACCGTGGATGCCCGAGGGCTGCCTTGTCCTCAACCGGTGATCCGTACGCGCCAGGCCATGGAGGCCGGGGATGCGGTTACGACCCTGGTGAACAGCGAGAACTCGATGGAGAACGTGCGGCGCATGGCCCAGAAGGCAGGCTGGCAGGTGCAGGTCAGCCAGGAGGGCGACGAGTACCGCTTGGAGCTGGCGCGTGGCGCGGAGCCGCCTGCCCTGCAGCCCCTGGCCACGGAGGGCAAGTCCGAGGTCCTGGCCGGTCCCCTGGTGTTGGTCGTGCCGTCCGACGTGATGGGGCGTGGTCCAGAGGAGTTGGGCGGCGTCCTGATGCGGAGCTTTTTCCATGCCCTGGGCGAAGTCACCCCCCAACCCCAAACGATCATTCTGTTCAACACGGCGGTGCGTCTCGCCTGTGAGGGTTCGACCGTCCTCGAGGACCTGTGTGCCTTGGAGGCGGAGGGTATCGAGCTCCTGGTGTGCGGCACCTGCTTGCACTACTTTCAACTCGGCAAGCAACTGGCTGTGGGGCAGGTGTCAAACATGTACGACATCGCGGAAAAGATGCTGGGTGCCGGCAAGGTCGTGAACCTGTAACCTGCGGTCCTGGCCATTGATCATTACTGAGGATGTCAAGTGACGGTAGACTGGAACAATGTGAAACTAACGCAGTTGACGACGGCCGCGGGCTGAGCGTCCAAACGGTCACCTGACCAATTGGCGCAGGTCCTGCGCCCACTGCGTGAAACATTCACAGAGAGCGAGTTTCCCAATCTGCTGGCCGGCCTTGCTTCGCCCGACGACGCGGCGGTGTGGCGCGTCGGCGATGACCAGGCGTTGATCCTGACCACCGACTTTTTCACGCCCATCGTCGACGATCCCTACACCTATGGCGCCGTGGCAGCGGCCAATGCCATGAGCGATGTGTACGCCATGGGCGGCCAGGTGCTCCTCGCCCTGAGCATTGCCGCTTTTCCTCCAAAATTGCCCGCCGAAGTGCTGGGTGCCATCTTGAAAGGAGCGGCCGATAAGGTGGCCGAGGCCGGCGGGGTCATCGCCGGGGGACATACCGTGGACGACGACGAGCCCAAATTCGGGCTGGCGGTCATGGGATCAGTCCATCCCGGGCGCGTGGGACGCAAGGGTGGTGCGCGCCCGGGCGATGTGCTGCTGCTCACCAAACCGCTGGGAACCGGCATCATTACCACGGCAGCCAAGGGCGGCGCCGCCGACCCCGCGCATCTGGAAGCAGCCATCCAGTCAATGCTGCTGCTGAACCGCCGTGCGGCGGAGCTAGTGCAGCAGGTAGAGTTTCACGCCGTTACCGATATCACCGGCTTTGGGCTACTCGGCCACGGGCACGAGATGGCCGAGGCGAGTGACGTCGCGCTCCGCTTCGTCTTCGACCGGGTGCCCTTCCTGCCCGGCGCCCGGGGCTATGCCGAGCAGTGGCTCTTTCCGGGCGGAGCGTGCAACAACCAACGGACCTACGAGAGCTCGATCACGTTCGATGACCTGGAAGAAGAGATGCAGATGCTCCTCCTGACCCCTGAGACGAGTGGGGGCTTGCTCATTGCTCTGCCACCGGCCGAAGCCGGCCGCTACGAGAGGCTCTGCCAAGCGGCGGGCCAGGACGTGTGGCGGGTCGGCGAGGTGGTGGGGGGCACCGGCATCGAGGTCGTCCGGTCCTGATCCCCGCGCAGCTGCGGTGCGAGGGGCACCGGCGCCGGCTCCAACCATCCTCGGTCACTTTTGTTCCCGGCGAAACCGTGGTACAATGCGCGGCGGCGCCAGGACGCCGCGAGATCACCGAGGAGAACGACGACGATGCCCGTTTTACGTCATATGCCTGTGGCAGTGACGCCGGACCAGATCGTGAGGGCCCGCGGAGGCCGTAAGGTACAGCCCGGTCTGCTGGAGGACGCAGCCCGGGCAATTGCCCTGGGCGAGACGCTGTGGCAGCCCGTGCTCGTCTACGAATGGTTCGAAGTGAGCGGCGTGGGCGAGGAGGAGATCGGCCTCCGGTCCAGCCGCGGGGATGCGGAGGCAACGCTCCGCGTCGGCCCGAAGGCCGGACTGCTCGCCGGCGCCGAGCGGGCCATCGCCGGTGTGGGCACCATCGGCCCGGCCCTGGAGCAGCGCGTGCAGGAGCTCCAGGCGGGGGGTGAGAGCCTGCAATCCTACCTCCTGGACAGCGCCGGCGTGGTGGCACTCGGGGCCGCGGGCGAGGCGCTCCGCTGCCTGGCGGAAGAGGCCGCAAGCGACGCCGGCTGGGGTGTGAGTCCCGCAGTTAGCCCCGGCTCCCTGGTGGGCTGGGCACTCAAGGGCCAGCGCGAGCTGTGCGACCTGCTGCCCTTGGACGAGATCGGCGTTCGTCTCAACCCTTCTTACGTCCTCGAGCCCCACAAATCCTTCTCGGCACTCGTTGGTTTCGGGCCGGGGCTGGCCGCGAGCAAGGTCGGCTCGGTGTGCAAGTACTGCGCTCTGCAAGATACGTGTTGGCGGCGACGGGAGGATGCTTCATGATCGCACTCGGCATTGATACAGGCGGCACGTACACGGACGCTGCCCTGGTTGACCACGATACGGGCCGCGTCCTGTGTGCGGCCAAGGCCTTGACGACGCGCCGGGACCTATCTATCGGCATCGGCGAGGCCATCGATGCCGTGTTGCAGCGGCCGGAGGCAGCCGGTGCCGGCCCGGTCGGCATGGTGGCGGTTTCCACGACCCTGGCAACGAATGCCATCGTCGAGGGCCAGGGCAGCCGCGTCTGCCTGGTGCTGATCGGCTATGACCCGGAGCTGATCCGGCAATACGGCTTCGAGGACGAGCTCGTGACCGACGACGTGGTCTATCTCGAGGGCGGGCACGACATCCACGGTGACGCTGTCACATCGCTGGACGAGGCCGGCCTGTGCCAGGCGGTCCTGGCCCGCAAGGATAAGGTGGACGCCTTTGGCGTGTCCAGCTATTTTGGTGTGCGGAACCCCGACCACGAGATCCGGGCTCGGGCGCTCATCGAGGAGCTGACCGGGCTGCCGGTAACCTGCGGCCACGACCTCACGACCCGCCTCAATTCCGTGCGCCGGGCGACGACCGTGGCCCTCAACGCCCGCCTGGTGCCCCTCTTGCGGGAGCTCATCGACACTCTACGGCACAGCCTGGCCGAGCGCCATATCTCCGCACCGCTCATGGTGGTCAAGGGCGACGGGTCGCTTGTGCGTGCCGAGTGGGCTATGCAGCGGCCCATTGAGACCATCCTCTCTGGCCCGGCGGCCAGCGCCGTGGGAGCCTGGCACCTGGCTCAGCAGGCTCCGTCGCAGCTGGCCGGTGGTGAGCCGGATGGAGAGGCACCGGCTGTCTGGGTCGTTGACGTGGGTGGCACGACGACCGACATCGCCGGCCTCCGAGAGGGACGGCCCCGCCTCAACGTTGAGGGAGCACAGGTCGGCCGCTGGCGCACAATGGTCGAAGCTGTGGACGTCTACACCGTGGGCCTCGGCGGCGACAGCCAGGTCAAGCTCACCTCTGACCGGAAGCTCGTTATCGGTCCCCAACGGGTGGTGCCTATCAGTTTGTTGGCCAGCCAGCATCCCGAGATCGTGGACGACCTGCGCAGCCAGGCCACTGTGCCACCACGGGAGGACGTGGCCGCTGCCTTTCTAATGGCCCGCCGCCAGCCCAGGCGCCAGCTGCAGGGTGATGAGCTGACCCTGGTGGAGCGGCTCGGCCGGGGACCGGTCTCCCTGTCTTTCCTCATGCGCGAGTCTCGCTTTGGCGCGCTCATCTTGCGCCGGGTAGACGGCTTGGTGGCCGAGCGGCTGGTGATGCGGGCCGGGTTCACGCCCACGGATGCTCTCCATGTCCTCGGCCGGCTGGATGTCTGGCATGCGGGGGCGGCGCGCCTGGCGGCCCAAGTCCTGGCGGCCCAGGCGCGCAAGCCGGTGGAGCGCTTTTGTGAAGAAGTGGTCGAGGGCGTCTCGCGGCGGGCTGCGGCCGCCCTGGTGAGCAAGGCCTTGAGCGATGAGGCCCACACGCCCCATTGGGAGGAAGAGCCCACGGCAGCGCTTCTTCTGGACCGGGCCCTGAACGGCAGTGGCCCGGAGCGCGACCTGGACTTTGCTCTGACCCTGCGCCGGCCAATCGTCACCATCGGCGCGCCCGTCGAGGCCTACATGCCACGTGTGGCCGAGCGCCTGAACACGCAGCTGCATATCCCGCCGCACGCCGCCGTGGCCAACGCGGTCGGTGCTGTGGTAGGCGGCGTCGTGCAGCGCCAAAGGGTGCTGATCACGCCTCTGGAAGGCGGGGATCATTTGCGCGTGCACCTGCCCGACGGTGTCCACGACCTGGCCGAGCTTGAGGCGGCTGTGGGCTATGCCCGCGGCCAGATGTACAGCTGGATGGTGGACCTGGCACGCCGGGCCGGCGCCGACCAGGTGGAGGTGCAGATGGTCCGTGAGGACCGGGAGGTGCCGGTCCAGGCCGGCTGGGGCGACCGCATCTACCTGGGCACCGAGCTCATCTTTACAGCCGTGGGGCGACCCAGCCCGGCGTTGTGACCGCAGCTTCTCTTTCGCGCCCGCAGCTGCGAGAGGGGAGACGTGAGGGGAGGGACGATGAAAAAGTTCATCGGGGTGGCAGGCAACGTGGGCGTCGGCAAGTCCACGCTGACCCGACTCCTGAGCGCTCACCTGTACTGGGAACCGTTTTATGAAGCGGTTGACGACAACCCCTATCTCGCCGACTTTTACAGGGACATGCCTGCCTGGAGCTTTCACTCCCAGGTCTTTTTCCTCTCCCGCCGCCTGGGTCATCACCGCCAGATCGTGGAGCGGCCGGGCACCGTTATCCAGGATCGGACGGTATACGAGGACGCCGAGATTTTTGCCCGGAACCTTTACCTCCAGGGGCAGATGACCGAGCGGGATTGGAAAAGCTACTGGGATCTGTACCAGACGGTCATCACGATCTTGCAGCCACCCGACCTCGTGATCTATTTACAGGCGTCCGTGCCTGTACTGCAGGAGCGGATTCGGCAGCGAGGTCGGGATTATGAACAAGAGATCCAGGTCGACTACCTGACGCGCCTCAACGAGCTATACGACCGCTGGGTCGAGTGTTTCACTCTCTGCCCGGTCCTGACCGTCCCCACTGACGAGTTTAACTTTGTCACCCACAACGCGCACCTGGAGCTGATTGCCGCCCGCGTCCTGGAAAAGCTCCACGGCAAAGAGGTGGTCGTCCTCGAATAGGCCGGGCCCGGCGCCGGTCAGCGCAGCGGGTGGAGAGGCAGCCACTTTTGCGTGGCCTGGCTGCTCTCCACGGCCTTTTCTATCAAGTACACGCCTCGGGCGCCGTCGTGCACGGTAGGAAAGTCCAACTCCAGCTCGGTGGGCGTCCTGCCCTCCAGCCTGGCGCGTATGGCGTCTGACACGTTGCGGTAGACGTTGGCAAACGCCTCCAGAAACCCTTCCGGGTGGCCGGCGGGCAGGCGTGATGCCCGCTTTGCGGCAGGACAAAGGTGGTCGCTGCCCCTGTCAAGCACTTGTGCAGATCCCTCTGCCGGGATGTACTCCAGTTGATTGGGTCGTTCCTGGTGCCAGATCAAGCCCGCGCGGGTTCCCCAGACGCGAATGCTGAGATCGTTTTGGCTGCCCGTGGCAATCTGTGAGGCGACCAGCACGCCTCGAGCGCCGTTGCTGAAGCGCAGTAGGACGTTGGCGTCGTCGTCCAGGCGGCGCCCGGGCACCAGGTTCGTGACGTCAGCGCACAGCTCGGACAGCTCCAGCCCGGTGATAGTGCTCAGGAGGTTCTCGGCATGGGAGCCGATGTCGCCGATGGCCCCACCCGGTCCCGCCAGTGCCGGATCTGTCCGCCACGCTGCCTGCTTGTGGCCCGTCTCTTCCAGCCTCGTGCCGAGCCAACCCTGGTGGTACTGCACGACAACCTTGCGGATCTCGCCCAGCAGACCTTCCCGTACCATGTGCCGCGCCTGCTTGACCATGGGATACCCGGTATAATTGTAGCTCACGGCCAGGATCGTGCCCGCATCTTCCACAGCGGAGGCCAGGCGGCTCGCCTGCTCCGAGGTATGCACCATGGGCTTGTCGACGAGGACGTGGAACCCCGCGCCGACGAACCCCATGGCCACCGGAAAGTGCAGGTGATTAGGTGTGACGACGGCCACGAGGTCAAGGCGCTCGTCAGCCGGCAACGCCTTCTCTCGTTCCAGCATCTCTTGCCAGCTATCATAGGTCCGGTCCCTGGCGATGTTGAAATCGGCGGCTGAGAGCCTGGCTCTTTCCGGCGTGGAGGACAGCGCCCCAGCAACCAGGGCCACCCCTCCGTCGAGGGTGGCAGCCCGGTAATGCGTCGCACCGATGAGCGAGCCTCGCCCGCCTCCAACCAACCCCATCTTTAGCCTGCGCGGCGCAGTGGCCGCGGTCTGCTTGACGTTCATTTCTGCTCCTCTCGCTAAGTTCGGTACTGGCCCAGGCGCCGCTCGAGCACGCCTACCCCCAGGGACAGCGTGACCGTCATGACCAGGTACAGAAAGGCCACAGTGTTATAGGTCTCGAAGAACTTGAAGGTCGAGGCCGAATAGACTTTGCCCAGTTGCGTGATGTCTTGCACCCCGAGGACCGAGACCAGGGCCGAGTCCTTGAGCATGGCGATAAACTCGTTCCCCAGCGGCGGCAGGACGTTGCGCACGGCCTGAGGCAGAATGATGCGCCGCATGGCCTGAGCATACGTCATGCCCACGGCCAACGCCGCCTCCATCTGTCCCCTTGGGACGGACTGGATCCCGGCGCGGAAGATCTCGGAGATAAAGGCGCTGTAGCCGATCGTCAGCGCCAGGATGGCGCGCACGGTAAAGTCCAACTGTCGGACGTTGAGGGGCTGGATCACGCCGCCGCGAATGAGAGGCCCGCCCAGCCAGTTGACCGCCACGACCACTGCCGGGGCGCCGACGAAGGCGATGTAGTACAGGAGTACCAGCATCGGCACGCCGCGCACGATCTCGACGTAGAACGTTGTGACTTCAACGACCAGGCGGTTGCGGGAGATGCGCAGCAGGCCGACTGCCAATCCCAGGAGCATGGCGCCGGTATAGGCGATGAGGGAAACCGTGATGGTGGTGCCCAGCCCCCTGGCCGTCGCGAAAAAGATGATGCGGTAGTCGCCGTCGTTGGCCACCGTCCACAGGAAAAGGATGGCCAGCAGGATGGCAAGCAGCAGCCAGAGGGGCAGCCGCCCGATCCGCCCGGTGAAAGGCAGCAAGCGCGGACGCACCCCCTCGTGATTAGCGTTCATGTCACCTCTCGGCGCAAGAATTCTGTTCGGTTGTGGTCCAGGCACCGCGCCCATGCCGGGCGAGACTGTCCTGGCCGTGCTGCGGAAGCTGCCGCCGAATCGAGAGATTTAGGGCCTGTCACGCACCTTCATGTCGTAAGGACAGGAACCTGTCGCATGAAGGTCCACAACAGGCTCTACTCCTTCCGTCGGGATGCGGCCAGCGCTCGAACGCGTTCAGTTCGAACGCTGCGGATCCGATCGAACAGTGCCAGCAGAATGACGATGCCGTTGATGAGATAGACCATGGTGAACAGCCGGGCGATGGGCGTCGTGGGCGTCAGGTCGCCGTAGCCCACAGTAGCCAGGCTGACGACGCAAAAGTAAAGCGAATCGAGATAGCTCCAGCCTTCAGCCCAATGGTAAAAGAGGGTGCCCACCAGCAGCGTGCCCAGTGCCCACAAGATTGCTGGCCTGGAATCGGGGTCGCGCACCACGTCCAGGAGAAACAGCCTTTGTATCGGACGAGGCCTGCCGCGCTTTTGCTCCGCCGCACCCTCTATCGGTTTCGGTGCTTCTTCAGCATCCATGCGCTCGCTCCTTCGCTAGCGTTGCGATGACGCTGCCGGCGGGGGCGCCCCGCTCCGGGCCTCCCCCGCCGGCAGCAGGTTCGGCAGCCCTCTACCAGGCGCAGCTCGCCAAAGGGATCCGCCTCAGGGGCGGCGCACTTTTTCTGGAGTGCGCCGCCCCTGATGTTACTGGGCCGACGGCTCGTAGAGGAAGAACCAGCGCGTGTTCAGGTGGTCCAGGAAGCCATCCTCGGCCATGGTCTCGATGGCGGCGTTGAAGGGTTCGACCAGGTCCGAGCCTGGGGTAAAGATAAAGCCGAACTCCTCGGTGCCCAGGGGCTCGCCGATGGTCTTGAGCTGGTCGGGGTTGGCGCCGATGTAGCC
>JBFYTF010000240.1:0-6269 GCA_041300865.1 Anaerolineae bacterium
CATCGCCCGCCTGGTGCGCGCCAGCCTCCTGGAAGTGCTGTCCCAAGACTATGTCAATACTGCCCGGGCGAAAGGGTTGAGCGAGCGCCTCGTCCTCATCCGCCACGCCCTGCGGAATTCCTTGATTCCGGTGATCACCATTGCCGGCCTGCAATTCGGCTTTCTTGTGGGTGGTGCCGTGGTGACAGAGATGATCTTTGCCCGGCCGGGCATCGGCCGCCTGCTAGTGAATGCCATCCAGTGGAAGGATCTGCCGCTCGTGCAGGGCATCGCGCTGCTCGCAGCCGTGGCCTACACCCTGGTGAACCTTGCTGTCGACCTGGCCTACGTCGTACTCGATCCGCGCATCCGATATGACTAGACGCCGGTTTCCGATTCCCACCCGCCCGACCGTCGCCCGGCACGAATACAGTCCTCCTTCGCGCCGCCCCAGCCTCCTCCGCGACCCCGTGGCCCTCGCCGCCCTCTCTTTCCTGGTCCTCACCGCCCTGGCCGCTGCGGCGGCGCCCCTACTCAGTCCCTACGATCCCCTGCAGATGTCTCCGGGCGATCGCTTTCTGCCACCGAGCATCCAGCATCCGGCCGGCACTGATCTCTTCGGGCGGGATGTGGCGACGCGGGTGCTCTACGGCGCGCGGCTGTCGTTGGCCATCGGGGCGACGGCGGTCCTCATCTCATCGGTCCCGGGGACATTCCTGGGTCTCGTGGCAGGCTACTACGGGCGCTGGGCCGACCGGATGATCAGCTGGTGGGTAGATGTCATGCTCGCCTTCCCAAGCATCCTCCTGGCGCTGACCATCGTCGCCGCCCTGGGCACCGGGCCGCTGAACGTCGTCCTCGCCGTGGGCATTGCCGGTATTCCGCACTACACGCGTTTGGTGCGCGGCCAGGTCCTCTCCGCCCGGCGCCAATCCTACGTCCGCGCCGCGGTGACCGTCGGCGCCGGGCCGGGAAGGATCCTGATGCGTCATATCTTGCCCAACGTCTTCGGGGCGATCCTGGTTCTGGCTACCCTCGACGTGGGTTGGGCGCTGCTCAGCGCCTCGGCGCTGGGCTTCTTGGGGTTAGGAGTCCAGGCACCAACACCAGAATGGGGCCTGATGGTCAACGAGGGGCGCGGCTACCTGCGCAACGCGCCGTGGGTCACCGCCGCCCCGGGGTTGGCCATCGCCCTGACCGTGCTGGCCGTCAACCTCCTCGGCGATGCCCTGCGCGACGCACTCGACCCCCGCCTGCGCACTCTCCGGCGCTAGGCCCGGAGCCACGCGCCCTCGTTACCGCGCGCGTGCCGGTTAACAAACCGTGCGCATCAAGCCCAGCCGGCAGATGCGTATGGCTGACAATCTGCCGCTGCTGCCGGGCGCGCTCGCTTTCCCACGGCAGGAGCTACGCAAACGGGGTGACAGGGAGCTTGTCCCCGTTGTCAGGGCTGGTACGGCGCCAGGAGTTCCACCATCGCGGGGTCATCGACGACAGACATGTCCAGCGGGACGGCGGACCAGCTTTCGCCGGACAGGCTGCCATCGGGCTGCAGCGTCGCCGTGAGGCGGCCGATCAGCCTGCCCGTGTGGCGCGGTAACGGCTGTTCAGCCGTCACCACCACCGCCCCTGTTTCCGGCAGCCGCTCCGCACGGTAAGGAGGCTGTGCCGGCAGGGCGGCGACGACCAGGTCGATGCCGGGCACCGCGGCTGCCAGTGCCCGCGCCTCCTCAAGGGGCAGGTTCGTGAGCAGGATGAGCAGGTCTACCTCAGCCCCAATCTCCGGCACGTAGTGCTCTAGCGCCTGCCGGGGATCGAGCACCTGGATCCCCTCGACGGGCAGGTCCGGAGGCCGGGTCAAGCCGAGGATGGCCGCCCGATAGCCGCCGGCGTCGACGATATGGTAGGCGGGCGCCACGAGCTCGCCGTTGGAGCTGAGCACCGCGTTGGCCGAGAGAATCGGAAACCGGGCCTCGTCCAACCGCTGGCGCAGGGTGTCCAGGCCCAAGCCTAGCTCTTTCGGGCCCAGGGCCATGGCGTCATAGCCCATGAGGCCCATGCCGGCCACAATGGCCTCGCCCTGGGTCAGGTCGCCCACTTCGCCGCCCCCTACCAGCGCGTCACCTGTGTCAAGAAGGAGGGTATGATCGGCGGCCATGCGCTCCTGCGCCACAAAGGTCGCTCTCCGGCGGAACCCGCCGGTCGAGTTTTGGCCTCAGCCGCAGGGCTCAGTCTCGCCCCAGTTGTCGTTGCTGTGCAGAACGACAAGCTGCAGCGGTTCCCGGGCAGCTCCAGCCGTGGGCAGAGGCGAGGTGGCCTCGCCGGCGGTGGGCTCGGGCGTGGGCAGCGGCGAGCTTGCCAGTTCGCGGGTGGGCCCGGACTCCGGTGCCGGCGAGGTGGCAAAGGGTGGAGCCTGCGTCACCGCATCCGCCGGCAGAGTGGCAGTCGACACGATCTGGCTCGCCCCCGCCCCGCATCCGGCGACCAGAAGAAGGGCCATCACGCATCCGAGCAACCACCCCGCGCGCATCGCCGTCATGTTATGCCTCGCTCTCACCTACTTCACCGCGCTTCGACCGGCGCCAAAGCCAGAGGACCACGCCGGCCAGCGCCAGGGCCACCAGGAAGGCGCCCGCTGCCAGGACGAGGATCAGCGTCCCGCCCCCCGCCTCTTCCGCCACCGGCGGCTGGCTCTCGGCCTCGCCCAACACGCGTGCCACGGGCACGATGGTCGGCAGGGGCGTCCGGGTGGGCAGCGGTGTGGCCGTGGGCGGGCCGGGCGTCGGCGTGAAGGTCGGCGTCAGGCTGGGTGTGTGCGTGGCGGTCGCGGTCGGCGTCGCCGTCTCCGTCGGCGGCAGCGTCGGCGATTCGGTGGGGGTAGCGGTCGCGGTCGGAGGCTGGGCCGTGGCCGTTGGAGCCGCAGGTCGCGGGGTGGAGGTCGGCGGCCGCCGCGTCGCCGTCGGCGAGGGCACCGGCGTGACCGTCCACACCGGTTGGCTCGTATCGGGCCACACGCCCACAGCATCGACAAAGATCCAGTCGTTGCCGTAGGTGATCTGGTGGTTGGCCCACACAAAGACCGTCATTGTCGGCCCCGTGGCCCGGGCGCGCACCGTCAAATCCGGCCAGGAGCTGATGCCCCACTCGGCCGGCCCCCAGATGACCGACCCGGCCTGCGGGTTGGTGCCGCCGGTGGGATCCAGGCCAATCTTGCGCTCGAAGTCGGGCTGCGTGACCGCCGCCCAGCCCGCGTCGGCCTGGTAGACGACACCCGGCGTAACTGACACGTGCTGGAAAATGCCCGCCGTGAACGGGGCACCGTCGGACAGGAGCCAGAGGGAGGGAGCACCCCAGTAGGTATCGATGGACGTCCGGAAATCGACGTTGCCCCCCACGACAAAGGCGGTCCAGCCCACAGGCACTTCCAGCCGCTTGCCCTGGTAGAACTGCTCGCCGAAGGTATCAAAACCGCAGTTGTGCGTCACGTTCCCGGCCTCGAGGCAGGGATTCCGTGCGCCGGCATGAGTCTGTGAGCCCACGGCCACCGCCCCCAGGAGCAGAGCCGCCAGGCACAGGGCAAATGCCACTCGAAAACCGCGCTGTTTCTGAATGATGTCCTCCCCCTCTCTCGAGCCGGCGCATTATACCCGAGAAGCGGCCCGCCCGCAAACCGTAGAGCGGCTTTTACCCCTGCGGAGCAGAGGCCAAGCCGGCAGCCTACCCGACGACGTCTGACGTGCCGCCTGCCAGGTTGCCCACTAGCCCCGACTTGTGTGGGCGGGCGGTTAGCTCGTCAATCTGGTCCAACAGCCGCCTACCACCGCTTGGGCCTTTCCACGTCTCGTGCTATAATTGCTCCGCTGCCGGCTTTCGGGGGGAGAGAGTGGCCAAATCGTTCCAAGACTTCCAATCTGACGTCGACGCCTGGATCCAGGCCGTGGGTGGTGGCTACTGGGCACCCCACGAGAACCTGGCGCGCATCGCCGAAGAGGTGGGCGAGCTGGCCCGCCTCATCAACCACCAATACGGGCCCAAGCCCAAGAAGGCGGAGGAAGCAACCCAGGAGATGGGCGAGGAGCTGGCCGACATCGTCTTTGCCATCATATGCATGGCCAACGCGCTTGGGATCGACCTGGGGGAGAGCCTCGAGGGCGTCATAGCCAAGGTCTGGCAGCGCGATCGAGACCGGTATCGTGCAGGCCGGGGTAGCTCATAAAGGTCTCGCGGCGAAGCGAGAGTTGTGACCACAAGGAAGAGGTAGCATGTCCGATCCCTGGACCGAATGGTGGGAGCAAACGCAGCTCCGCTTTGCGCTGCTCACGGTGCCTGCCGTACAGGTGCAAATCCTGGCCCTCGCCGTCGCGCTGCTCGCCGCCCTGGCAATGGAGCGCTTCCTGGACCGCACCCGCGGCGGCTGGATGGGCAGCAGCCACCTGCGAGCGGTCATCTGGGCGGCCAAGTTCCCCCTCCTGGCTCTGGTCTACGGCTACGTGGTGCTGGCCATCTTTTCCGTCACCGGCCGTGCGTCCTACCTTCTGGGCAGGTTGGTAACCGTCTTCTGGTACATTGCCGGCTACATGGTGCTGGCCGAGGTAGTTATGCTGGTGATGCCGCCCGGCCAGGCGCGGCGCATCGTCCGGCGGGTGCTGCTGCCGCTGCTGGCCGTCGTGAGCGTTCTACACATCCTCGGCCTCTTGGAACCGCTGCGGCAATGGCTCAGCCAGTGGACGCTCACCCTGGGCACCTCCACCATCGACGGGGCGAGCATCGTTCTGGCCATCGGCGCCATGCTCCTCTTCTGGCTCGTGGCGCGCTTGGGCCACGACCTCTTGCTCGACGCGCTGCTGCCCCGCACCCAGACCGACCCCCTGTTGTCCCGCTCCGCGGCCACTTTTGTTCAGTTTGCCATCATCGTGGCCGGCTTTTGGGTGGCGCTGTCCCTGCTGGGACTGGAGCTCTCGAACCTCACGTTGGTCGTTAGCGCGCTCACCGTCGGCATTGGTTTTGGGCTGCAGGATGTCATCAAGAACCTGGTTGGCGGCCTGATCCTTCTCAGCGAAAGGTACGTGCGGCCCGACCAGCCCTTCCTCATCTCGGGCCACTCGGGGATCGTGGAGCGCATTGGGCTGCGCTCCACCCTTTTGCGCTCGGCCGACGGCACGCGCGTTATCATCCCCAACGCCGATCTCGTCGTCGAAAAGGTCAGCGACCTCAGCAGCCAGCGCCGGGTGGAAATCAGGA
This sequence comes from Anaerolineae bacterium, assembly GCA_041300865.1. Taxonomy (GTDB): domain Bacteria; phylum Chloroflexota; class Anaerolineae; order JAAYZQ01; family JAAYZQ01; genus JAAYZQ01. Next base: position 5,221 of record JBFYTF010000240.1, read on the forward strand.
TCGGCGTCTCCCGGGAGGCCGACCCGCGCCGGGTTGAGGAGCTGCTGCTGGAGCTGGCGATGGCTCACCCCCACGTCGTGTCCGACCCTGCACCCACGGTCGTCTTTCAGGGCTTCGGACAGAGCACCCACGACTTTGTACTCTACTGCTTCGTCGCCGAGCGTCCCCAGTTGGAGCCAACGGCCAGTGCCCTGCGCTACGCTCTGGTCGAGACCTTTTGTCAGCACCAGATCGAAGTGCCAGGCCCCCAGATCGGCGTCTCTCTCCGCCAGGATGCCCAGACAAGGCAGCTGCCCGGCGGCCGCGAGGCTGGGGCAGGGGTGGGCGACGTCAGCCGGGATACGCGGGCAGGGTCGACAGACGCGGATCCTCCACCGGCTGCCCCACGGTAAAGTGATACAGGCTCTGAAAGCCGGCGGCCTCCAGGCCCAGAAGATCGTGCACCGCGTCGTCGAAGAAGCAGCCGATGCCGGTGCCTCGCAATCCCGCAGCTTCGGCTTCGAGATAGAGGACCTGGCCGACGGCGCCGCACTCCCAGAACAGGCGGCGGTAGAACCACGGGCCATAGCGCTCCAGCGGCTCGCGGAAGCGGGCAATCATTCCCAGGCTAAAGCAGCCGTCGGCGGCGATTTCCTGGTGGCAGGAGAGCCGGCGGGCCGCCGCCCGCGCGTCGCCGGAGAGCAGCCGGAAGAGCGGCAGCCGCTCAGGACAGCCCTCCGGCACTTCCCAGGCCAAGTTCTCGTGGGTAGCCGCCCGCAAAGCGCTCTCCTGTTCCTGGTTGCGCACCAGGCAGTAGAGCCCCGGCGCCAGCCCCACGACGCGATGGGCAAAGAGGGCCAGGTGGGCCTGCGGCTCCCAGGGTAAGGCATTGAAAGGAACCCTTCCCTGCCGGGCCAGCGTCGCACCGAGGATCCGGAAAAACGCCGTTGACTCGATGCTGCCTCGCGGGTCCATGGCCACCGCGCTGCGCCGCCGGTGGACGATGGGCCGCAGCAGGTCGTCCCGCCCCGTGTCCAGGGCCTCGCACGGCACGCCTCCCCCAGAACTGC
>JBFYTF010000249.1:0-5259 GCA_041300865.1 Anaerolineae bacterium
TGGCGATCCTGATGCGTTACACGGGTGAGGAGAAAGCAGAAGAGAGGAAACAGGCGGAAAGGCATGTCAGGGGCCTGTGGGGCAGAGTGAAGGAAACCTTCAATTCCGGCTCTGATCGTGACCCGGAGGACATTGTTCTTGAGCCGAAGGACAATGTTCGGTGAATCAGGCTGCTCGCTGCTAACAGGAGATTACAGCCCCGGCCCAGGTTAGACGGCCCCCGGGCGGCCGGCTAACCTGGGCGTTGTCTTGTGTCTCGAGGTGCACGCATCCACGGCCGGTGCGTGCGGCAAAGTTTCAACCGGCCAAGAGCCCGGGATTACCGCAGAAAGATCAGGGCCGCAAGGCCGAAGGTGACCAGGTAGGTGAGCGGGTAGATGTAATTCATGGGCGCTTCCAGACGATCGGCTTTCTCCCCTTCGCCCTTGTTCTCCAGGTACTTGAAGTACACGTTCAACACTACGACGAGGGTGTTGATAAAGAACGTAATCGCCATGAGGGCATCCAGGAAGGTCAGGTATCCCATGCGCGGGTAGTTCTCTCCCAGGCTCCAGCTAAACGCGATGAACAGCAGAAGGTTGCCGGTAGCAATCTCGATCCGCCGCGTGTAATCCTTCAGGAAGAACGTGATGTACGAAACGGTGATAATCAGCAGAATGGGGACGAGAATACGAAAGATATAGTAATCCAGGTGGCGCGGCGCCGACCAGTGGAAGGTGAAGCGCGAAGTGGGCATCTGCGCGCTCGAGATCTCGCTGGTGATGGCCGTATCAAAGTCGGTCAGGATGAACTCGTCTTCGCCGTGGTTGGGGTCGATCTCGTTAAAGCCCTCCATGGGGACAAAGACATAGTCCTCTTCCGGGTATAACATGTCCAGTTTGATGTAGAAATCCTGCGTGTCAAAGGGGAACTTGGTCCAATCGAAATCGACCTGCAAGTTGGTCGAGAAGCGTTCCAGGTAGGTGACGTGCCCGTTGGCTTCGATCTCGATAAGGCGGTTCTGCGACCAGCGGTTGCCCTGCTGGTTGAAGAAGGTGAAATCAGGCCAGTCTCCTTTGACATCCTCGAGGAACTTGTTAAAGCTGGTCTCGGTATAGAGCCGCGAGCGACAGTTACACTCATCCGGGTTGAACGCCAGCGCCGGATCGGTCCATTCCAGCTTGAGAGTGCCGACATCGCTCATGAACTCGTTCGGCTGATCGATGTTCACTATCTGCTGGAGCTTGATGCCGACCTGGACGGGGATGGGCAGCTCCAACACGCTCTCGGTATTAGGTGACGCCTGGCCTTCCAGCACTTCGGGGGCGTTGACGCCTGCCAGAAGCCGGAAATCCCCACTAGTTAGCTGCCCGTTTGGCACAGCAGCCTGGATGTCCAGGGCATAGTTCGCGCCGCCGTCGGGGAAGGGGTGTTGGAAAGAGGCTTTGCTGGCCTGCCCATCCAGGTTTGCGACCGCAACGGGCTTGGTGCCGAAATCACGCAGGAGGATGATGGGCTTGAGATCGCCGCTGACAGCCTCCAGGTTGACATACAGTGTGTCCCCGGGTTTCAGGTCGCCCAGTTTGACCAAAAGGGAAGGTTTGTTCTGATCCAGGGTGCCGCCAAGCTCCTGGATGAGATGGGATCCCAGGGCGGATTGATCCTGCTCGGCGATAACCGCGCCGGTGGGAACTGCTGTTCCCTCCAGCACCTCCGGGGCGTCGAGTCCGACCAGCAACCGGTAGTCACCGGCGGTCGAGCGGCCGGCGGCGGAGAGCGAGCTGCTGGCCAGCAGCATATAGTCGCCATCCTCAGGCACGGTGAACTGCAACGCGGCGGCGTAGCCGGGACCGCTGTCGTCATCCCAAGCCAGGGTATATTCATCCCGGAGTGCCGGCAGATCCAGCAGCGGGTAGGCTGAATTGGCCACCAGGCCTGCCACGGCTTGTCTAAAGCGTTCCAGCGTGGCAGAGAAGTCGTCGTCGGCAGGCAAGAGGGCCAGGATCGGGTCCAGGTTGCCGGACGTGTTTTCCATGAAGGCGTCAAGCACTTGCCCTTCTCTCAGCCCCTGGAGGCGGAACACATCGCTCTGCCCGGGCGCCAGGGAGCCCTGCACCTCCTGGACGTCGGCGGCCCTCTGGGCCTCGACGCCCAGCGGCGCAAGCAGGGTGAATGCCAGTGCAAGTAGGATCAGGATGGAAGAGCGCATCGTCGGGTCTCCCTATTTGGATGAAAAGCTGGTGAGCACAGTCGCCTGTCGCCACTGCTGCTCGAATTTCAGAATACGGCGGCGGATGTACCACACGTCCGGGTCGGCGACGGCCCGCCTGTCCTTGACCAGGCGCATGGCCTCCTCGGCCGTGTAGCCCGCGCCGACCAGCACGCAGCAGGCCATAGCCACGCTGCGGTGCACCCCGGCTTTGCAGTGGACCAGCACCTTCTCGCCCTGGCGGATCACCGGCAGAGCGGCCTCGACGCCGCGACGCAGAAGAAAGATCGGCATCGGCGTGACCGGCGTGTCGACGGTGGGCAGCCACAACAACCGAACGGGCGGGTGGCCCACCGTCTTGACCGGGCGGCGCCAGTGCATGGACAGGATCAGCCGTACACCCAGATCCCGGATCTCGCCTGCGTGCTCGCCCCTGGGCCAGGCAGAGATGTACAGGTAGTCGGTGATCTGCGAGATGTCCGGCAGCGATTGAGGTTCGCCGTTCATGGCACCACGACGCCCAACGCCCCGGGCACCACTTCGACGGTCACCGGTGTTTGGCCCCAGTACTCGCCGTCGGTCCAGATCGTCTGGGGCGGCTCTGCCTCGATGTGGATGGTGCGCCCCTGCCAGTAGTGAAAGCCCTCTATTGGGGTCTCGAGGTGGAGCAGTCGCTGCTCGGCAGCCATGAGGCTGAGGGGATTGCGAGCCAGAACAAAGACGTCCAAAAGGCCGTCGTTGATGCTGAACGTCTGGCCGATCGTCACACCCGTCCCCGTCATGCCCGAGTTGACCACGTAGCATTTGACGCCGCTGACCTCGACTGTGCGGCCGTCGATCGTCAGCCGGAAGCTAGTATCGCGCATCGTCCGCAGTCGCCGGGCGCCGGTGATGCCGTAGGCCAGCACACCGTACTTGTCCTTCTGCGCGCGAGTCGTCTGCTGGTCAGGCTCGATGCCGGCATACATGCGCTGGATCAACCAGGCGTCACCCACCCGTGCCACGTCCACGTTGCTCACGCGGGAGCTGGTGCACAACAGCTCGACCGCCTCCCTGAGCTTCTTCGGGATCCCCATCTCGCGGGCAAAGCCATTGCCTGTGCCTCCGGGAAGAATGCCCATCGGCCTCCCGGTTCCCAGCAGGGCATTGGCAACCTCATGTTGGGTGCCGTCGCCACCATAGCCGGCGACAAGGTCGACCCCATGGTCGAGGGCCGCTCTGGTCTGCTCAGTCGCGTCCCCGTACTTCTTGGTGACGCTGATCGACCAATCGACGCCATACTGGACAAAGACGTCGTTCAGCGTGTTCAGGATCGGCTGGTCTTTGCCTGATGCCGGGTTCACGACGACGTGGATCTTATCATAAGGTGCCGTCACTGCACTTACCCCCTGGCTCTCGCCTGGCCCCAGGTGCACCGCGCTGCTGCTCCTGTAGGCTGGTCAGGGCCGGAGCTGACGATCTGACGCGAGCGAGAGCGGCGCCAAACTGGCGCACGCGCCGCTCAGCTCGCCGGCCCGCTTTCTTCACCGGCCTCCAGCAGCTTCTCAACCATCCTGTCGGTGAGGCTCTGCTGGAAAAAGACTCCTTCTTCTTGATCAATAACCTCCGACAACTGCTGGGAGTACTCGTGTTCGACCAGCACGATCAGCCCCGACGTATTGGGCTTCAAGGCTTGCTTGAGTGCGTTGATAAAGTCCTCGGAGAAACCAAAGTCGATCTTGGACCCGGCCAGGCCGCCGGCCCCGGCACCTGCCAGAGCCCCGAAAACGGCGCCGGCCGGCCCGCCCACCAGTCCGATCAGCCCTCCGGTGATGGCACCCAGCCTGCGTCCTTTCTTGGGGTCGATATCCCGCACGTCCTTGACCGTCACGTTGCCCGCTGCATCCTTGACCAGCACGGCTGCGTTGAGGATCTTGAGAGTGCCCTTCTTTTGGGCGTGCTCCACGAACTCCAGCGCGTGGCCGGCATCTTCCGGTGCGTCGAATGCCACCGCTACCAGGTCGATCTTGGGTGCCGGCTCGCCTTCGACGTGATAGTGCCTGACGGGGATGGCAGGCAATTGGGCGATGTCGTGTTTGCTGAGCTTGAGATAGATGGTATTCCCCGCGCCGTGGTCGACGGCCGTCAGCGGCAGCGAAATCTCGGCCTTGCTCTTGGGGCCACCTGTCTGCAGGCCGAAATGGGTGATCGCACCGGTCTCGGGATCGATCAACAGCTCGCCCACCACGCCGACGTGGCCGTCCGTGGCCGCCACTGCGGTCCCCGGCTTGATGGCCGCGGCCCCCTCTGGGATTTTCTCCTCGTCGAACGTCGAGTAGGAAGCGCCTACCTCTGACGCATCAGGCGCTCCCTCTCCGCCCTGGTAAACAGAGTAGCTCAGTTCGGTCTTTTTGATATAGTGTGTCTCGATGAAATGCGCCATCCGGGTGACGTCCTCGCGCTTGCAGCGCAGGTGGACTACGTCCCTGGTTGATTCTGCCACCTGGTCGATCGGTACCATCCGCTGGTACGGCTTGTAGGGCAGCGTCTCGTCCTCTATGACCAGGTAGGTCACCCTGCGTGTTTCGCGGTCGACGATCACCGTGATGACCTGTCCGCACGGCCCGTCCTCACACTCGACTCTGGCATTGGTCGAAATCTCAATCATTTGGGTTTCCTTCTCCTTGACTTTGTCCCACGCGATGCCTTCGAGCACTCGATAGAAAGCCTGAAACTTGTAGACCTGTGCATGCCTTTGTCATGCAGAAATCCCAAAGGAATTATACACCCGGCAGGCTTGGGGCGCACCGGCCCTTTGCCCAGTTCTTGCCCTGTCTTTTTGGACAGGCCATACAGCCTTTGGTGCCCAGGCTTTGCCGGCCAGTGCCCCGCCTACCAGGCGAACCTGGTTTCAGGCAGCCAGGAGCGCCACACCTCGCGCCACGGAAGAAGCCGTGGCACAAAGTGTGACGCTTCCCGTCTCAGTCTGGTTGCCGGCCGTGAAGCCCTCCCGGCCCAAGGAGGCCGGGAGGGCAAAAGCCGGACATCGTTCCTCCGCAGGCGCACGAAACAGCCGGCGGCTCAGCGGCGAG
>JBFYTF010000267.1:0-7269 GCA_041300865.1 Anaerolineae bacterium
ACCTTGGCCCGCTTCTCACGCTCGGCCTCGGCTTGGCGGGCCATGGCGCGCTTCATAGTGTCGGGCAGCTCCACGTCCTTGACCTCTACGATGCTGACCTTAATACCCCACGGCTCGCTCTGCTCGTCAATGATCTGCTGCAGCTTCTGATTGATCTCGTCGCGATGGATGAGCAGATCGTCCAGGTTCGATTGCCCCAGCACGGAACGCAGGCTGGTCTGGGCGATCTGCCAGGTGGCGCGCTGATAGTCCTCCACCTGGACGATGGCGTCGTTAGGGTTGACGACGCGATAGTAGGCCACGGCGTTCACGCGCAAGGTGACATTGTCGCGGGTGATGGCCTCCTGGGCAGGGATGTCGAGGGTGATCACCCGCAGGTCCACCTTGACCATGCGGTCAATGACGGGAATGATGAGAAACAGTCCTGGGCCCTTGGCACCTTGCACGCGCCCCAGGCGAAAGATGACTCCTCGCTCGTACTCCTGCACCACCTTGACTGCCGAGGTAATGATCAATGCCAGGAGCACGATGATGGCGATGACGGCGGGGAGAACGGAATCAAACAAGCCCATGGTTCAGCCTCCTCTACAAGTTGGCAAGATTATACCCGATTCTGGCACTAAAATCAACTACGGCTGCGCGTCTCTTGGCTCAGTCCCCCCTCGCCGCCGCACCGCCCGCCGCCTGGTCGCGCACGAGGGCCACTGCGCCGAGGATGGCGGCATAGTCGCCCAGTTTCCCGGCCACGATGCTCACCCTGTCGGCGTCCATCTTCTGGATGTAATGCTGCCTGGCGGTTACGCGGATCGGAACCAGGAACTCGTCGTTGAGGGCCTCTACCACGCCGCCCCCAAAGACAACCATCTCAGGATCGACGAGATTGACGACCGAGGCGGTGAGCAGGCCCAGGTACCACTGGGCGCGGCGCATGACCTCGGTGACGAGCGGGTCGCCCTTCTGCAGGGCCTTGGCGATGACGCCACTCGTCAGGCGCGGTGCCTTGCCCTTGCTCAGCTCCGGGATCAGGCTCTCGCGCCCGGCCTGCAGCCCGAGGCGGATGTCACGCTCGACGGCTGTGCGGCTGGCCATCGCCTCGAGGCAGCCTCGCCGGCCACAACCGCACACCGGGCCGTCGGCTAGGACCACCATGTGGCCCACCTCGCCGGCGGCGTGGCGAAAGCCGGTGCGGAGCTTGCCGTCGAGGATCAGCCCGCCGCCCACGCCCGTCCCAACAAAGATGCCGACCATGTCGCGCGTTCCCCGGCCGGCACCCATCTTGTACTCGCCCAGTGTGCCCAGGTTCACGTCGTTTTCGACACAGACGGGCACGTCCAGCCGCTCTGCCAGGCGTGGGCCGAGGGCAACCTCCTGCCAGCCGGGCAGGTTGGGGGGGTGGTAGACGATGCCGGCTCTCGGGTCGACGGGGCCGGGAGCGCCAATGCCCACGCCGGCTACCTGGTCCCAATCGACCTTGGCCTTGCGAACAGCCTGGCGGGCGGTGTCGGCCAGGTGCTCGATGACCTCGTCGACGCCCTCCCGGGCCAGGGTTTTCATCTTGGCCTGGCCGACGATCCTGTCCTGGTCGTCGACTACGGCTGCCAGGATCTTGGTGCCGCCGAGGTCGATGCTGATGATGTAGCCGCTTGACTCTCTCTTTGATTTCCCGGTGGCCATTGTTTTCCCTCCCTCCTGATTTCGACAGGAGTGTTCTCATCTGCCGGCTTGGGCCGAGGTGCTAGTCGGGCACGACCTGCCAGAAGTCGAGGGCCGACTTGGCCTGTTCCAACATCTCGTCGGGAATCCGGACATAGACGCCGCTCCCTACCACGAGCACCGTACCATCGGGCAGCCGGATTTCACCTGTGGCTTCGTAGGCCCGCGAGCGGCCGCGCTTGAGCTCACCGACGACCGTCAGCTCCTGGTCCAGTGGCACCGGTTTGACGAACCTGATCTCCAGGCGGCCGGTCATGGCCCAGATGTTCTGCTGGGTCAGCACCCGGCCCATGGTCTCGTCCAGTAGCGTGCTGATGATCCCGCCGTGCAGGTGCCCGGGATAGCCCTGGTGCTCCGGCCCGGGCCGGAAGCGGGCCACGCACCGCCCGTCGTCGTCGGTGTAGAAGTGCAGGTGCAGGCCGATGGGGTTCTCGACGCCGCAGACGAAACACATGCGGGAGTTGGGTTGTTTCTCCATGATGTTGCCTCCTTGTGCCTCGATGAATTATAGCATCGACGCGGGGATTGGGCAAACGTGGCGATCGCGGCAATATCCTTGACTTTGTTCTGCCTTTCTGCTATACTGTCTATCAGATGTGCAGTGCGAAAAGGGGAGGTAGAGAGTATGGATAGCACGACCGTGCAGATGGCCAAAAGGGGAGTGATCACAATCCCTCAACCGATCCGCGAGTCGTATGGAATGCAGCCCGGTGATACCTTCACTCTCCTCGACCTCGGCGGCATCCTGGTGCTGAGCCCGCGGCGATCTGAGGTGGATGTTCTGGCGGAGCGGATCCGCGAACAATGGACCGAGAAGGGGGACACGCTAGAGACGATGCTGCAGGCTCTGCGCGAGGAGCGGGATCGTAGTGGACGCTGAGCCGCGGGTGTTCCTGGATACCAGTGTGTTGTTCGCGGCGGTTTGGTCGGAGAGTGGTGGGTCACGCTTGATCATGAAACTGGGCGAGGCCGGAGTCGTAGCATTGTGGGTAGGTCCCACCGTTCTGCGGGAGGCGGAAGAGGTGCTGAGACGAAAATCGCCGGAAAGCCGACCGCACATGGCCCTGCTGCTGGATCGGGCAGAGGTGCAGGTGGGGCCAGAGGCTGGGACAGAGGCCTTGGCGCAGGCGCTATCCACTGTGGACTACCTGCCTGATGCGCAAGTGCTGGCCGAGGCTGTGGAGGTAGAGGTCGACTACTTCGTTTCGCTGGACCAGAAGCATCTGGCAGGTAACCCACGGACAGGGAGGCTTTCGTTTGCAGTCGGGACCCCCGGGGATTTTCTGGAGTGGTATCGGCAGCAGATAGTGGAGAGAAAGTAGGGTGCGGTAATACTCAGTCATACCGACAGAGGGTCAGCGTGCATTGAAATTTGAGTTGGTTCGTCCAGTAGGGTGCTGACGATTCCCCCGTGCAACTGGCCGGGGTAGCCCTTGTGTTCCCGTTTGGGCCGGAAGCGGGCGACGCAGCGCCCCTCCTGGTCTGTGTAGAAGGCCAGCTTAAGGCCGATGGGGTTCTCGACGCCGCAGACGAAACACATGCGGGAGTTGGGTTGTTTTTCTATGACGTTTCTCCGATCGTTGCGGGATCTCTGCGCTGCTTGAATCGTAGCATTGCCTTGGCTTTGTACAAACCCCTCGGATCGCAGCTTGGACGGCGCCTCGAACAAAAAGGAACGCTATTGATAGGATTTATATGATACTAACTTGACAAAGTCTCTGGCTAGGTATATACTCACATTGACTTTGACTCGCGGGACCTGTCCACTGCTGGCGCCCGGAGAAAACCTGTAAAGGCTCGGAAATGACACTGTCCACGAGAAGTCTTTACCGAACCTATTCAGCCTGGGACCACGGTAGAAAAGGCCGAAATCGTTCGGTCTACTCAATGGTTAGCCTTGGAAGGAGAAACACAATGGCTGTCAAACAAAAGATCGTGCCGCACCTGTGGTTCGACCAAGAGGCAAAGGAGGCAGCAGACTTCTATTGCTCTGTCCTTCCCGATTCAAGAATCACGGGCCTCACCACGCTCCACAACACGCCCTCGGGGGACACAGACATAGTGTCCTTTGAGCTCTGGGGGTACCAGTTTCAGGCTATCAGCGCCGGGCCGCTTTTCGAGTTCACCCCCGCAAGTTCCTTCATGGTCAATTTTGACCCGTCACAGGACAAAGAAGCAAGACGGCGCATAGATCAAGTGTGGAACAACCTCATGGAAGGCGGTCATGCGCTCATGCCCATTGACAGATACCCGTTCAGTGAGCGTTATGGGTGGGTGCAGGACAGATACGGACTTTCCTGGCAGCTCATCTACACCAATCCCGAGGGTGAGGAGCGGCCCTTGATCATCCCGTCGCTCTTGTTTGTAGGCGACCTCTATGGTAAAGCTGAGGAAGCATCTGATTTCTATCTTTCGTTGTTCAAAGATGCCAGGCGCGGCGCAATTTCCCGCTATCCTGCTGGCATGGAGCCTGACGACGAAGGAATGATCATGTTTACTGATTTCAAACTCGAAGGCCAATGGTTTGCGGCTATGGATAGCGCGCGTGAACATGGCTTCAGCTTCAATGAAGCCATTTCGTTTATGGTCTATTGTGAGAATCAAGAGGAAATCGATCACTATTGGGAAAAGCTTTCTGCTGTTCCAGAGGCCGAACAGTGCGGCTGGCTTAAGGACAAGTATGGTCTCTCATGGCAGATCGTACCCACTGTCATGGACAAAATGATGCAGGATCAGAATCCTAAGAGATTGGCCCGAGTTACCCAGGCCTTTCTCGCGATGAAAAAGTTCGATCTTGCTGCGCTGCAAAGAGCATATGATGGGAAGTAAGCGAGAAGAGCGAAATCGTGGCCAACAACAGCATGCAGCGGGACCTTTGTTCCATCGGCTGCCAGCGCGAGAGGTGTGACTCATCACATATTCTCGCCCGAAGAGTTCGAGGCTGAGTTGAGAGGATTTCGGCGTGTCGCTGTTTTCGATCCACGGCTCGCTCGTTATGGCATACCCACGGCGGCCCACCGTCAAGAATAAGAAATGAACTCCTGACGTGACGAAACGATATTCGGTGACGAGGAGACCAATATGAGCGACCGGATCAGTCCGAATCAGTTCCATGAGTCCGAGGGCGTCGCGGATTGGAGCGTGCTCGCCGACGGCGCGACGGCATTCTTCCGAACCCAGTCGTTGGCGGAAGCCGCCCGCCTTGTGCAGGCGATTAGTGAGCTACCGAACATCGATGACCACCACCCTGACATTGACCTACGGCGCGACGGCGTGACCGTGCGCCTGCTCACAACCACCGACGAGTACTGGGGGACGAGCCGGCGCGACGTCGAGGTCGCCCGCCAGATCTCGGCAGCCGCGCGAGAATTAGGCCTCTCCGGCGACCCAACGGCGGTCCAGAGCCTGCTCATCATCCCGGGCGCGACCGATACCGCCGCGGTAATGCCGTTCTGGCGGGCCGCGCTCGGGTACGAGCCGCGCCCCGACAGCCCCGAAGAGGATCTCGTCGATCCGCACCGCCGGGGAGCGCCGTTCTGGTTCGAGGCGATGCGTGAGCCGCGTCGGGACGGCGGCGGCGCGATCCATGTCGCCATCTGGGTGCCGTACGAGCAAGCCGAGGCTCGCGTCGCGGCGGCGCTCGCAGCGGGCGGGAGGATGGTGCGCGACGAGTTCGCGCCCTCATGGTGGACGCTGGCCGACGCAGCGGGCAACGAGGCCGACATTGCCACCACGATGGGCCGCGACTGAGGATCCGCACGTCGGCGAGCCCAGGGCTTCAGCGCTCTGGGTGAGCGATCGGGAGCGCAACAACGCGAGTCGGTGTCGGAGATAGCACCTGAGGGACAGCCCGCCGGTCGCCTGAGCTCGGGCTGTCGCTTGCCGCGGGATCTGTTCAGGTGCAGTCGCCTGGAGAATACCTGAGGAGTCTTGGAAATGGACTCTTGCCACGAAAAGTCAAGACCGAACCTGTTCAGTCTAGGAACCCGGTAAATAAGCGGAAATGGTCCGGTTTACTCAATTGTTAGCCGGCGCATGTTGTAGTAGTGCGCTGCGCACTTGAACGGCGGGTAGGCCTCCAACCCAGCGCCAGCCCTCTCGCCGAAAACCTATCACGGGATACCTGCGTAGGCCAAGGACGGCGAGGTAATCTGCTTCTACCAAAGCGCGGAGAAGTTCAACTCGAGATACGCGACGTTCGGCTTCAACGATGAGGCGAACCTCGACGAAGGCGCCATGTGGCCGATTGGCTCGAATTGTTCAGAGCGATTCGCTGGGCGGAAGAAATACCCACCGCGAAATACGGCTCGATCGAGATCCGGACATTGCGGACTCCGGGATCATAAAACGGATAAACATCCCCAAACAACCCTTAGGAGAGAACATGCCCCAGGAATATATTGAGATTCACGGCGCGCGTGAGAATAATCTGAAGAATGTTTCATTGCGTATCCCGAAGCGCAAGATCACCATCTTCACCGGGGTGTCCGGCTCTGGCAAGTCATCCATCGTATTCGACACCATCGCCACCGAAGCACAACGACAGTTGTACGAGAACTTCAGCATGTTCGTGCGCAACTTCCTGCCGCGCTACGCGCAGCCGGACGCCGACTCGATCGAGAACCTGAGCATGGCTATCGCGGTGGATCAGAAGCGCCTGGGAGGCGGCTCGCATTCCACCATGGGCACCATTACGGATATCTATACCGTGCTGCGCCTGCTGTTCTCGCGGGTCGGCGAGCCTTTCGTCGGCTATTCCAACGTCTTTTCATTCAACGATCCACAGGGCATGTGCCCCGAATGCAACGGGCTCGGCCGCAAGCTGCAACCAATCGTTGAAAAATTCTACGACCCTGCCAAGTCGCTGCACGAGGGTGCGATCCAGGGGCCTGTTTTCGACGACAGCATCTACGCGGCCAGCGGCTTCTTTGACAACGACAAGAAGCTATCAGAGTTCACCAAGCAAGAGATGGACCTGCTCCTCTATGGCAAAGAGCAAAAATTCAAGATGGGCAACATGAACCGCACCTACCACGGCGTAATCACAAGTTTCACTCGCTCCTACATCGAGCGTGACCTGAAAACACGCTCCGAGCGAACGCAAGAAAAGGTGGCGCAATATCTCACCGAAGGCCCCTGCCCTGAATGCAAGGGAGCGCGGCTGAACAAGACCGTGCTGGGCTGCAAGATCAACGGCTACAATATCGCCGAGCTCTCCTCGATGGAAGTCGGTGAGCTGATTGGCGTGATCAAGGGCATCCAGGGCGCGGTGGCCAAGCCGATGGTGCATAACCTGCGGCAGCGGCTGCAGAACGTGGTCGACATCGGCCTGGAGTATCTGACGCTCAACCGCGAGACCGACACGCTCTCCGGCGGCGAGTCTCAACGCGTCAAGATTGTCAAGCATCTCAGCAGCAGCCTGACGGATGTGATGTACATCTTTGACGAGCCCAGCGTGGGTCTGCATCCGCGCGACGTGCACCGGCTGAATGAAATGCTGCAGAAGCTGCGCGACAAGGGCAACACGGTGCTGGTGGTTGAGCACGACCCCGACGT
>JBFYTF010000270.1:0-38497 GCA_041300865.1 Anaerolineae bacterium
ACGACGGTGATAGCCAGCACGACGACGAGCGTGTGCGGGATGACGCGCGACTCCTCGCCGATGGCGTCGATGCTGGCTGCGGCATTCTGCAGCTTGGCCGGCGAGATGGCGCTTGCCAGCCCGCCGCCGATGCCGCTGGCCGCGGCAATGAGCAGCCCGTTGGCGCCGATGCGCTGCGCCGTGGCGAGGTGCAGGGCCGTCAGCATGGCGATGGACGAGGTCTCGGAGCCGCTGACGAACCCGCCCAGGAGCCCCAGCAGCGGGGCTACCAGGGGATAGAGCCCGCCCAGCGCCGCCGCGGAGGCCGTCGCCAGGACGTGTACCATGTTGTTCTGCGGCACCGCCAAGCTCCAGTCCGTCCCTTTGCCTGAATGGTTGATGACAAAGGCGATGGCGAAAAAGATGGCCGCCGCCAGGACAGGCCGCGGGGCCCGCTTCAGCCACTTAAGCGCCGACGTGGCCAACTGGGGCCGCGTCGCCTTCAGAAAGGGCAGGGCCAGGATCGTGCTGACCAGGATCCAGAAGTAGGCCTGCCACACAAGCCGCACCCGCTCGGGCGCCCCGGGGATAATCTCCACGGGCATGGCCCAGCGCCGGAAGACGAGGTCAAAGAATGGCAGAAAGGGGGCGTTGACCAGCAGGGCCAGGACGGTCAGGATAAGCCATGGGGAGAGGGCCGCGCCCAGCGACAGCCGCTCCTCGGCGACCAGGTCCTCGGGGCGCAACATGCCCCGGTCACGCAGCGGCAGGCCGCGAACCTTGAGATAGGCCAGCATGACGAGGATCACCCCCAGCCCGGCGATGATGCCCGTGAGGGTAACCAGGCCGGCGGCGGTGGCGGCAATGCACAGGAGCCCGGCGGTCAGCCCCGCCAGCAAAGCGGGCAGCACTCCCTGGCGCACGAGTGTCCAGCGCCCGACCAGCCAGAGCATGCCCAGGGCGATGCAGGTGCTGATGACGGGCATGTAGCGGGCGAAATAGGTGCCGACCTCCGCCACAGGCCGGTCTACAAAGCCGGCAAAGACGACCACGGGGATGCCCAGGAGGGCGTAGGTGGTCAAGGCGTCGTAGCCCAGCGCCGGTAGGGCGATGGCCGTGAAGGACGAGTAGCCCAGGGCGAGCATGATGGGCGGCAGGATGGAGACCGGCACGGCGCCGAGGGCCGTCAGCATGGTGCCAAAGCCGACGTTGATGAGCATGATCTGGACGACGCGCTGGCCGGGCGCCACGGATTTGATGAGGGCCACGATGCGGGCGATGGCTCCGGTCTCGATCATGATCGTCACCTGCAAGATCGAGGTGGCGACGACGAGGGCGATGGGCAGCGAGGCCAGGATGCCTGCCAGGCTGGCCTGGAGGGCGACTGACAGCGGGGTGTCAAAGTAGAGGCAGGCCACCGCCACGGTAAAGACCCAACCGGCGACGCCGGCGGTGTCGGCGGCAGTGCGCCCCACGGCCAGCAACAGGAAGATAAAGATGACGGGCGACACAGCCAGCAGCACCGAGAGCGCGTCCATGCGTCCCCCTAGTCTGACGAATAGGCTGCCCGACCTCGCCGCCGCAGGGCGGTCCGCAGGGCATCGTGCTCACTCCACGGTTTCTCTTCGCGCCCGTAGCACATCGACTGCTCGTGGCCTTTGCCGCAGGCGATGACCAGGTCGCCGGGGTGGGCCAGGTCCACGGCGAACTGGATCGCCTCCGCCCGGTCAGGCACCCGGTAATAGGTCTGCCCTTCGACGCCGCCCGCCGCCTCGGCGCCGCGGGCCATCTCGTCCAGGATGGCCGGCAACGACTCGCGGCGCGGATCCTCGGCCGTCATGACGGTGACGTCGGCCAGGCGGGCCGCGATTTCGCCCATCCAGGGCCGCTTCTCCCGGTCCCGCTCGCCGGCGCAGCCGAAAACGACGATAACGCGCCCCGCCGTCATCTCCCGAGCTGCGTCCAGGGCCCGCTGCAGGGCATTGGGCGTGTGGGCAAAGTCGACGAGGGCCGTGAAATCCTGGCCCTCGTCGATCCGCTCCATGCGGCCCACGACCCCCTTGACGCGCCACACGCCCTCCTGGACGGCCGCCGGGGCGATCCCCAGGGCCAGGGCGGCAGTGGTCGCGGCGAGAACGTTAGACAGGTTAAATTCGCCGGCGAGGGCGGTGCGCAGCTCAAAGCGCGCGCCCGGCGCCTGGACGCGCAGGTAGGTCGCGGCAGACGTGCGCCGCGCGACGGTGCCCACTACCTCGCCACGGCCACCCAGGCTGTAGGCCAGGTGCCCGTCGGCGGGGATAGGGCGCAGGTAGTGGTACGAATCGTCGTCGGCGTTGAGCACCGCTACCTTGGGCACGCCAGGCTTGCGATAAGCCGTTGCCAGGTGCTCGAAGAGCATGGCCTTAGCCCGGCGGTAGGCCTCAAGGCTGCCGTGGATGTCCAGGTGCTCGTGGGTGACGTTGGTGACGACGGCCAGGTCAAAGTCGCAGGCCGTGACCCGGTGCTGCTCCAGCCCGTGCGACGTGGCCTCCAGCACGGCGATCTCCAGGCCGGCAGCCACCATCTCGGCCAGGTAGCGCTGCAAGTCGAGGGCATCGGGGGTGGTGGTATGCAGGCCGGTGTCCAGGACGCGCTCGCCGATGACGGCATTGACCGTCGTTACCAGGCCGGCCCGGCGGCCGGCAGTGGAGAGGATGCTGTAGAGCAGGTTGCTGGTGGTGGTCTTGCCGTCGGTGCCGGTGATGCCGACGACCGTCAGGCGGCGGGCCGGGTAGCCGTGCCAGGCAGCAGCCAGGTAGGCCAGGGCCTCGCGGCCGTTGGGCACCAGCACCTGGAGCACATCCAGCCCGGGCAGCTCTCGCTCGGCGACGACGGCCAGCGCCCCGCGCGCCACGGCCGCGGCGGCATGGTCGTGGCCGTCGGCCTCGACGCCACGATAGGCCACAAAGAGGCTGCCGGGCCCGGCCCGGCGCGAATCGGAAACGATCCCTCGGATCGCGAGGTCCGGGTCCACTTGCTGCCCGGCCGGCGATGGCGCTTGCCGCACCTCGGCGCGCGGCAGGGCAGCCAGCAACTCTTGCAACGTGGCGGTCATGGCCGGCGCTCACCCCGTAGCCGGGAGCTTTCGATCCCTACGTTGCGATCTTCCAGCATGCGGCGTCCCTCGTTTTGTGGACATCGGGCCGGCAAAGTATAGCGCAAAGGGTGCCTTTCGTCAAAGGCGGCACGAGGCGCAGGCGGGGCGATGGCATCCAGCCGTGGACGCCCCGCCGGAACTCGGACCCGGCAACGGATAAAGGAACAGGAGCCCATGGTTACATGATTGTGTTGTTTCTGGGCTATATGAGTAGGATAGGACCCCCCCTCGAGAAGAGGTTCGCATTTGAAGCGTTTCGGGTGCAGTTTGGTGACACTGCGAGAGCCGGGCGGCGGGTGAACGCTGAGATAATTCCCCCATGCAGATGACCCGGATAGCCCCGAATCTGGCCTCCCTAGCCCACGACGGACTCGCTTACAGGCGAACTTTGAGCCGGATGGTCACATTCTCGCCTTCCTTAAGGTTCTCGGCCTGCCGGACCTCTGCTTTGATGGGCACAAGATAGCGGCCGTCCTTGGGAAACAGGGATGTCTGCCACTCCGTGTTGTTGATGCGCACGTGGACCGGGATCACTCCCCAACCATAGGTCACGGCTCCCGATATGTCTTTCAGGAAGTCGCTCTCCTCCGCCGGAACAGTCACAAAGAACCAGGGGGCGGGTCCCTTCCAGAACCAGATCTTGCCGTCGAACCTGAAGTTCATGGTCACCTCACGTCAAATGCCATACGGCCGGCGTTAGCGACAAGTGGGCAGTAAGTGGTCAAGGCTGGTACACGCCGACCTTGGCCAGGAGTATACCATGCAGAGGGGGATTTGTCACGTTAAGATGACGAGTATGATAATATCAACAAACGGCCTGCACCAGAGACGCACCTCGTTCGTCGTCGCTGGCGCCCACTCATAGGGGCAGACCTGACACCTAATTTGGGCCCAAACTGGGATACGTTTCATCCTGGGCCCAAGTGAGCGCCAATGCCCGGAGAACGCGCTCGGCGAACGCGTCGTGTCTGTTGAATATGATTGCCAGAACTCGACCGTGAGCGTCCCAGAGGACACAGCCATCAATTTGGAAAGCACCCAGCGAGCAGGCCTGCAAGGCGAGAAATCCGACAGGTCTTGTCTGAACCTAATGGGCCCGTGCTTGGTACCATTGTGCGGCGCGGCCTGCCTGTCATCGACCAGATCAAGGCCTTGCCCGGCGTCACGCTGGTCCAGGTCCGCGGGGGACTCGCTAGTCAGTCGTCGCGGTGAGAAGGTGCCACGGGCGCGGTGCGGTCGACGGGACTGGGAGCCGGCGGCGGGCCGCCGAGAACCCCACAACCCTCCTTGCACCCCAGCGCAGATCGTGTTACAATAAACCAGGTGTCCGGGCGGTGGTCAGCCCCCGGCGCGCTGATCGCCCGCCAGGCAGCGGCGCCCCGGGGACGAAAAGGTGACAGACATGGACCAGGTATACCGCCGCCTGGGCTTTCGCGTCGGCCTCAACGCCCTGGCCGAGTGCACCCTGGGCTGCTGCAAGTCGGCCGATGGCCTGCAATCTATCGCCTGGTACCGCGAGGGCAAGATCCAGGAGGTGCTGGACTATTGCCAGCAGGACGTGGAGGTCACCCGCCAGCTGTACGAATACGGACGGCAGCACAAGCACCTGAAGTACCGGGACCGGAGGTCCCGCGTCCAGATGGTGCCGGTCAGTTGGTAGTTGGGAGAGCGTTTGGCACCCTTTGAGCCTGCGTACCTGGCCCTGCTGCACTCCGGCGAGCTGAAGCGCCGGGCGGCGGAGGCTTATGCCCGCCTGGAGGCATGCGACATCTGTGCCCGGGAGTGCGGCGCCAACCGGCGCCTCGGCGCGGAAAAGGCCGGCTGCCACACGGGCGACCGGGCCTTGGTCGCCAGCTACGGGCCACACTTCGGGGAAGAGGATCCGCTGGTCGGGCGAGGGGGCTCGGGCACCATTTTCTTTACGTGGTGCAACCTGCGCTGCCAGTTCTGCCAGAACTATGACATCAGTCAGGGCGGGCAGGGCCAGGCGGTTGAGCCGGAAGACCTGGCGGCCATGATGCTCAGCCTGCAGAGCTCCGGCTGTCACAATATCAACCTGGTCTCGCCCAGCCACGTGGTGCCCCAGGTGCTCCTCGGCCTCCTCGTGGCGGCGCAAGCCGGGCTGCGCCTGCCGCTGGTCTATAACAGCGGCGGTTACGACTCGCAGCGCACGCTCGCCCTCCTCGATGGCGTGGTGGACGTGTACATGCCGGACGTCAAGTATGCCGACGCCGAGGTGGGCCGGCGCTACTCGCAGGTGAGCAACTATCCGGAGGTCAATCGCGCCGCGGTGCGCGAGATGCACCGCCAGGTGGGCGACCTGGTCGTCGACGCCGACGGCGTGGCCCGCCGTGGCCTCCTGGTGCGCCACCTGGTGCTGCCCGCCGACCTGGCCGGCACGGCCGAGGTGGTCCGCTTCCTGCGCGACAAAGTGTCAGCCCAAACGTATATCAACGTGATGGCCCAATACCGGCCCTGTTACCGCGCGGGGCAGATGCCGCCGCTCGACCGCCGCATCACCGCGGCGGAATATGCCCGGGCCGTGCGCCTGGCCGAGGAGGCCGGTCTGCGCCTCGACGAGCGCGAGCGCCGGCCCCGGTTTTCCTGGTAGACGCCAGGACACGCTGACAGAGGAACGCCGTGCTACGAACCATACTCAACCGCAAAGAGAACCAGATCCTCAAAGACGAAAAGGACGCGCTGCAGCGGCTGCAACTGGCCCTGGCCACTTTCGAGGTCAGCCCGGAGGATCAGAAGGCGCTGCGCAAGTCGCTGCAACAGCTCGACGGCCTCTTCCTGCTCGTCATCGTCGGCGAGTTCAACAGCGGCAAATCGGCCTTTATCAACGCCCTCCTTGGCGAGAAGTTCTTGCCCGAGGGCGTGACACCCACCACGGCCCAGATCCACATCCTGGACTATGGCGAGGAGGCCGACCGCCAGGTCGAGGAGGACGGGGTGATGACCTTTACCTACCCGGCCGACTTTTTGAAAGAGATCAACATCGTCGACACGCCCGGCACCAACGCCATCATCCGGCGCCACGAGCAGCTCACCCAGGAGTTTGTGCCGCGCAGCGACCTCGTGATCTTTATCACCTCGGCCGACCGGCCCTTTACCGAGAGCGAGCGCGCCTTCCTGGAGCGGATCCGCGAGTGGGGCAAGAAGGTGATCATTGTCCTGAACAAGATCGACCTCCTGGAAGACGAGGAGGTGGAGCAGGTCACGGCCTTTATCCGCGAAAGCGCCCTGGCCCTGCTGGGCTTTACGCCCGAGGTGTTTCCCATCTCGGCCCGCCTGGCGCTAAAGGCCAAGGAGGCTGAGAGCCGTCGCGAAAGAGACGCCCTGTGGGAGGTAAGCCGTTTCCACACCGTGGAGACCTATGTCCTGCGCACCCTGGACGAGAAGAGCCGCATCCGCCTCAAGCTGCGCAACCCCCTGGGGGTCGGCGAGCGCCTGGTGGCTGCTTACCACCAGCTCGTCCAGGAACGCCTGGAGACCCTGGCCTCGGACATGGAGGCTATCGAAAACATTGACGGCCAGCTCGAGATCTATCGCAGCGACATGCAGCAGGACTTTCGCTACCGGCTGGCCGACATCGAGAAGGTCCTGCTGGCCATGAACAACCGGGGCATGCACTACTTTGACGAAACCCTGCGCCTGGCGCGCGTCCTGGACCTGGTGAACACGCAGCGCATCCAGGGCGAATTCGAGCGGCAGGTGGTGGGTGAAACGCCGTACGAGATCGAGCGCGAGGTGAACTCGCTCATCGACTGGCTGGTGGAGAAGGACCTACGCCAGTGGCAGGCCACGCTGGCCTACCTGGATCGCCACCGCGCCCAGGTGGACCAACGGGCCGAGGCGCGGGCGGACCGCGATGACAAGATCATCGGCCAGGTGGGCGGGCCGTTCGAGTACAACCGCCGCGCCCTCCTGGACTCGGTGGGCCGGGCCGCCAAGGACGTCGTGATCACTTACGACCGCGAGGCCGAGGCCCGCGAGTTGGCCGGGGGTGTGCGCGACGCGGTGGCAGGCGTGGCCGTGGTGGAGGTCAGTGCCGTGGGCCTGGGGGCGCTGCTCGTGGCCATTCTCCACACCGCACTGCTGGATTTTACCGGCATCCTGGGCGCCAGCGCCCTGGCCGTGATCGGCCTGCTCATCATCCCCGCCAAGCGGCGCCAGGCGAAGAACAGCCTCAGGAACAAGCTGGAAGACCTGCGGGCCCGGTTGACGGCGGCCATGAGCGAGCAGTTCGAGCGGGAGCTGGAGCGGAGTATCGCGCGCCTGCGCGAGGCAGTAGCGCCCTACACGCGCTTTGTGCGCGCCGAGCGCCAGAAGCTGCAGGCCATCGAGGCTGAGACGGCCGAGATAGCCGGCCTGTTGGCCCAGATCCGCGCCCGCATCGACGACATGTAGGCCGGCCCGCGTCGCGCGTCAGACGGCAAAGAGCAGGCCCACGCCTGCCAGGGCCACGCAGGCGCCCAGGACGGCGCGCAAGGTGACGCGCTCGCCCTGCCACGCGGCGAAGGGCAGCACGAACAGTGGGCTGGTGGCAAACAACGTCTGGGCCACCCCGGCCGGGACCAGTTTGAGGGAGACTTGCTGCAGCCAGAGGGCCAGATATGTGCCCAGGGTGATGGCCGCGAACAGCCTCCCGGCTATGCCTGTGGCTCCCGGCTGCCGCAGCCAGCCCCCGACCCGGCCCCTGGAGAGCGCCATCCAGACGCCCAGAAGCAGGGCGCCGGCGGCCAGCCGCAGAAAGGCGCTCCACAGCGAGCTGACATCGGCCTCCAGGAATGCGGCTCGGGAGAGGACGGCACCCCCGGCTTGAGCCAGGGCGGCCACGAGCCCAAAGACGAGCCCGCGCCGCAGCTGCCGTGCCCCGCCTGCACCGGCTTCTGGCACCGTGCCGCCCGGCAGCGCGCCCGCTTCTTGAGAAGCTCTGCTGCGCGGCACGCGCTCCGTGACCACCCAGGTGACGCCCAGGATCGTCACGGCGATGCCCAGCCAGGCGCCAGGCTGCAGCTTCTCGCCCAGGAAGACCAGTGCCAGCACGGCGGCCATGGGCGGCGCCAACGTCTCGAGGAGCAGCGCCTGGCGGGGCCCCACCGCGTTTAACGTTTCGAAATAGGCCGTGTCGCCCAGGCCGATGCCCACGACGCCGCTGACGAGCAGCAGGACGACAGCCGGGCCGGCGGCCGGCGGCAGGGCCTCGCCCACGACCAGGAGCGTCAGGCCGAGCATGGCCATGGCCACCAGGTTCTTGAGGAGGTTCATCTCAGCCGCGGGTACAGCGCGGCCCACCCGGGTATAGATCATCGAAGCCACGGCCCACAAAAACGCGCCGGAGAGCGCGGCCAGCTCACCGGCGAGCATCTGATCCTCGCCTGGGCCACGACCTTCGCGACCGCGCAAGAGTGACCGATCCTGCCCCGCGCGACGCGGATAATCCGCCTTTCTGCCCAGGATGACAATAACGACCGCGCGCACGAGCGTTGACAGCAACCTCCAGGCGTGCTATACTGTCAGCCAGAACCTGTGTGGAGAGGAAAATGGTCAAGGTACGCTGTTTCAAGTGCGGCAATGCCTTTCAGTTAACCGAGCAGTATATCGCCAATGAGCTGGCGGCTCAGGGTGTCGACGGCAAGCCGAGCCACTATGTAGCCGAGTGTCCGCAGTGCCGCCAGTCCAACAAGGTCTCGTTGAAGCGGGTGCGCCTGCCCGAGCCCGAGGCGCCCGAAGCGCAAGAGGGCGAGGCAGCCTAGTTCGGGTCTTGCGGCGGGCTCCCGCCGCGGGCCGCAGCCCGGCGCAGCCATCCGGCGGCACGCTCCAGGCGCCGCCGGGCGGCGGGCGGCCACCAGATGCGGGCGGCCACGGGATTGATCTCCAGGATCAGCCTGCCATCGAAGCGGGCCGCTGCCAGGGCGGCCACGAGCTCGGCCAGGGCCAGGGTGCCCGCACCGGGAAAGCGGTGCTGGCTCCACAGGTCCTGGGCCAGGGGCCAGTTGCCGAGGGGTACGTGCCCTCCCATGTCGCTGAGGTGCACCTGCACCAGCCGCCCGCCAAACACCTCCCGGGCACGGAGCAGGTCTTCGCCGGCCGAACCGGCGTGCATCGTATCCAGCACCAGGTCCAGGTCGTAGCGATCGGCAAAAGAGCGCAGCCGCTCCAGCGGCGTCAGGGCGTAGCGGCGGTCCTGGGGCAGGCGCACGTTCTTGTTTTCCACCGCGAGCCGCAGGTCGCTGCCCAGCTCAGCCAGGCGCGGCTGCCAACGCTCAACGCGCTGCCGGAAGGCCAGACCCTCGCCGGCATCCAGGCTCTCGGAGCGGGGCGTGTGCATGACCAGCGTCGTGGCGCCCGTTTCGAGCGCCAGGCGGATGGTGCGGTCCATGCCGCCGTGGTGTTCCCGCCAGCCGGGGAGGCGCAGGACCGTCGGATGGACCGACTCGATGGGCAAGCCCTCTGCCTCGGCCGTGCGCCGCTGGGCAGCGCCGCCGCGAGCAATCGCCTCGGGGTTGATCGACAACTCGATGGTCTCGAAAGACGCTTGCCGCGCCCAGCGGCACAAGGTCCGCAGAGGATAGAAGCCGTACGTGCCGGTGGTTAACCCGAACTTCACCCTTCCTCCACTTGGGGGCGACGCACCTGTCGCCAGGCAGGCATGCCGTGCGCTGTGGAGTCCCTGCCAGAGGACCAATTCTGTCGCGGGCAGGAGGGCGTGGCACCCGGCCGTTCCCAAGACAGCCACTTTGCGATGCCGGGCCTCTGCCAGGGCATGAGATGCGTCGCGTCGACAGGCATGCGCGTTGCCTGGTACAAGTGGGCGTCGTACCCGATCAATGCGTCAATATCTGGCTGAGGAAAAGCTTGGTCCGCTCCTCCCGGGGGTTGGCAAAGAACTCGCTGGGCGGCGCCTGCTCCACGATCTGGCCGTCATCGAAAAAGACGATGCGGTCGGACACCTCGCGGGCAAAGCCCATCTCGTGGGTGACGACGATCATGGTCATGCCCGACCGGGCCAGCCCGCGCATCACGTCCAGCACCTCCTTGATCATCTCCGGGTCAAGCGCCGAGGTCGGTTCGTCGAAAAGCATGATCTTCGGCTCCATGGCCAGAGCCCGGGCGATGGCCACGCGCTGTTGCTGCCCGCCCGACAGTTGGCCGGGGAATTTGGCCGCCTGCTCGGGGATGCCGACACGCTCCAAGAGCCGCAGGGCGGCCTCGTCAGCCCTGGCCTTCGGCACCTTGCGCACCCAAATGGGAGCCAGGGTCACATTCTGCAGCACAGTCAGATGGGGAAAGAGGTTGAACTGCTGGAACACCATGCCGATCTCGCTGCGGATGGTGGCGATGTTGCGCACGTCGTTGCTGAGCTCGATGCCGTCGATGATGATGTCGCCCTTCTGGTGCTCCTCCAGGCGGTTGATGGTGCGGATAAAGGTGGACTTGCCCGAGCCGGAGGGTCCGCAGATGACCACGACCTCGCCTTTGCGTATGGTGATGGTGATGCCCTTTAGCACGTGAAAGTCATCGAACCACTTTTCCACGTCGCGGCAGATAATGATCTCGTCGCCGACGTCCTGCCGCTTTTCCGCTCGCTTGGCCATGCTTTGCTCCTTGAAGATGTCCCCAGGCCGGCGCCTGGCAGCTTGAATCCGGGCGGGGCCGGCAGCCTACCGCTCGCCGACACCCAGGGCCCGCTCCAGCCGCCGGCTGGCGTAGGACATGGAAAAGGTAAAGATCCAGAACACGGCGGCGACAAAGAGATAGACCTCCGTATCCAGGAAAAGCCACTGCACGTTCATGTTGAGCACCGCCTTGCCCACGGCCAGCAGCTCGACCAGGCCGACGATGATCGCCAGCGTGGTGTCCATGAAGAGGGCGATGAACTGGCCGACGATGGCCGGGATAACGGCCCGCAGCGCCTGGGGCAGGACGATAAAGGCCGTCGTGTAAAAGCCGCTGAGGCCAACCGCCTTGGCGGCCTCCACCTGGCCGCGCGGAATGGCCTGCAAGCCACCGCGGACGTTTTCGGCCATGTAGGCGGCCGCGAAAAACGTCATCGCGGCCATGGCCCGCAGCACCCGGTCCAGCCGCACGTCAGGCGGGAGGAACAGGGGCAGGATCAGGGAAAACATGAAGAGGATGGTGATGAGGGGCACGCCGCGCACCACCTCGATGAACGTCGTGGCAAAGATCCTTAGTACCGGCAGCGAACTCTGGCGGGCCAAAGCCAGCAGCACGCCGATGGGAAACGAGGCAATGATGCCGACAAAGGCCAGCAGGAAGGTGAGCAGCAGTCCACCCCACAGGCCTGTCTCTACCTTGGGCAGGAGGCTGCTGCCGCTTAGCCCGGAGAGCAGGACAACGGTCGCCACCAGCGACAGGAGCCACAGGACGACCAGCAAGCGCGTCTTGACCAGTCCGCGGCGGCCGAGCCAATACCCAAGCATGATCAAGACCGGGTAGGAGGCAAAACCCAGCCGCACGCTGAGGTCGAGGGGATCGTCGTTAGGGGGGTAGAGGTCCAGGGGCAGCAGGGCGACCACGGCAAAGCCCACGGCCAGGGCGAGGGCAAAGGTCCGGACTGAACCGCCCCACACGCCCCAGCTCAAGCCCATGAGAAAGGAGACCATGGCCAGGATAAGCCCGATGCGCCACAGCTCGCTCGCGGGATACTGGCCGACGGCAAACAGGCGCAGGTTCTGCGTTACAGGGTCCCAGTTGGCCTCGCCGAGGACCCAGGTCAGGATGCCCTTCACTGCAAAAAAGAGGACGACCAACGTGACAATGGTCAGAATGGCGTTGAACCAGTTGTTGAACAGGTTCCGCCTGACCCAGGCGAGGGGCGATAGCGGCGCGGGCCGCCGCGAAATGGTCGTTTCCGGTGCCGGCATGTCCGTCGTAGCCATGATCAGCGCTCCACCAGGCGCACGCGCCGGTTATAGATGTTCATGAAGAAGGAAGTGACCAGGCTGATGGTCAGATAGCAGGCCATCATCAGCACAAAGACGGGCACCGCCCGGCCGGCCTGGTTGATGGTCGTCTTGCCCACGAAAAAGAGGTCAGGATAGCCAATCAGCACGGCCAGGCTAGAGTTCTTGGTCAGGTTAAGGTATTGGCTGATGAGGGGCGGGATGATGATGCGCAGGGCCTGGGGAAAGACCACCAGGCGCATAACAGACAGGGGGCCCAAGCCCAGGGCGCGGGCTGCCTCAAACTGTCCCTTGCTCACAGCCTGGATGCCCGCCCGGACCACCTCGGCGATAAAGGCCCCGGTATAAATCACCAGGCCGGTGAGCAGCGCCGAGAACTCGGGAGTCAGGGTCAGGCCTCCCTGAAAGTTAAAGCGGCCCAGCTCGGGCACCGTTGGCTGCAGGGGGCTGGCACCCACCACCAGCCAGCCAACGACCGGCAGCCCCAGGAGCACCGCCAACGAAAAGGCCAGGGGATAGGTGGAGCGGCCGGTCTGCACCTGGCGGTGGATCAAGACGCGGTACAAGACGGCCGACAAGGCCACGCCGGCCACCACGAAGGCGATCCAGGCACCAAAGGTAGCCGTCGGCTCGACCCAGACGGTATACAGGCCGCGCTGGTTGAGATAGATGGGGCCGGGCAGCGACAGGCTTTCCTGAACGGACGGAAGCTGCTGAAAGACGGCAAAGTACCAGAAAAAGAGCTGCACGGCCAGGGGTACGTTGCGGATGACTTCGATGTACGCGCCGGCCAGCTTGCTGACCAGCCAGTTGGTAGACAGCCGGGCCAGCGCGACCACGACGCCCACCACGGTGGCCAGGATGACACCCACCAGCGAGACGCGCAGGGTGTGGAGCAGGCCGATGAGAAAAGCATAGGCAAACGGGTGGGAGGGATTGTACTCGAGGATGGACTCGGGCAAGGGAAAGCCCGCCGCGTCGTCCAGGAAGCCGTAGCCCAGGCCCAGGCCGCGGCTGTCAGCCGCTTCCAGCACATTGCGCAGGAAAAAGATGGTAAAGGCGACGATGCCTATGGCGGAAATGATCTGCGCCACCCATTGCAGGACAACGACGTCGCGCCATATTGGCACGCCGCGGCGATAGAGAAACCGCGACCAAGATGCTTGGCTCATGTTGCTGGCCCGTCCCTCGCTCTAGTGAACTGGCTATCGAACCGGCGATGCGTCCTGCCTTGTTCCCAGGTAGGCCAGGGGAGCGCAGCCCGGCCTTTCCGGGCCGGGCCGCGCCCCACAGCGTCGGCTAGCGGAGCGGCACCGCGTAGAGCAGGCCGCCCTCCGTCCAAAGATTGTTCAGCCCCCGGTCAAGGGTAAATGACAGGCCCTCAGGCCCCATGTAGCGGTCGTAAATCTCGCCATAGTTGCCCATGGTCCGAATGACGTTCGCTGCAAAGTCCGTATCCAGGCCCAGGTCCTCCTGGCCAAAGCTCCCCTCGACGCCCACGAAGCGCAACACCTCGGTGTTGTCGCTGGTCCCCATGTCGTCCACATTCTCGGAGTTAATGCCTAGCTCCTCGGCATAGATCAGCGCCCACATGGTCACCTTGACGATGTCGAACCACTGATCGTCACCGGCCGGCACCGCGGGCGTCAACGGCTCCTTGGACATGGTCACGTCCATGATGATGTGTTCGTCGGGGTTCTCGAAACCGCTGCGCACAGCGGCCAGCTGCGACTTGTCGCTCGTCGCCGCGTCGCAGCGACCGTCCTGGTAGGCGCCATAGACGGCCGTGGTGTCCTCGAAGGTGACGGCCGTGAACTCGAGCCCGCGCTGGCGGAACGCGTCGGCCAGGTTCAGCTCGGTCGTGGTGCCCGTGGTGACGCACACCGTGGCACCGTCGAGATCTTCCAGGGTGGTAAAGCCGCTCTCGGCGCGGACCATCATGCCCTGGCCGTCGTAGTACATGATCTGGGTAAAGTTGCCCCATTGGACTTCGCGCGAGGTGGTCCAGGTCATGTTGCGCGTTATCAAATCCACCTCGGCGTTTTGCAGCGCCGGGCCGCGGTCGGCTGCCTGGATGGCGACGAACTCGACGGCCTCAGGATCGTTGAACATGGCGACGGCCACCGCCCGGCAGAGATCGATGTCAAAGCCGACGTTCCGGCCGTCGGCATCAAGGTAGCCAAAACCAGGCAGGCTGGTATGAACACCGCACACTACTCTGCCCCGCGAGCGGACGGCTTCCAGGATCCTACCGGCCGCGACCGGCGCTGGCGCGCCCGCTGCCGCAGTGGGGCAGGGAGGGCACTCACCCGCTTCCGGGCACTCGGGACACTCGCCCGCCGGGGGGCAGGTGGGGCACTCTTGAACGGTATCCTCCGGTGTGTTGTTGGCGCAGGCGCCCAGCACCAAGCTTACCAGGATTAACAGGCTGACTACAGCCGCAACGGACTTGTTCTTCATCGTTTCCTCCTCCTTGCGAGTTCTACACTTGTCGACGGCGATCCGAACGACGCAACGATTCTGAGCGGCAACCACCTCCTCTCCTGCAAAGCTCTCGTGGCCGGAAAACGGCCACAACAGGTCGGGGGCGACACCCTCAGCGGTGAAGGCAGCCCTCACTTCGGGGACCAGCCGGCCTGGCGCCGGCGGCGATGGAACCATTATAGCACAGTTGCGCTTCAGGCGCAACTGCGCTGTCTCGCGCCTGAGCGCACGGCCGCGCGCCGCTACAAATCCGGGCGCATGGCGGCCAGAACCCGCTCGTAGACCGTGACCGCCGTCGAGAGGGCGGCCTCGCCCACCTCGGCGGAGGCGCGGCGCGGGTCGCCGCCGATCACGCCGTGGGGATAGTGTTCCAGGAACACCTGCCGGGTCAGAAACAACCCGCGGGGGGCATCGGGGCTATAGTCCGCCCTCTCCAGGTGCACGGCGTCGGGGCGGATGGCCAGCACGGCCGACGTCTCGGCGGGGTCGGCGTGGCCCGAAGCAAGGCCCGGCAGCTGCTGAGCAAAGACGGCATCGACCTCGGGCTCGCGCCACCAATGCCCGACCCGAACTTCCAGGCCGTGGAGCTCGTTGAGGACCTCGATGAGGGCGACCTGGATGGAGGCCACGTTGCCGCCGTGGCCGTTGAGCAGCAGGATGTGGCGGAAACCGTGGCCGTAGGCGCTCTCCAGCAGATCGATGAGGACCGAAGTCAGGGTGTCGGTGCGCAGGCTGAGGCTGCCGGGAAAGCCCAGGTGGTGCAGCGACATGCCGTAGCTGACCGCCGGCGCCAGCAGGACGCCGGTGCGATCGCTCAAGCGGCGGGCAATCTCCCACGGCTGCCACACGTCGCTGCCAAAGGGCATGTGGCGGCCGTGCTGCTCGGTGCTGCCCACCACGAGGATGAGGCGGTCATCGCGGTCCAGGTACTCCTGCACATCAGGCCAGCCAAGCTCTTCGAGAAGTCGTGCCACGCTCAATTCCTCCTCAGGTGCGCCAGGGCCGGGTTCACGTGGCCCCGGCGCGGTACAGTCCGTGCTCCAGGATATAGTCCTCCACGGACCGGGGCACGAGGAAGGCAATGGGCCGGCCGTCGCGGACCCGGGCGCGCAGGTCGGTGGACGAGATCTGGAGCAGGGGCATGTTGACCCAATGCAGGTGGCTGCCCAGCCTGGGCAGACGCGCCTCGAGCGCCGGCAGGTCGACCCGGACGCCGGGACGCTCGACGACGGCCAGGTCGGCCAGGCCGAGGATCTCCCCGGGCCTGCGCCAGCCGGTGAGCTCGGCCAGCGAGTCGGCGCCAACGATGAAAAAGAAGCGGGTGCCCGCGACCCATTGCTGTTGGAGGATGGTGAGCGTGTCCAGAGTAAAATGCGGCCCCGGCCTGTCCACGTCTACCCTGGAGAGCTCAAAGCCCGGCCGGCCGGCAATGGCCAGCGACACCATGGCCAGGCGGTGGTCGGCCGCCGAGATAGGTCGCTCAGGCTTGTGGGGTGGATTCCCGGCCGGCACAAGGAGAACGGTGTCCAGCGCCAGGGCGTGCCGCACTTCCTGGGCGGCCACCAGGTGGCCGTGATGGACGGGGTCGAAGGTGCCGCCCAAGACCCCCACCCGAAGGGTCACTCGTGCCACTCCAGCTCGCGCTCGCCGATGCGCACCATGTCTCCCGGCTTGATGCCCGCCTGTTCGAGGGCCGCCTCGACGCCCATCGCCCGCAGTTGCCGCTGAAAGCGCGCCAGGGCCTCGGGGATCATGATCGGGGTCATGGCCGCCACCCGCTCGACGCGCACGCCTCGCACCCGCCAGGCACCTGCCTCGCGCTCGATGGTGAAGGCGTCTTCCGACACGGCCGGGCGCAGGACGGCCGGCTCCTCGGGCAGCTCCTCCGGCGGCGGCAGAGTTCGGAGGAGATCGTAGGTGCGCCGCACCAGCTCCGTGACGCCCAGGCCGGTGACGGCCGAGATGGCGTGCACCTCCAGCCCCTGCGTCTGCATGGCTTCCTGCACAAGGGGCCACCAGGCCTGGGCATCGGGCAGGTCCATCTTGTTGAGGACCACGATCTGGGGCTTGGCCGCCAGCCGCCTGCCGAACTGCTGCAGCTCGTCGTTGATGGCGCGCCAATCGGCCAGAGGATCGGTCGCGGCCCCGTCCAGGAGGTGAATGAGCAGCCGGGTGCGCTCGACGTGGCGCAGGAACTGGTGGCCGAGGCCGGCTCCGCCGCTGGCCCCCTCAATGAGCCCCGGCACATCGGCCATGACAAAGGAGGACAGGTCATCGAGCTGGACGACCCCCAAGTTGGGCTGGAGCGTGGTGAAGGGATAGTCGGCGATCTTGGGCCGGGCAGCGCTCACCACCGACAGGAGGGTGCTCTTGCCGGCGTTGGGCACGCCGATGACGCCCACGTCGGCAATGATCTTGAGCTCCAGGCGCAGCCAGCGCTCCTGACCCGGCTCGCCGTGCTCCGCCACGCGCGGGGTCTGGTTCGTGGGTGAAGTGAAGGCGGCGTTGCCCCGGCCGCCGCGCCCACCCTTGGCGACCCGCGCGCGCTGGCCCTCGTCCAACAGGTCGGCGACCAACTCGCCGCTGCCGGCGTCAAAGACCACCGTGCCGGGCGGCACGGGGATCAAGAGGTCCTCGCCGCTCTTGCCCTGCTGGTTCTTGCCGCTGCCCCGTCCCCCGGCTTCGGCCTTGAAGTGCACCCGCTGTTTGAAGCGGATGAGGGTGTTCAGGTTCGAGTCCACGATGACATAGACATCGCCCCCGGCACCGCCGTTGCCACCGCTCGGCCCGCCAAAGGGCACATACTTTTCGCGGCGGAAGGCGATGGAGCCGTCGCCACCGTCGCCGCCCTTGACATAGATCTTGACTTCGTCGAAAAAGGTCACGTACCCCTTCCCTTCGGCCTTTTGCTTATTCCCACCAGAAGCGGATCTCGGCCTCGCCGCTGACCTCGTAGTATTCGATGACCACCTGGTGCAGTCCCTCCGCCAGGTGTGTGACCAGGCTGTGGTACTCGCCGCGGCCGGGGTGCCACTGGTCGACCAGCAGCGCGCCGTCCACCCAAAGCTTCACCCCGTCGTCGGCAAAGAGGCCGAAGCGGTAGGCGCCACTGTGAAAGTAGCGCTCGCCACTCCAGCGCACCGAAAAATCGTCGGGCGAGGGCAGCGCCGGACGTGCCTTGTCAAAGCCCCAGTCGTAATACACAGCGTCCTCGTCCCTGACCACGGCCGGCTCGCCGCTGAGGGTCGGGTTGGGAAAGTACTCGGCTTGCCACGGCGAGCGTTCGGCGTACTCGAGCCACAGGCGTGCCTCGGCCAGCGACCCGCGGTCGTGAAAGTGGTAGGCGACGGTGTGGTACTCCAGCGCCGCCGCCTCAAAGCTGTAGACGGTGTCCACCTGGCCGCCGGGCTGGCCATCCACCCAGCCACCCTGTCCCAACAGGTTACCGTCCAGGTAGAGGCGGTAGCCGTCGTCGGCATAGACGTACAGGCGGTTGGTGCCCGGCTCGAAAAGGCGCCGCGAGGTCCAGGCCACGGAAAAGCCGTCGGCCGGGAGGCCGGCCGGCGCGCCCAGGCCCCAATCGAACTGGATGCTGTGGTCCAGCGTCTCGTACATCAGGCCCTCTGCCTCCACCCAGGGAAGCCGGTAGTACTTGGCCTCCCAGCGGGGATAGAGGTCCGTGCGACGCCAGTGGAGGCGGATCGCAGCCGCGCCCGTGACCTCGAAGTATTCGAGCCGCAGGCGGTGCAAGCCCGCCGTGGCTACGCCGGCGGTGCCCTCGTGGAAGCCCATGCCCGGCTGCCAGGCGTCGACGAGCAGCTGGTCGTCGAGCCACAGCCGCACCCCGTCGTCGGCGTAGACGAAGAAGGTGTACGTGCCCTGCTCCAGCAGCCAATCGCCCACCCAGCGCGCCGAGAAGTGATCTTCGGACACGCCCGGCGGGTGCCCGGCGTCGCCCCAGTCGTAGTCGATGCGCGCTTCCTCGGCCGTGTAAGCCGGGTCGCCACTCAGAGTCTCGCCAACGTAGTAACTTGCAAACCAGAGGTTGGCGGTTGGACCGGGCGGCGGCGCCAGCACAAGGGGCACAAAGAGCGTCGGGCTGACCGTCTGACCGGCCGAGAGTTCCCAGGCGGCCAGGACGCCCGGCTGCCTGCCGCCGCCGGAGGCCTGCCCGGGCGGCGCGGGCGCGGCCAGGACGATGCCGGCCAGGAGCAGGCAGCACAGCGGCCCGGCAAGAGCGGCCGGGCGGAGCCACGTCCGCCGGCTCGCGGCCGCGGCGCCGGTGTCAAGATTCGCAGCCATCACAGGCTCAGCCCCCTCTCAAGCGGCGGCGCACTGCGTCACAATGAGGGCAGACGCGGCCTTCGTACTCGTTGCCACACGTACGGCACACGCGCGTGTAGCGGACGGCTTCCTGCTCGTCGATGGCGCCCACGGCGACCACCACTTCCAGGCCCTGGTGGCGCGAGAGCCACGATTCGACTTCGATGTGGCCCACCGTCCAGTGCCCGGCCTCGTTCCGCTCCAACCGCCCGCGCAGGGCCTCAGCACCCAGCTCGCGGGCCGTGCTCGCCAACTGCTGTGCACTTGCCCTGGGAATCGGTGACATATCTGTTTCTCGTTTGCCTCCACTGAATATTATAGCCGGACCTTGGCGATTTGGCAAGCGAGGGCGTGCGCTCCCGAGACCGGGGACCGGACGCCCCCCTTGTCGTCCTGCGCCGCCTTGTCGTGCGGAGCGAAGCGAAGGACGTCGCTCGGTCAAGCCCGGGATCGACAGCTGCTTTGCCCCGCACGTCGCTGCCTTCAGAATTGCAGGCCGGTGCGTTTCGTGATGCCCGGGATTGCGCTCCCGGCGTCCGGGTGCTATAATTCCGACGTCCAAGCGTACGGGTGGCGAGGAGCAATGGCCAGAGGGCAAAAGCGAGAGCACATGTATACCTCCGAGGTGGCCCGCGAGGTGGGAGTCCACCCCAACACGGTGCGGCTGTACGAGGAATGGGGGCTGCTGCAGCCCGTGCCGCGCAGCCCGAGCGGCTACAGGCTCTACAGCCGAGCCCACCTGGACCAGATGCGCCTGGCGCGCACCGCCCTCGACGGACCGTGGCCGGGCCGGAACATCCGCCACTCGGTGCGGGACATGGTCCACCACGCGGCTTCGGGCGACCTGGGCGGTGCCCTGGAGATGGCCTACCGGCACCTGGCGCTCGTGCAGGCGGAGCGAGCCCAGGCAGAGGCCGCAGCCCGGCTGCTGGAGCGCTGGGCGGGTGGCATCCCCGTAGACAGCACTGCCCGCCCTCTGACCATTGGCCAGGCCGCCCACCTGCTCGGCGTCACCGCCGACGCGCTGCGCACGTGGGAGCGAAACGGGCTGGTCCGCATTCCGCGCCAGCCCCACAGCGGCTACCGCCTCTACGGCGCCGCCGAGGTCGGGCGCCTGCGGGTCGTCCGCATGCTCAGTCGGGCCGGGTACAGCCAGATGGCGATCCTGCGCATGATGCTCCACCTCGACGCCAGCTCCGGGACCGGCCTGCGAGAGGCGCTGGACACGCCCCGGCCGGACGAGGATGTCCACATCGCCGCCGACCGGTGGCTTTCGTCGCTCGAGCAGCAGGAAGAGCGCGCCGCCAGCCTCATCGGCCAACTGGAGGCCATGATCCAGCAGCGCGAGGGGTGACCGCCGCCAACCCTCCAGTGTTAGACCAGGGTTTGCCAGCTCAGCAGCTGGGCCAGCGGCTCTCCGGTGCCGGGGACCGTCACAACCCTCCAGTATTACACCAACGTGGTATAATGGACAGGAACCGGGCGGGGGCTCCGCCCGTCGATCCTGGCTCAAAGGAGATGGCCCGATGTCGAGACCGAAAGTCATCACGTTCAACGTCGCTTCACTGGACGGGCGAATCGCCGCCTCGCGCGACAGGCTGCTGATGTGGGGCGACGAGCGGTGGCAGGCCATGGGAGAAGCGGGCGTGGCGGACCGCTGGCTCAAGAGCATCCACAGGCCGCAGGCCAGCCTGGAGGGCAGCGGCTCGCTCGTGCGCGAGGAGGACGAGCCCGCACCCCTGCCGCCCGTGGAAGGCGACGCCTCGCACCTCTACGACGACTATTTGCCCGAGGCGGTCACCGGCCGGCCGGGCCACCGCGGCTGGTTCGCCGTCGTCGACGGCCGCGGCCGGGTGCGGAACTGGATCAAGGACGGCGGCGTCTTTGGCGAGGAGTGGCAGGGCTGGCACACCCTGGTCCTCGTCTGCCACGCCACGCCGGCGCCCTACCTGGCCTACCTCCAGCGCGAGGCCATCCCCTACCTCGTGGCCGGCAGCGAAAGGGTGGACCTGGGCCTGGCGCTGGAGAAGCTGGGCTCGCGCCTGGGCGTGACGACCCTCCTGTCGACGGCCGGCGGCCGCCTGAACGGCGCGCTGCTCCGCGCCGGGCTGGTGGACGAGGTCAACGTCGAGCTGCTGCCGGGCGTCATCGGGGGGCCGGACACGCCGTCGCTCTTTGACTCGCCGGCCCTCGGCCCCGAAGAGATCCCGGTCCGGCTGGAGCTCGTCGCGGCGCAGGTGCAGCGGGGCGGGCAGGTCTGGCTTCGCTACCGGCCGGCCCCGTGACCCAGCCCACCTCAGCGTTGCGAGGAAGCAGCATGCCCGAGCCACACATCCGGGTCCACGACCTGGCCAAGACCTACCGCGTGCCCGAGGGGGCGGCGGGCCTCATCGGCTCGCTGCGCAGCCTGGCGCGGCGCACGTACAGGAGCGTGGCCGCCGTGCAGGGTCTGTGCTTCGAGGTTCAGGCCGGGGAGATGGTAGGCCTCATCGGCCCGAACGGCGCGGGCAAGACGACGACGCTCAAGATGCTCTCCGGACTGCTGTACCCCAGCAGCGGCCAGGCTTCGGTCCTGGGCTTTGTGCCCTGGGAGCGCCGGCCCGCCTACCTGCAGCGCATCAGCATGGTCATGGGCAACCGCAGCCAGATGCTGTGGGACATCGCGCCCGTGGAGACGTTCCAGGTGCTGGCCCAGATCTATCGTCTCGAGCCGGCGGCTTACCGCCAGACGCTGGACGAGCTGGTCGCCCTGTTGGACATGGAGGACCTGCTGGCCAGGCCGGTGCGCAACCTGTCGTTGGGCGAACGGATGAAGTGCGAGGTCGTGGCCGGCCTCCTCCACCGCCCGGAGGTGCTTTTCCTGGACGAGCCGACCCTGGGCCTGGACGTGTCGATGCAGGGCCGGCTCCGGCGATTCCTGGCCGACCACAACCGGCGGAGCGGCGTGACCGTCATCCTCACCAGCCACTATATGGCCGACGTCGTGGCCCTCTGCCCGCGGGTCATCCTCATCCACGAGGGGCAGCTCCTGTACGACGGCGAGCTGAAAGAGCTGGCCCGCAAGCTGGCACCCTTCAAGCTGCTGCGCCTGGCGCTGGCCAACGGCGGGGGCGAGGTGGCCCTCCCGCCGGGCGTGGACGTGGTGGAGCGGGAGAACGGACGCCTGACCCTCCGCGTGCCCGCCCAGGAGGCCCCCGCCCTCACGGCCCGCCTGCTGGAGACCCTGCCTGTGGTCGACCTGGCCGTGGAAGATCCGCCCATCGAGGCGGTGATCGACCGGGTATACCAGGGCAGCCCGCTGGGCACGGAGCAGCCGGGGCCGGTCACCGGCTGTGGCCATGACGGCTGCGCGGGAGGTGAGGCATGAGCCTGCGAACGGCGAACCTGCGCGGCGGCCTGGCCCTGGTGCGCGCCACGTGGGCCTCCTGGCTCCAGCACCGAGGCTTCTTTTACCTGGTCGCCTTCTCGTGGATGATCCCCCTCCTGGTCTATCTGCTGGTCTGGTCGGCGGCCGCGGAAGAGGGCACGGCGGCCGGGCTCGACCGTGAAGAGCTGGTGGGCTACTATGTCGTGCTCATCCTGGTCAACCAGGTCACCTTCAGCACCAACAACTGGACCGTGGGCGACGGGATCCGCTACGGCCGTCTCAACTTTCTGCTGGTGCGGCCGCTCTCACCCTTCTACGATGCCCTGGCCTCGGAGGTAGCGGTCAAGGTCGTGTTCATGACGTTTGCGCTGCCCCTGACGGGGCTGCTGGCCCTGCTCCTCCGGCCCTCGCTGCCCCTGGCTGCCGGCAGTATTCCGGCCTTCCTGCCGGCCCTGGTCCTGGCCTGGGCACTGCGCTTCCTGTGGGGCTATTGGCTGGCCCTCCTCTCGTTCTGGGCCAGCCGCGCCGATGCCCTGCTCTCCCTGCAGGAGAGCCTGGTCTTCTTGTTGGGCGGGCAGGTGGCACCCATCGTCCTCCTGCCGGCCGGCATGCAGCAGCTGGCCATCGTCCTGCCCTTCCGCTACATGCTCTCCTTTCCCGTGGAGATCCTGGCGGGCCAGCTGGAGGGCAGCGCCATCTGGACTGGTCTGGCCATCCAGGCCGCCTGGCTGCTCCTGGCGCTGGCCTTGTGCGTGGGCCTGTGGCGCGCCGGCCTCAGGCGCTACTCGGCGGTTGGGGGGTAAAGCGAGCCATGTACTATCTGAAGCTGATCGGCAGCTTTGTGCGGGCCTCCGTGCAGGCCGAGCTGGCCTACCGGGCAAATTTCTGGCTGAGCCTGTTCCACTCGCTCCTGGGGCTGGCCACGGGTGTGGTGGGGGTATTGGTGCTGTTTGGCCAGGTAGACGCCATCCGCGGCTGGGATCTGGCCTCGACGCTGGCGCTGCTGGGTGTTTTCCTCATCCTCAGCGCCGTGCGGGGGCTGTTCCTGGGCCCCAGCCTGGAGGCCCTGGCGGGCATGGACGGTGAGGTGTGGACCGGGCGCCTGGACTACACGCTCCTGCGGCCGGTGGACGCCCAGTTTCTGGCGAGCTTTCGCCACTGGCGCCCCTTCGCCCTGGTCGATCTGGCGCTGGGCATGGGCGTGGTGGCCGTGGCGGCCGGCCGCCTGGGTGCGGCCCTGCCCCCGGAAAGGTTGGCGGCCTTTCTCCTGTCGCTGGCCGCGGCCGTGACCATCCTGTACGCCGCCCTGTTGGCCTTTTGCGCCCTGACGCTGTGGAACTCGGGCCTGCTCTTTACCTGGATCCTGGACGGCCTGTTCGGCATGGCCCGCTATCCCGTGGGCCTCTATCCCGGCTGGCTGCGGGTGGTCCTCACCTGGGTAGTGCCCGTTGGCCTCATGACCACCGTGCCGGCGCAGGCGCTCACGGGCAACCTCTCGGGCCTCGCCCTGGCCGGCAGCCTGGCCTTTGCCGCCGCCCTGTTTGCCGGCGCGAGCCTCCTCTTCCGCCTGGGGCTGCGGCGGTACGCGAGCGCGTCGAGCTGAGAGATCTCGTTCCTGCCACCTCCTGACATGATCCTGCCGTAAAATGGCATGAATCAGAACATTTGAGCGCTTTGACGCTGAGCGAGTCCCATGTTACAATGGCAGGCCAGGCCGGGAGAGCTCATGCGGATCCGCCCACGCGCGGGTCCGACCGGCTGCAGGAGTAGGAGCGATGAGAGCAGGAGCCGAGACGTCAACCACCGGGCGGGCCATCGTCGCCCACCGGGCAAGCCAGGCCGAGCCCATCCGCCTGCGGGCGGGCGAGGAGCTGGCGGCCACCGGGCGAGAGGGTGAATATCCCGGCTGGCTGTGGGGCACGAGCCACAGCAGCCAGAGCGGCTGGGTGCCAACCGCCTACGTTGAGCGCCGGGGAGAGAAGGCCGTCGCACGGCGGGACTATGACGCCGTCGAGCTGGCGGTCGAGGCAGGCGACGAGCTGATCGTCACCCGCGAGGAGAGCGGCTGGCTGTGGTGTACCAACCGCCGTGGTGCCAGCGGCTGGGTGCCCGCCGAAGCCGTGGCGCTGCGGCCCAGGAACGGATGGCAGGAGAAGGACGAGTCGTGAACCAGGACGCGGAAACCGGGAACGGGCGGGAAATGGGGCAGGCGCCGCTGGACGCGTTTTTGCCGGCCGTGCAGGCCTGGTTCCGGGCGACCCTGGGCGAGCCGACGCCACCCCAGGCCCTCGGCTGGCCGGCCATCCAGCGCGGAGAGCACACCCTCATCCTGTCGCCAACCGGCTCGGGCAAGACCCTGGCCGCCTTCCTGTGGGGCATCGACGAGATCTACCGCGAGCTGGAAACGCGGCAGGGGGAGGAGAGCGCGGACGGCCCCCAGGCGGGCGTGCGTCTGCTCTATATCTCGCCCCTCAAGGCGCTGAACAACGACGTGGAGCGCAACCTGCGCCTGCCCCTGGCGGGCATCCGCCGCGCCGCCGAGGAGATGGACCAGGCGCTGCCGCGCCTGGACGTGCTGGTGCGCACCGGCGACACCCCCCAGGCAGCACGGCAGCGCATGGCCAAGCACCCACCCCACATCCTCATCACCACCCCCGAGTCGTTGTACCTGATTTTGACCAGCCCGGTGGCACGCGACATGTTCCGCACCCTGCGCACCGTCATTGTCGACGAGATCCACACTCTGGTCAGCAGCAAGCGGGGCGTGCACCTGGCCCTTTCTCTCGAGCGCCTCCTGGAGCTTAACGGCGGGCCGGTGCAGCGCATCGGCCTGTCGGCCACGCAGCGCCCCCTCGAGGAGGTCGCCCGCTTCCTGGGCGGCTATGACGCCCGGCCGTCACAGACCGGCACCGAGTACACGCCCCGCACCGTCACCGTCGTCGACGCCGGCATGGTCAAGGCCATGGACCTCAAGGTGGTGACGGCCGTGGACGATTTCGACCAGCTGCCGGGGGGCAGCATCTGGCCGGCGGTCATCCCTCGGGTGCTGGACCTCGTCGAGGCGCACCGCACGACGCTCATCTTTGCCAACAGCCGCCGCCAGGCCGAGCGGGCAGCCGACCGCCTCAACGAAGTCCATTTGTCCCGGCAGGCCGGCGGGCAACGGGACGCCGAGGCGCTGGGGGTGGACGGCACCCTCAAGGGCGCCGGCATCCAGGGGACCGGCGCGGTGGGCGGGCCGTTCCGCGCCCACCACGGCAGCGTCAGCCGCGAGGCGCGCCTGCAGCTCGAGGAGGCCCTCAAGGAGGGCCGCCTGCCGGCCCTGGTCGGAACCTCGTCGCTGGAGCTGGGCATCGACATCGGCAGCGTCGACCTGGTGGTCCAGCTCCAGTCGCCCAAGGGCGTGGCCCAGGGCCTGCAGCGGGTGGGCCGCTCGGGACACCTGGTGGGCGAGACGAGCGTGGGGCGCATCTTTGCCACGCACCGCGAGGACCTCCTGGAGGCAGCGGCTATCGCCCGGGCGATGAGGGCCGGCGACGTGGAGCCGGGCTTCACACCGCAGAACAGCCTCGACGTCCTGGCGCAGCAGATCGTGGCCATGGTCTCGGTGCACGATTGGGAGGCCGGCGCCCTCTTTGACCTCGTCCGCCGCGCCTATCCCTATCAGCGCCTGACCCCCGATCTGTACCGCGCGGTCCTGGAGATGCTCTCGGGCCGCTACCCGAGCGCCGCCTTCCGCGAGCTGCGGCCGCGCATCGCCTGGGATCGGGTGCACGACCGCCTGGCGGCGCTGCCCGGCAGCCGGCTTCTGGCCATCCGCAACGGGGGCACCATCCCCGACCGCGGCACCTTTGGCGCCTACCTGCCCGACCGCAAGACGCGCCTGGGGGAGCTCGACGAGGAGTTCGTGTTCGAGACGCGGCCCGGCGACATCTTTGTCCTGGGCTCTCACACCTGGCGGGTGCAGGACGTGACCGAAGACCGGGTCATCGTGTCGCCGGCGCCGGGCCAATTGCCGCGCATGCCCTTCTGGCGGGGCGACGCCCTGCGCCGCGACTATCATCTGGGCCTCATCTACGGCCGCTTTCGCCGCGAGCTGGCCGAGCGCCTGGCCTCGGAGCCGGAAGAGGAGGTCCTGGCCTGGCTGCGCCACGACTATAGCCTGGACGAGGCGTCGGCGCGGGCGGCTGCCGACTATGTGCGGCACCAGGTGGAGGTCCTGGGCGCTATCTCCTCGGACCGCACGGTCATTGCCGAGCTCTTTGCCGACGCCGTTGGCGACCTGCGCCTGGTGGTCCATTCGCCCTTCGGGGCGCGGGTGAACAGCCCCTGGGCCCTGGCCCTGGCATCTGCCTTCCGCGAGGCCCTGGGCAGCCAGCCAGAGGTCATGGTCGGCGATGACGGCATCCTCTTCCGCTTTCTCGAGAGCGACCGCCCGCCGCCCCTGGAGGTGATCCGCCACCTGGGGCCCGTCGAGGCCCGGGAGCGGCTGCTGGCCGAGCTGCCCAGCTCCGCGCTCTTTGGCGCCCAGTTCCGCGTGAACGCCGCCCGCGCCCTGCTGCTGCCCGCGGCCAAGGGCTCGCAGAAGCGCACGCCCTTCTGGCTGCAGCGGCTGCTGGCCAAGGATCTGCTGGCGGCCGCCCGCGACTTCGAGGACTTTCCCATCGTCGCCGAGACCTACCGCGACTGCCTGCGCGACGTCCTGGACCTGCCGCACCTGGAGGAGGTGCTGGCGCAAGTGGCCCGGGGCGAGATCGAGGTCATCACCGCCGAGACCGTGGTGCCCAGCCCCGTTGCCTCGGGGCTGCTCTTTGACCTCGTCGCCCAGTACATGTACGAGTGGGACCAGCCCAAGGCCGAGCGGCAGATGCAGGCGCTCATGGTCGGCCGCGAGATGCTGTCCCAGCTCCTGGACGAGGCGGCCCTGCCCGACCTGCTGCGCCCCGAGGCGCTGCACGAGGTCGAGAACCAGCTCCAGCATCTGGCCGACGGCAGCCGCGCGCGTAGCGCCGACGAGCTGGCCACCATCTTCCTGGCCCTGGGCGACCTGTCGGCCGCAGAAGCGGCCCGGCGCGCCGAAGGCAGCGCCAACGCCGCTGCCTGGTTGGCCGAGCTCGCAGGCCAGGGCCGCATCGTCCAGTTGGAGATCGGGGGCGAGGCGCGCCACGTCCTGGCGGAGCAGGAGGGGACCTATCGCACCGCCTTCGAGTCATGGCGCAGCGAAGCGGACCGCGACGCCGCCCGCCGCGGTATCCTGCGCCGGGTGTTGGCGGCCCACGGGCCCCTGACGCGCGCCTGGCTCCTGGACCGCTACCCCTGGGAGCCCGATTGGCTGGACGCCGCGCTGACCGCCCTCGTCGAGTCGGGCGAAGTCGTCCAGGGGCGCGTGTCACCGCCGGCGCCGCCCGGGGCGGTGCCAGGGCCCGAGCACGCGGAGGCGCCGGTCTCCGAGTACGTCGACACGCCGGCCTCCGAGTACGTCGACCGGCGCAATCTGGAGCGCATCCACCGCCGCACGCTCTCGCTCCTGCGCCGCGAGGTGGAGCCGGTGTCACTCTATGCCTACGCCGACTTTCTGGCGCGCTGGCAGCACCTGCATCCCGGAGCGCGGTTGGCAGGTCCGGGCGCCCTCGTCAGGCTGCTGCAGCAGATGCGGGGCCTGCCGGCACCGGGCCTGGCCTGGGAGCGGGACGTGCTGCCCCTGCGGTTGGAGGCGTACGACGCTGCCGAGCTGGCGGCCCTCTGCGAGCGGGGGGAGGTGGTGTGGGTGGCGTCGGGGGGCGCCGACCCGCGCCGCGCCCGCGTCCGCTTCTTTTTCCGCGGCGAGGGCAGCCTTTTCCTGGACGAGCCCGAGCCCGCGGAGCTGTCGCCCGCCGCCCAGCAGGTCCTGGCCTTCCTCCAGGCCGAGGGTGCCAGCTTTTACGCCGACCTGGAGGCCGGGCTCGACCTGGCGGGCCGCGCCGCGGGCAAAGACGACCTGCCCGCCGCCCTGGTCGAGCTGGTGCTGGCCGGCCTGGTGACCAACGACAGCCTGGCCGCGCTGCGGGGGGTCCTGGCCTGGAGCGACGAGGACAGGGAGGCGCCGCGCCGCTCCCTCAGCTCCCTGGAGGCAGAGTTGGCTGCCTGGCGTCGCGAGCGGCCCGCGTCAACAGCGGGCACCCAGCCCCAGCAGGGCGACGGCCGGCGGGACCTGGGCGGGGTGGCACATCCCGGGCGGGCACGCCTGCACCGCGCCCAGCGCGACGTGGCCCGCCGGCTGGGCGCTGCCGCCTTGCCGGCGCCCGGAGCGGTGCCCGCTCCCACCCCGGCGGCCCGCAGGCCGGGCCGCTGGAGCCTGGTGCACCGCATCGGCGTCGGGGGTCGCGCCCAGCCCATCGAGGACCGCCTGGACCGGCAGGCGCGGCAGCTATTGCAGGCCTACGGCATCGTCACCCGCCAGAGCCTGGAGGCCGACCCCGAGGGCGCCTGGAACTGGGGTGCCCTGTATGCCCGCTACCAGCTGATGGAGATGCGCGGCGAAGTGCGGCGCGGCTACTTTGTCCAGGGCCTGCCCGGCGTGCAGTTTGCCCTGCCCGAGGCCGTCGAGCGCCTGCGGGAGTGGACGCGGCCCGAGGCGCCGGGCGCCGGGGAGCCGGTGCTCCTCAACGCTACCGACCCGGCGAACGTGTTCGGGCCGGCGCTGTCGGCCATTGCCGGCGAGGCCGGCGAGCACGACCCGGCCCGCTTCAGCCGCATCCCCTCCAACTGGCTGGTCCTCCTCCGCGGGCGGCCGGTGCTGCTCCTGGAGCGGGGCGCAGGGCGGGTCACCGTCCTCGACGGCCTGCCGGACGGCACGGCGCGTCAGGCGCTGGCGCTGGCCGCCGGGCACGCCGCCGCGGGCCGCCGCCTGCTGCTGCGGGAGTGGAACGGCGAGCTCATCCTGGAGAGCGCCGCCGTGCCCGTGGTCGAGGAGGCAGGGTTTCGCCGCGAGATGCTGGATTACGTGTGGGAAGGGTAGCCAGTTTCGGACACCGGCTTGCATTTTGCAGGCCCCTGTGCTATACTTGGCGCACCTCGAAGCGCGGTGGATGTAGCTCAATGGCAGAGCACCGGTCTGTGGAACCGGTGGTTGCGGGTTCAACCCCCGTCATCCACCCCATAACCACCACCGGGAAGAGATTCTCGGCGTAAGGCTCGTCACGCGACGGGCCTTTTTTCTTTTTCCTCGCCCGATTCCAGCGGAAGCTACAAGCAAAGGCAGTCGGACACGGTGTAGCAAGCACCATGCCCGACCAATCCCACGAGCCGAGCGCAGCGGCACGTGGGCCGTTTTGTCTGAGCGCCGGGAAGGACACGACGACCTTGCCGCCAGAGGCACCTGTTCGCTGTAGTCCAGCCAGGGGGAGGGTTGGAGGAGACAAAAATGTGAAAATACCCACCTTTTTACCGGGTAGACAGACGGCATATTTCGTGGCAAAATGGAGGGAAGGATGAAACATATGTTCGGTAGACGAGTACTGGCCATTGGCAACCAGAAGGGCGGTGTCGGCAAGACCACGACGGCTCTGAACCTGGGGGCCGAGCTGGTCAACAGGGGGCGGACGGTGGTGCTGGTAGATGCCGACCCGCAGCACAGTTTGACGACGTCCCTGGGCTTTGATGCGTTGGGCAACAGCCTGGCCGGAGTGCTGGGCGATCATCGGCCGGGGACCATGACGGTATCCGACGTGATCCAGAAGGTGCAGGATGAGGGGGTTCAGCTTTGGTTGGTGCCCTCAGACCTGTCCCTGGAAATGTCCTGTTTGGGCATGATGAACCGCATCGGTCGGGAGCTTTTGTTGAAGCAGGCCCTGTCGACGGTCCAGTCCGACTACATCCTCATCGACTGCCCGCCCTCTCTGGGGCTGCTGACCATCAACGCCCTGATTGCCGCAGACCGGGTCCTGGTGCCGGTGCAGGCCGAATATCTGGGGCTGCGCGGCCTGGCCCTGTTCTGGCAGACGATGCAGCAGGCAGAGCCTCTCAACCCGAGCCTGCGGCTGCTTGGCATCCTGCCCACCATGACCAGGCGAACCAGACATCACGCTGCGATTCTGGAGACCATGGGCCAGATCAAAGCCCGGGTCTTCGAGCCGATCCCCCAGTCGGTCAGGGCCAGCGAGGCTCACGCCGTCGGGCGCGCTGTCTCTGCCCTCGACGGTGACAACGCCGTGGCCCAGGCGTATGCCTGCCTGGCCAGGGAGGTGGAGCGGCTATGGTAAGCAAAGCGGAGCGGGAACGCATAAACCGGCGGATGGCGCAGACGCTCGACCTTTTCCAGTCCACAGCTCACCAGGAACAGACGGCCGAGGAGGCTGTGCAAAAGGCCGCACAGGTCCGGGTCCCCAAGAGCCGGATCTACGAACGGCAGCGCCCGGCCTTTGCCTTTCGCATCAGGCCGGCGGACAACGACCGGATCGACGCACTGGCCCGGCGACTGGACGTCACGAAAGATGCCCTGGCAGCCGGCCTGGTGGGGGCAGCGCTGGATGCCGTCGACGAGGGCCGGTTGCTCCTCAGTGTGGAGCGTCAGGCCGTCCAGCGCAGAGACAAGTTGGGACGCCTCCGAACTTGGGTTAGGATGACAGTGCGGGGAGAATGGACAAATTCTGCAAAGTGAGCCTTTCCGCAGCATTTGCGCAGCATCCATGCAGCATGGCTGCT
Organism: Anaerolineae bacterium; assembly: GCA_041300865.1. Taxonomy (GTDB): domain Bacteria; phylum Chloroflexota; class Anaerolineae; order JAAYZQ01; family JAAYZQ01; genus JAAYZQ01. Next base: position 30,905 of record JBFYTF010000270.1, read on the forward strand.
ACACCCGTGCTGCCTCTATGCTGCGGAAGGGGCGGCAAAACAGCCCCCTCAGAAGCCACCAGAATCGGCGCCCCAAAAGGCTGGCACTTGGTACGCACATCCCTTTTTGAGGATTCCGGTGGCCTCTAACAGGACTGTGGGAGCAAAGGTGGGAAGGATGCGCGACCGGTGGAATGCGGGGGCGGTTGGCCCAGAACCATGGGCTGAGACTGCCCAAGAACGAGGGAGCGGAGTATGACGGAAGGGAGCCTCCGGATGGTCTCGACATTCGAGCAGAGCCGAACCGCCGCTGCACGTCAGTGGCACATCGATGGTGATAAGTCGCACCCCCACCGCGCCTCAGTGTGGCCTGCCTGCTGCCCCAAATGGGCAGGTGCGCCAAGCCCCACTATGCTGCGCGGCGGGGGTAGCAAGCTAAAAGGGTTGATGACGAGTGCCTACCGGCACCGAACTCTCGGCATTTGTGCATGTCAAACCCGGGATTTGCGCTCATCACGATGACCGCCAACCGCCGATCTTGCGGGCTTTGCTCATAGCCAACTCGGTGCTATGCGGCCTCCGGCCTCAGCAGCGCGCTTGCGCGAAAGGAAAGAGCATGAAGGATACACAAGTGATGCACAAGCGACAGCTCATCGACCAGGTGGCCCGGCGAAGCGGACCTTGGGGGCTCACCCGGCGACAGGTCCGCGATGCACTGCATGGCATCCTGGACGTGATCACCGACGAGATGGCAGAGGGACGGGCGGTGACCATCAGCGGCTTTGGCCGCTTCGAGGCCAAGGAGCACAAGGGCAGGCGGGTGGTGGGCCTGGACGGCGGCGAGTACGAGGTGGAAAGCCGGCTGGTACCCTCGTTCAAGCCCTATCCATCCCTACGCGAAAAGGTGCAGGGCAAGACCGACGAACGGCTGATACCAAAGCCACGCCCTCTGCCGCTGAGATGGTCGGACGATCCGTATAGCTGAAGGGCTGACAGCGAGATGCGCCTAGCCACCCTATCAACGCCGCTACCCATAAGCCACCTTTTTCTTGAAATGGGGGTGCCTTGTCTGCGGTGCTACGCTGCCTGGGCCGGCCAAGGAGCTGGGGAAGCTGCGGCATTGCCCAGGGCCGCGTTCAGGCGTCGAAAGCTGCCGTGGCTCTGCCAGGAGACGATCATACCAGACACGCGCACGAGGGCCGGAGAGTAGCCCCATGAGCGAACGAAACAGGTTGTTGGCAGCGGCCCTGGCCTACGCCCGCTGGGGCTGGGCTGTCCACCCCTTGCGGCCGGGCGACAAACGCCCCCTGGTGAAGGACTGGCCCCACAAGGCCACGACCGACCTGAAGACGATCCAGGCTTGGTGGGCACAGTGGCCAGACGCGAACGTCGGCCTGGCCTGTGGACCTTCCGGCTCGTTTGTGGTCGACTTGGACGTCAAAGGGGACGCCGACGGCCTGGCGAGCTGGGCCAATCTGAGGGCTCGACTCGGGTTGGGTGAGCTGATCACGCCCACCAGCAGAACCCCCAGCGGCGGCCGGCACCTGTTCTTTGCCGCCGGCGACAACGCCCTGGGCAACTCTACCGGCCGGCTGGGCCCGGGAATTGACACCAGGGGCGAGGGAGGCTATGTCCTCTTGCCCCCCTCGACGCTGGCCGATGGGACGACCTACACCTGGGAGATCTCACCCAGGGAGCAGGACCCAAGCCCGCTGCCCCAGGCGCTAGTCCGGGTGCTGGCAGATCCAGAACCCCGCCTGCAGGGAGACAGCGGATGCCTGCCCCGCGGCGCCACGGACAGGGGCACAGCCTACGCCCTCGCTGCCCTGAGCGGCGAGCTGGCCAGGCTGGCCACGGCGGCCAGCGGCACACGGAACAACACCCTCAATACAGCAGCTTACTCATTGGGCCAACTGGTGGGCGCAGGTCTCCTGAACCGGGCAGACGTGGAGCGCCGGCTCCTGTGCGCCGCCCTGTCGACCGGCCTGGAAGAAGACGAGGCCCGGGCCACACTGGCCAGCGGCCTCGATGCCGGCCAGAGGCAACCCCGATCCGTGCCCGACAATGGGCGAAAGCCAGCGCCAACCCCGCCATTTTCCCTGGAAGCGGCTACGGTTCTGCTTGCTGAGCACCAGTTCCCACCCCTGCCTGACTATGCCCGGCTGCCCCCGGACCTGGGCCGCGATGCCTGCCCCTGGCTGGATAACTATATCGCCTTCAGCCGCACCTGGAGCCCCAGGAGCTTTGACGGCTTCCACGAGGCCTGCGGCCTCTGGCTCCTGTCCACCGTGGCCGCGCGGCGGGTGGTGGTCCACTACGGCCGGCCCCGCTACACCAATCTCTACCTCCTCCTCGCCGGCCGGACGACCATGCACGCCAAGTCAAGCGCCACCGACATCGCCCGTGGCCTGTTGAGCGCCTGCGGGCTCGAGTACCTCTTGGCGGCGGATGAAGCGATCCCCCAGGCGTTCGTGCGCGCTCTCGCCGGTGGCGGGCTGCCTGTCAACTTTGAGGACATGGAGGAAGAGCAGCGGCTGGCGGCCAAGATGCGCATGGGCTTTTGCGGGCAGCGCGGTTGGTACGCCGAAGAGTTCGGGAGCTGGCTGGCGAGCATGATGCGCACCGACGGCGTCATGGCCGACTTCCGCGGGCTTCTCCGCAGGCTCGACGACTGCCCGCCGGACTATTCCCGGTCGACCATCGCCCGGGGGGATGAAGTGATCCATCGCCCCTACCTGGCCCTCATCGCCAACCTCACGCCGGCCGACCTGCGCCCGGTGGCCAGGAAGGGCACGCTGCTTTGGGGCGACGGCTTTCTGGCCCGCTTTGCCTTCATCACCCCGCCCGGCGACGAGGTGTTGACGGCCCAGTTCCCCAGGGGCGAGCGGCCCTGCCCCTCGGAGCTGACGGCCCCCTTGGTCGCCTGGCACCGGCAGCTGGGGCTGCCCAAGGTGCAGATAGACAACCGGGTGGACAGATACGGCAACCCGACCGGGGAAAAGGTCGTGACCATCGCGCCCCCCGAGCCCCAGGTATGCACGCTGGCCGATGACGTGTGGGACGCGCTGCACCGCTACAACACGGGCGTGCTAAAGATAAGCCCGGGGAACAAGCTGACCGACCTCGACGGCAACTATGGCCGACTGCACGACAAAGCGCTGCGAATAGCGACCCTGCTGGCGAGCCTGGGGAATGGCGGCAGGGTCGAGCTACGGCATTGGGCCAGAGCCCAGGAGGTGGCCGAACGGTGGAGGCTCTACGCCCACCGGCTCTACGAGCAGGTGACCAAGCTGGAGGTCTCCCAGCAGGCAGAGATAGAGGACAAGGTGGTCGATACGGTCAGGCGCTGGCAGGGGACCGAGAGGTATCCGGACGGCCTGACCGCCAACGACATCGGCCGGTTTGTCTGGGGATTGGGATCCGTCGAAGTGAAACACCACGCCGATCAACTCGTGGGGGCCCACGTGCTGGGAAAACACAAGCCGGGGCGCGCCGAGCGATACTTTGTGCCCCGGCCAGAGTCGGACGGTAGAGGTGTAGAGGAGTAGAGCGGTGAAAGGGGCACAAAACCTCTACGCTTCGCAACGCGGCAAGGGGGATAGGAGGAGTAGAGATAAAGAACTCTCTCTACCTATCTCCTCTCTCTACTCCTCTACTCTTGGATCGGAGATGGGATGGCGGTCAGAAAGGTGATCCGCCGCACCCTCCGGCGGCGCTCATGCAGCGGGCGCAAGGCGACGATCCGCTACAGGGGCGGGGCCGGGCAGCCCGCGACCGCAGTGCCGCCGGGGAACGGCGACCCATCGGCAACCGGTGGCCCGCCGGCCACCCCGCCATGGCACGGCTGCCAGGTCAAGATCGAAGACCTGCCCTCCTTTACCGCCAGGTGGGGCCTGGTGGCGGTGCGCGGCGAGTGGCCCAAGGGCGAGACCTGCCCCAAGCTTTACTTGGTGGGAGTGGAACAATGGCAAACGATCGACGGTGCGCCGGCATCTGATCCAGGCGAGCCGTCGGAGTGCGGTGATGAACTGCAGTCAGATCTGTGAATGCTTGTCCGTCCAGCGGCATAGGATGACAGGGTAGCGGACCATGCGAGCCGGGCTCTACGCCAGGGTGTCGAGAGAAGAACAGGCCGAAGGCTACTCCATCGACGAGCAGATGGAGGCCATGCGCCGCTTCTGCAAGGAGCGGGGGTGGGCTGTCGCGGCCGAATACGCCGAGCTGGGCCACACCGGCACCGTCAAGGACCGCCCGGTGTTCTCCGATGCCCTCGACGACTGCGAAGCCGGTAGGCTCGACATCCTCCTGACCCATCAGCTCGACCGCTTCTACCGCAACTTGGCGCTCCAACTGGAAACCCTGGGCCAGCTGGGCAGGTGGGGCGTCGGCTACCTGTCGGTCACGGAGCAGATCGACTACTCGACTCCCCAGGGCATGCTCTTTCTCCAGATGCTCGGCGCCTTTAACGAGTACTATGTCGCCAACCTGAGCCGGGAGACCAAGAAGGGCAAGCGCGGCCGCGCCAAGGCCGGCAAGTCCAACGCCAGCACCACGGCCTTCGGCTACCGGCGGAACGACGCCGGCGAGGACGTCATCGACCCGGAAACGTCGAAGGCGGTGGTCCTGGCCTTCGAGAGCTATGCGACGGAGCAGTACAGCGACATCGAGGTGGCCGGCATCCTCAACCGCGCCGGCCATTCTCCCAGCGGACGGTCCAAGTCCGGCCGGTGGACCCGGGAGGGCGTGCGCTACCTGCTCTCCAATGCCTTTTACATCGGCCAGGTGCGCCATGGCAAGGAACTATTTCCGGGGCAGCACGAATTGCTCATCGACCAGGAACTGTGGGACCGGGTGCAGGCGATCCGCGAGGAGCGGGGCAGAGGCAAAGGGGCCGGCCGCAAACGGGAGCGGGTCTACCTGCTCTCACGGCTCGCCCGGTGCCACGACTGCGGCCTGGGCCTGACCTCGCAGACGAGCAAGGGCAAGGGGCGGAAGGGGGCCCAAACCCCGTACTACTATTGCCCCTCAAAAAGGCGGTCGATGGACTGCTCCACCGACGGCCAGTTTGCCCCGGCGGACGAGATCGACGCCCAGGTCACCGCACTGATCCGGCGGCTGCGCCTGCCCGATGACTGGCGGGAGCGGCTGGCGGAGCTGGCCGGGCACCGCGAGGAGCGCGAGAACGTGGACGGCAAGCGCAGCTACCTCAAGGGCAAGCTGCGGCGCCTACGCGCCCCTGTTCCTGGAGGGCGACATCAACAAGGCCGAGTACGACCGGGACAAGCGCGAGCTGCAGGCCCAACTGGACGCCCTGCAGGTGCCGGCGCAGCCTGCCTTGGAGCAGGCGGGCGAGACGCTAGAGACTCTTGGGGCCGAGTGGGCGAACGCGCCCAGGCGCTACCAGCACGAGATGCTCACGGTCATTTTTGAAGCGATCTGTGTCGACGTGGCGGCCCGCAAGCTGATCTCCGTCAAGCCCCACCCGCAGTTTGCGCCGCTGTTCAGGATGGATGGATTGGAGGAGGAAAATGGAAACTTTTACTACCGGGAAGAAGCTTGACCCCAGGGTGGAGCGGCTGTTGCAGCTCATCACCGAGGCTCGGCGGGCCCGGCAGGCGCTGGCCTTACGGGAAAACAAGCCGGACCCGCACAAGATCGTACCCTCATAGCCGCAATCGCTGGCACGGACCAGATCGCACAGAACCTTGTGCGGAGGGAATGGTAAGCGATCATTTCCACCCTCTGGGGTCCACTGCAGGCCAGCTTTTCGAAAGGTCGAAGAGGGCGCGATGTGGACCATGACACCGCTGATCCTGCTTCTGCTCTGCAAGCCCTGATCGCGACAGCATAGAAGACGTCCTCTCGACCTTCCATCGCTATGCTGGAAAGTGCATGGCAAGACGATCTCGGGTTTCCTGCGAACCCCGGCCGTGCGCCTACTCTTCCGGCAGGATCCGCCGGAGCGCAGCGAGCATCTCGATAACTCGGCGGTTTTTCCGGACAACGCTCTCGAACAGCAAGGCTGCAAAGTCCCCTTCGTCTGGAAGCTCACCCCGTTCCAGATCCTCCAGGGCCATCATCGCTTCCTGCTCGACATCCAATGGCTGTCCAAAGCGATGCACGAAATCCCTCCTCCCAGCAAGTACCCCCTTCGAGCAAGCTCCCGTCGTAACCAGCTCGTAACCGGCTCGCGTTGGTCCAACCCTCCTCTCCAGGGATTCAAGCCATTCGGACGTGCCCACAAAGAGGAGGCCATGGTGGTCTCCTTTTCTAGTGACAATCCCTCTCCAGGGATTCAAGCCATTCGGACAATGTGCATGGCGGGCACCTGCCACGCCCCTTGTGTTCGGGTGACAATCCCTCTCCAGGGATTCAAGCCATTCGGACAGGAGAGACACAACGCACATTGCCATCAGAGTCACAGTGTGATAATCCCTCTCCAGGAGGGTTCGACCAGGTCGCGCTTAAACGTAACGGATAATTGCTACCGAAGCGTAATCGTTGACTCACGAAAGCGTGTTACCGAGTTCCCGGCACCCAGCTGACCACAGAGGGGCTGTCAACCAGTCGAGAGGGTCCGCAGCAGTTCTTCTTGCAGTTCATCGATGCGACTGCGGAGGGCAAGCAAGTCGAGGTAGCCGTAGGCCTCCTGCAGCTCAGCCTTGTCCTCCTCCGAGATATCATCGCTGGCCAGCAGGCGTGCATAAGGCGTCCGCGGATCATCGTAGAGTCGCTTGACTTTGCTGCCGAGGCGCTCCTTCTCCTTGAGCTTCATCACGGGCAGAAAGAAGTTAACATAGAGACGCAGTTGCGTGTACAGGGCATCGAGGAGCGCCAGCTGCTCCGGGCTGTCATAGCGGCCGTAACCGACGGCACGGCGCACCACCGACCAGTTCTTCTGTTCGACGTAGGCATTGTCATTCTTCCGCCCTGCCCGGCCTCGCGTGAACGTGATCTGCTCTTTCAGACAGTAGCGATAGAGCTGATCGTTGATGAACTCCGAACCACTGTCGGAGTCGATGCCCAGCAATGGGAAGGGCAGACGTTGGCGTGCTCGCCGAATGGCTGCAAAGACGTGTACTTGGGCCTTATTGCGAACGGCGACACATTCTGTCCAACCGGTCTTGACATCCGTGAAGCAGAGGGTCCAGGCATGCTCCCGCCCGCGCGTGATCTGGCCGCCGCTGTGGTCGACCAAGTCGATCTCACAGAACCCAGGGCGGTCTTCTGTCCACTCGGCCCAGGTACGGACAGGAATGCGCTGCTTCAGCAAGGTACCAGGCTTAATGAAGCCACGCCGCTGTCCAGATCTCGGTCGGTGTCTAGCCCGCAGGCGATCCATCGTGGCTGGGCTCACCCTGAGGAGGCGCTCGTAGCACACCGAGCTGATGCGGAGGACGCTGGCTCGGTACAGTCGCGGCAACTCCACGTCCATGGCCGCTCGGAGCCGCTTGGAGCAGATGTCGTCGAAGAGAGCGGCCAGGATGGCAAGCGCCTCGGCCTCCTCGGCACCATACTGGGCACGCCTGGGTCGCCGGATAGGCCCCCGCACTCGCTCTCGCCGGCCATTGAGAACAGCCATGGCATGCTTTCGATGATAGCCTGTTGTCTTCA
>JBFYTF010000283.1:0-3097 GCA_041300865.1 Anaerolineae bacterium
CGGCGATCATCAGCACGCCGGTCCACAGATGCAGGTCGGACCAAGTGTGCCGCTCAAATAGGATCTGGATGCCGTAGTACGGGTTCCGGCCGCCGCGGTAACCACCCGACGGCAGAAACAGGAAGTAGATGCCCGACACTGCCGCCAGCAGGCCGCCCAGGAACACGGCGGCGTCGATGAGCCAGTTGGCCCGCGTCTGCTTCGAAAGTCGGATCGGCTTGGTTGCGTTCATAATGTGAGTCCTCCACGCGTTCTCGTTCTCTGTAACTAGCCCCATTGTAACCCGAGACTTTGAAGAACCTGTGAAGGAGTCTTGAATGTTTGGTTGAGTTTTGACCGCGTGCCGGGCGGTTTGACACCCCCGGCGTTTCGTGGTACAAGAATGGGGTCTAACACTTTGATAGATGGTGAGAGGCTGCAGGTGGGAGCGGCCTGTTGAGGGGTGAAATGGCGCGTTCGCGGCACAAAAAAGCATCCCGGCAACAGCTCAGCGCCACCGGGTGGGTCGTCCCCGAGAGCACCCGCTGCGTGCAGTGCGGCATCTGCTCCTTCTACTGCCCCATCGACATCGACGTCCGCCGGCACGCCTGGCTGGGCGAACCGGTCAAGGACAGCTACTGCCTCACCTGCGGCGAGTGCGTCGCGCGCTGCCCGCGAGGCGTGCTGTCGTTCGGCACCTCAAGCCTCCTGCAGGGGCGAGGCTGACATGCCGCGGCGCTACGTAATCGTCGGGCTGGGGGCAGCGGGGGTCGCGGCCGCGGAGGCCATCCGCGACATCGACGCGGCGGGCGAGATCGTGCTCGCCGGCGACGATCCCCACGGCTACTATTCCCGCCCCGGCCTGGCCTACTACCTCACCGGCGAGATGGCCGAGCCGTGGCTGGCCCCATTCTCCGCGGCCGACTTTCGCCGCTTGGCCGTCCGGCGCCTGCAAGCCCGGGTCGTGGGCCTCGACTCCCAGGCGCAGCAGGTCGAGCTGGAAGACGGGCACCGCCTGGCCTACGATCGCCTCCTGCTGGCCACGGGCTCGCAGGCTGTAGCCCCGCCCATGCCCGGCAGCGACCTGCAGGGGGTCGTCAAGCTGGATGATCTGGCCGACGCGCGCGACATCCTGCGGCGCTGTCGCGGGGCGCGGGCAGCAGTCGTGGTGGGCGGAGGGATCACCGCCCTGGAGCTGGCCGAGGGTCTGAACGCCCGCAAGGTCGGCACCCATTACCTGCTGCGCCAGGATCGCTACTGGCCCGGCGTCCTGGACGAGGTCGAGTCGGGCATCGTGGAGCAGCGCCTGCAAAAGGAAGGCATCCGGATCCACCACCATACCGAGGTCGCGGAGATTGTGGGCCAGAAGGGCCGGGTGCGCGGCGTCACTACCGTTGCCGGGCAGCACATCGCCTGCGACATCGTGGCCGTGGCCGTCGGCGTGCGGCCGCGCATGGAGCCGGCCACGGCCTCCGGCCTCAAGGTCGACCGCGGTATCCTCGTCGACGAGTACCTCCAGTCGAGTGCTCCCGGCGTTTTGGCCGCCGGCGACGTGGCCCAGGTCTTTGACCCTGCCTCGGGCAGGGCGGGCCTGGACACCCTGTGGGGCATCGCCGTGGGCCAGGGGCGCGCGGCAGGCCAGAACATGGCCGGCGAGCCGGTGGCCTATCGCAAGCCGGTCCCCTTTAACGTCACCCGCCTGGCAGGCTTGACGACGACCATCATCGGCACGGTGGGCCGCGGGCGCGATGGTGACTTGCCGGGCATTGCCCGGGGCGACAGCGAAACCTGGCGCCACCATCCCGGCCTGCCGGCTGCCCAGGATGCCTTCGAGGTCGGCGGTGTCCGGGTCCTGGTCGGCGAGAAAACGCTCCTGGGCGCCGTCGTCATGGGCGCCCAGGCCGCCTCACGGCCGCTGCAAGCGCTCATCACCCGCCAGGCCGACATCTCGTCTATTCGCGAGGAGCTGCTCCGGCCGGGTGTGCGCCTCGGGGAGCTTGTCACCCGGTTCTGGAATGACGGGAGGTGGCACGATGCGGCACCGTAGCCCGGAGCTGCTCTATGCCGCCGTGGCCATGGCCCTCATAGCTGTTGGCTACTGGGCAGCGGTCGCCGGCTTGAACCTGGATCCCGCGGCCAGCGGCCTCCTCGGCCATGGCCTGGGCATCGCCGGCTTTGTCCTGATGCTCATGACCGAGACGCTTTACTCCCTGCGCAAGCGCTCGCGCCTCGCCCGCTGGGGGCGCACCTCCTCCTGGCTGCGCTTTCACATCTTTACCGGGCTCGTGGGGCCGTTCATGGTGCTGCTCCACGCCGCGTGGCGCTACAACGGCCTGGCGGGCGCCACCATGCTCCTGACCGTCATCGTCGTGGGCAGCGGCTTCATCGGGCGCTACATTTACACGGCCGTGCCGCGCACGGCCGACGGCGCCGAGGTCGCGGCGGCCGAGCTCGAGCCCCAGATCGCCGCGGCCGAGGCAGAGCTGCAGCGTGTGCTGGCAGCGAGCCCGGCCGGTTCCAGAGCCTCTTTGGAGCGCCTGGCGACGCTGCCCCAGCCGGGTGGCTCAGGCCTGCTCTTGATGCTGGGGCACACCTTCCTGGAGTGGGGCTACCGGCTCGAATCGTGGCGCGAGCAGCGCGGCTGGGGAGCTGCGGCCCGCAGCCAGGCGCGCGAGCTGAAGAGGCTGCTGGCGCGGCGCCGGGCCCTGGACCGGCAGGTCTCGTCGCTGGTCGCTGCCCGGCGCGCGCTGGCCACCTGGCACGCGGTGCACATCCCCCTCGGCGTGGCGCTCTTCACGGTGGCGCTGATCCACATCGCGGCCGCGCTGTACTATGCCACGCTGCTGCGGTAGGCGGGAGGATCTCGTGCTGCTGAGGACGAGGGTCGGGTGAAAAAACCATTGGGCTGCCTGACGCTCGGGGGCATTGTCGCCGCCCTCCTCACCCTGGCCGTCGTCGGCGCCATCCTGTTGCTGCAGGGCGGCGGGCTCTTTAGCCCCGGGGCGCTCAACGCCCAGGCCGGTGGGCAGCTGCTCGGCGGCGCCAGCTCACACGCGGCGACCGGGGGCCGCTGCGCGGCCTGCCACCCGGCACCCTGGAGCGCAGAAACCATGGCCGA
>JBFYTF010000305.1:0-5098 GCA_041300865.1 Anaerolineae bacterium
ACCGTCAAGATCAGCGGCCTGGGCCTGCCCTCCGAGATGGTCGAGTTCACCCTGAACGGCTGCGCCCCCGAGTTCGCCCTGTGGAGCTTTGTCGACCTCGGCTACCTGACCTACTACGTCAGCTACCTGCTGGCCACAGGCGCCATCGAGGGTGTTGAAGGCGAGACGTTCAACGCCGGCCGGATGGGCACCTACACCATCGAGAAGGACCCGACCCGCGACAATGGCCTGCGGGTAATGATGGGCCCCTTCACCGTCTACAACGCGGACAACGTCGAGCAGTAAAGTACGCCCGAGCGGGTGGGCACTGTCGTGCCCACCCGCTCTCTTCCCGGCCATGGCCGTCCGGCCGGGCCGGCCGCTGGGACAGGAGAGGCAATGAACTCCAAACAACGTGTATGGACCGCTCTGACCCGCCAGGGTCTGCCCGATCGCGTGCCCCTGCAGTTCGACCTGTGCCGGGCACTGGCCGACCACTTTTGCGGCGTATACGGCATCCCGGCCCACTATACAACCGCCTATTACGAAGACGTGACCTACCGCCTGTCGAACAACGACCTGCGCGTGGCGATGGGCAGCGACTGTGTAATCGTCGGCGCGGGCCTGCCGCGCGATTACCGGCACCCCGTGGACGACGAGGGCTACATTGTCAACGAGTTTGGCATGAAGATGCGCCAAGGCCCGATCTACATGGAAGTGATCCGCCACCCGATGGCCGGCATCACCACACCCGCGGAAGTGGAGGATCATCCCTTTCCTGACCCCCTGGCCGACGGCCGCTACGACGACGCGGCCCTGTACATCGACAAATACAAGGATGACTATTTCATCGTCGGCGACATGGAGCTGACGATGTTCGACATGATGCAGCAGCTCGTCGGCCTGGAAAAGCTGCTGGTGGACATGGCGCGGAGCGAGCCGTACGTCGAGACTCTGATGGACAAATGCAAGGACTTTGCCCTGGCCGTGGGCAAGAAGCTGGTGTCCATGGGCGTCGACGGCGTGTGGACCGGCGACGACTTTGGGGCGCAGAACGGCATGCTCATCTCGCCCCGGATGTGGCGGAAGTACTTCAAAGAGCGCTACCGCGACGTGTACGCCCAGCTCAAGGCCGTGAACCCGGCCGTGATGATCATGCAACACTGCGACGGCGCCGTGGCCCCCATCCTGGGCGACTGGGTGGAGGTCGGGCTGGAGGTGTTTAACCCGGTGCAGCCCAACGTCCCGGGGCACGAGCCCGAAGATCTGAAAAGCAGCTTTGGCGACCGCATGTCGTTCTGGGGTGCCATCGACCAACAGCGGCTGCTGCCCTTTGGCACGCCGGCCGAGATCGAGGCCGACGTCAGGAGCAAGATCGACGTCCTGGGCCGCGGTGGCGGCTACATGGTCGCTCCCGCCCACATCATCCAGGCGGACGCTCCGCCCGAAAACGTGCTGGCCTTTATCGACGCCGTGAAAAAGCACGGCGCCTACGCCTGACGTCCGAACGTACTTCGCCCGCCGCTTCGACGGCAAAAGGGGCCGGGGCGCACCGCCGCCTGCGCCCAGCGGTTGGGGGGTAGGAGCGCGCGGCCGTGCGCCCGACGCGCCAGTGCCATTTGCACGGGTGAGGGGGAAACCCAATGCGCCTGAACGACAAAATCGCCATCGTCACCGGTGCGACGCGCGGCATCGGCCAAGCCATCGCCCTGCGCTTTGGCCAGGAAGGCGCCCGCGTCGCCGTCGTGGGCCGCGACCAGGAAAAGGGTCGCGAGACCGTGGAACGCATCGCGGCCGCGGGCGGCGAGGCCCTGTTCGTGCCAGCCGACGTGTCGGACAGTGCCCAGGTGCAGGCTATGGTGGCCGCCGTCCTCGACCGCTGGGGCCGGATCGACATCCTGGTCAACAACGCGGCCATCTGCCCCTTTCACGACTTTCTCGACATGCCCGAGGCGCTGTGGGAGCAGGTGCTCGACGTGAACCTCAAGGGCTACTTTCTATGCTCCCAGGCCGTGGCGCGGGTCATGGTGGAGCTGGGCATTCGCGGCCGGATCATCGCCGTCAGCTCCATCTCTGCCGAATTTGGCGGCAGCCAGCAGGCCCATTATTGCGCCTCCAAGGCCGGCATCAACCTCCTAGTCAAGTCCATGGCCATCTCGCTGGGGCCGCACGGCATCACCTGTAACGCGGTCCTGCCCGGCACTGTGGAGACCGACATCAACCGCAAGGCCCTGGCAGTGCCCGAGTTCCGTGACTACTGGTCGCAGCGCGCCCCTTTGGGCCGCATCGGCCAGCCGGAGGACATCGCCGGGCCTGCCGTCTTTTTCGCCAGCGACGATTCGGCGTGGTGTACCGGTTCGCTGCTGGTCGTAGACGGCGGGACGTCGGTCAACCTGCAGTAGACGTGCCTGACTGAGTTGTCAGCAGCAGTGCGTGTCGCCTGGCCCGCGCGGGGAGAGGCGGCACACGCACCACCCTGGAGAGGGGGACCATGAGCAAGTACACCATCAAAGCGATCAAGTACTGCCAGCAGGACGTGCCAGGCCCGCAGATGTTCTTCATGGCGGCCTGGGACGAGTGGCGAGTGGCCGACTTTTTTCTGTTCGTCTTGCGCCGCGACGACGGCCAGGTGCTGCTGGTCGACACCGGTGTGCGCGACGTGGACGAGATCCAGCCGATCACCGTGGCGGGCGTCGGCCATCGGGGCCGCTTTCAGATGGACATGGCCACGCAGAACATCCCATTGCTGCTGCGACGTGAAGGGATCGAGCCCGAGGACGTGGACGGCGTCCTGCTCACCCACCTGCACTATGACCACTGCTCAAACGCCAAGCTGTTCCCCAACGCCCGGTTCTTTGTCTCACGCACGGGCTGGCACCTGACGCTGGACCCACCGCATCCGGCGCTGACGCCCGACATTCTGTTCCCGCGCGACGTGCTGGCCTACTTTGCCAATGAGGCCCGCGACCGCCTGGTGCTGGTCGACGACGAGGCACCCGAGATCCTGCCCGGCATCGGCGCCTTTTACGTGGGCGGGCACACGCTGTGCGGCCAGGCCTTCACCGTGCAGACCAGCGAGGGCCTGGCGGTTTTCCCCGGCGACACGATCTTTTACTACGAGAACCTGGAAAAGAATCACCCGGTCGGCGCGGCGGTCGACATCAAGCAGTGCTACGCAGCCATGGACCGTGTGCGGCGCAGCGGCGGGTTTCTGGTGCCACCACACGACCCGCTCCTGCTGAGGAAATATCCTGACGGCGTGGTTGTGGGGGACTGACGGATGGCCATAGAACAGGAGCAGCGGCCATGACAGTGCTTACCACGGGCAATCGCGACACCTGCACGGTTTACCATCTTCCGGGACGCGACTGGTTCTATCTGCTCGGGCCGCAAAACAGCCCGGCACGGAACCTGGTGTTCGGCCTCGCGGCATTCCCGGCCGGGACCGTGGCCGCGGCACACACCCACCCGGCCGAAGAGGAGATGCTTTACATCCTGTCGGGCAGCGGCGAGATCGTTGCCGACGGGCAGGCGTCTCGGCTGGAGCCGGGGGTGGCGGTGTACATTCCGCCCGGCGCCGAGCACCAGATCAGGGTGGACGCCGGCGAGCGGCTAGAGCTGGTCACAGTGTTCTCGCCGCCAGTGACCCCTGGGGCGTACGATCCCAGGCAGGATGAGGCGCCCCGTTGAGGATGCGAGCCGGTGCCTGAACGTACGCTGCAAGGGCGAACCGCGCTGGTCACCGGGGCGGGCCGAGGCCTGGGCCGGGCCATAGGCCGCCGGCTCGCCGCCCTGGGCGCCCGGGTGGCCCTGGGCGATGTCGACGAGGCGGCCCTGGACGAGACGGCCGGCCTGATCCGGGAGGCGGGAGGCGAGGCGACGCCCTACATCTTGGACGTCGCGGACGCCGCGGCGGTGCGCGCCATGTTCCGCCAGGCCGGGCCGGTACACGTCCTGGTTAACAACGCCGGCATCTGCCCCCGCACGCCGCCCGAGGACATCGACGACGCCGAGTGGGATCGGGTGCTGGCCGTGAACCTGAAAGGCGCCTTCCTGTGCACGCGCGAGGCGCTCCCGGGCCTGCGGGCCGCCGGATGGGGGCGGGTGATCAACATCGCGTCGCTGGCCGGCCAGAGCGGTGGGATCGCCGTAGGCGTGCACTATGCCGCCAGCAAGGCGGGGCTGCTGGGCCTGACCAAGTCCTTTGCCCGGCACCTGGTGCCGCACGGCGTCACGGTGAACGCAATCGCGCCGGCCACGCTGGACACGGACCTGGCGGCGAGCTGGCCGGAGGAGGTCCGCGCGGATCTGAGGGCCAAGATCCCGCTGAACCGGTTCATCGCGGCGGAAGAGGTGGCGGAAGCCGTGGCCTTCCTGTGCTCGCCGGCCGCGGCGGCCATTACCGGGGCGACGATCGACGTCAACGGCGGGCTGTTGATGCGCTGACCCCTCGAGGCCAGAAGACACGCCTTTCGACTGAGGCTGCGGCCCCACCCGGTAGGGTGGGCAGAGACGGCCGCGGAGCGCCATCGAGAGGCACTGGGAAGAGAGACAAGTCGGTGGAAGACAGACAGGAGCTCCTGGCAAGGCTGGCAGAAAAAGCCAGGCTCTGCCGGCGCGAGACGATCCGGCTCGTAGGCATCGCCAAGAGCGGGCACTATGGCTCGGTATTCTCGGCGGCCGAGATACTGGCCGTGCTGTACTATCACGCCCTGCGCTACGATGCTGCGAACCCGGCGTGGCCCGACCGCGACCGGTTCATCCTCTCGAAGGGACACGCGGCGGTCGGGCTCTACCCGCTCCTGGCCGACGTTGGCTTTTTCGACCCGGCCCTCCTCGACAGCTACACCCGTCTCGGCAGCCCATTCGGCGACCATCCCGACATGCGCAAGATCCCCGGCATCGACTTTTCCTCGGGGTCGCTGGGCCACGGGTTGTCTGTGGGCGTGGGCATGGCCCTGGCGGCACGGGTCACCGGTCGTGGCTACCGGACCTACGTCCTCCTGGGCGACGGCGAGCACGATGAGGGGCAGGTCTGGGAAGCGGCGATGAGCGCCGCCCATTTCGAGCTCGGCAACCTGGTGGCCATCGTCGACCGCAACTGCGTCTCGGTCGACGG
>JBFYTF010000311.1:0-2972 GCA_041300865.1 Anaerolineae bacterium
CCAGCCGCGGCCTCTGCCTCGGCTTTGACGACGATTACCAGGTCGTCGGCGGCGGCTGCGCGGGCTTCGGGCGCCAGGAGGCCGCTCTGCGCGAGGATCTCTTTGTTGGCCTCGGTGCCCAAGACCACCCCAGCGTCCAGGATGCCGGGCAGTCCGGCCAGGGAGCGCTGTAACTGCATGAGGACGACAGAGTCGTAGTAGGAGCCGCTGCGAACCTCGGCTTTGACGATCGCCATAGACACTCTCCGCAACTCGCAGATTATGCCGGGCTCAACTTCTCGTCCGCCCGGCCACAGGCCAGGAAGAGGTCCGCAGGGACCTTGCTACGATGTGATGGCGCCGTGCGACGACCAGAACCCTGTTCGAAATGCAGCCAACCCGTACCACCGGTTGGACATGATTGGAATTGGAGCAGCCACTCTTACCAGCCCGCGGAGTATACCACAAGGGCCTAGCAATGTCAATTGCGCCGCTGGCGCCCTTAGGCCTGCTGCAAAGTCTACGCACTCCGCCTGTTGCTCCTGCCGGGCTCCTTTCGGTCGTCGATCCGGCGTCTGGAAGGCCGGATCTGGCGATCCGGCCCGGGCAAGACAGGCGCTGTCCTCTCTTGTCAAGTGATTCCGGCATCAGCCCTGCCGGAGCCCTTCCGGCGGCTAGCAACGGAACCGCAGAGCACAGTGGCAGCGGATGCGGGCACATCGCAGCCTAAGGTGCTGTGGGGGGAAACTTCTGCCTCAGGATGTCCATTACCTGGCTGCTGATTAACCCTCCTGCCTCGTCAAAACGCTCCTCAAAGTTCTCAGTCCCAATCAGCTCCGTCAATGCCGTGCGCGTTGCGGCATCATACGTGCCTGTGACCGGCCCGCCATAGTACCCGGCCCAGCGCAGGACTCTCTGCACTTCTCGGGCCAACTCGCCCTCGATGGCGACCATCTCACCAGGTGCCGGAGGCTTGAAGTAGAGATGGTGCAGATCGACGAGGGCCTGGAGGCGCTCAATCGGTGCCGGATCGTCGTCCACGCGCAGGTCCAGATAGCGGTCATTGTAGCCGCCGTAACCACCCTCGCGGCGGACGACGAGGACCGCCGCCGATTGCTGGCCACGGCGGTCGCCGCCGGCTGCCTGTCCCGCAGCCAGGGCGGCCACCAACCGGTCCGCCAACTCCCCCTGGGCCGTCTCAAAGGTGCGGGCCATGGCCTCCACGGTAGCGCCGCTGACCAGGATGTTGCCCTGGACGGCGTAAAAGGTGCCCGTGAACCCGCCGGCCCAGGCGTGGCACTCCTCCCCGGTGTAGGTCGCAGCCCGGCCTGCAGCGTCTACGAGGCCTACCTGCCTGCGGGCGCGCCCCTCATCCCTGGCTATCAATTGCCGCAGCGTTTCCTCGGCACCGGTCCCCTGCTCCATCAGCTCCAAGCCGTCGGGACCAAAGGAAGTGTTGCAGTACGACTGGGTTGCCACGGCGCCCGCGCCGGCTCTGGCCCAGGAAACCATGGCCCCTACGCACAAGAACTTGGATTGTACGGCGACACCCCACTCCAATGCCTGGGGATCGTAGCCTACGATCGAGAACGTTGATGGACGCGGATAGCCAGCCATTTCCGAGATTCCTTTCCCTTTCCAGAACAAGGTCATTGTCATGGTGCTGAACGTTATTCGCGCAGGCGCGGGTCGAGCGCGTCGCGCAGCCCATCGCCGACAAGGTTAAGCGCCAGGACCACCAGGAAAATGGCCGCGCCGGGCAGAATCGAGACATGGGGTGCATGGCGCACAAACTGCCTGCCCTGGCTCAGCATGACACCCCACTCAGCCGTTGGCGGCTGGGCACCAAGACCCAAGAAGCTAAGGCCGGCCGCGGCCATGATCATCCAGCCCACGTCCAGCGTCGCGGCAACGATCAGGGGGCCCAGGCAGTTGGGCAGCACGTGGCGGGTCAGGATGCGCGGGTGGCCCGCGCCGATGGAGCGAGCCGCAGTGACAAAATCCTGCTCTCGCACCGACAGCACACTGCTGCGGATGATGCGCGCGTAATAGGGGATGCCGACGATGCTGATGGCCAACATGGCATTGCGCAGCCCGGGTCCCAGGGCCGCGACGATGGCGATAGCCAGCAGGATGGCCGGAAAGGCCATCAGGATGTCGATGAGGCGCATGAAGAACGAATCCAGCCAACCACCGACATAACCGGCGATCAGGCCGACCAGCACGCCCAGGTTCATAGCCACCAGCACGGCGCCAAAACCGACCAGCAGCGAGATGCGACCACCCCATATCAGCCGGCTCAGGATGTCTCGACCCAGGTCATCGGCGCCCAGCGGGTAGCCGGGCGTCCCGGGAGTCGCCAAGCGCATCGCCAGGTTTGTCTGGATCGGGTCCTGAGGGGCAATCCACTCCGCGAAAATGCTGACGAGGGCCAGCAGAATCAGAAAGATGACGGCCGCGATGGCTACCCGATCGCGCCTCAGCTTGCGCAGGGCCTGCTGCATGGGGCTGCGAGGCCGCACCGAGAGCAAATCCTGCGAGCTCGCTCCCATTTTGGGCCGCACCTCTGCGACTGCGGTGGTCAGGCCGGTGGTCTTGCTCTCAGCCATAGTGGATCCTCGGATCAAGGTAGGCATAGAGGAGATCGACAAACAGGTTGATCACTGCATACGAGACGGCTATCAGGAGAATGCCCCCTTGCACCACGGGAAAGTCCCGGGCAAGGATGCCGTTTACCATTGCCAGGCCAAGGCCCGGATAGGAAAAGACGATCTCGACCAGGACGTCGCCGCCCAGCAGATAGCCTATCTGCATGCCGATCACCGTCAGCACCGGGATCAGCGAGTTCTTGAGCGCGTGACGGCCGATGATGCCGCGCTCGTCCAGGCCTTTGCTGCGCGCCGTGCGCATATAGTCCTGGCGGATCACCTCCAGCATGCTCGAGCGGGTCATGCGGGCGATGATGGCCGTGGCCCCCACGGCCAAGGTGATCG
>JBFYTF010000315.1:0-2800 GCA_041300865.1 Anaerolineae bacterium
CGGCGATACGCCACGTCCGCCCGTCTCCGGTCTCCCCTGGGATCGGGCAGGTAGCGCAAATAGGCGATCAGACGATCGCTCGGGTGCAGCATGCCCTTGACGGTGAATATCCAACCCTCGACGGTCTCGACCGCGAATCCCTCGACGACGCTGTGCCTCAGCATGACCGCCCCATTATACTTCTGGCCGGCTCTTGGACGCAATCCGAACAGCGCTGTTGCCCACCCCTTGGACGACAACCTGCTTGCTCCTCTGCCCCAACGGAATCCCCCGCGTGCGGCGCCCGCGAACGAAGGGAGTGGCCATCCGGCACGCGCCTTTCCCGGTCAGGGTGGTGCCCCGGCAAACCAGGGCCATGCAGTTGCGCAAAGGGCCGAAGTGTGGTTAGATGAAAGGGTATCCGGCTCGAGGATGATCGGCGAACATGAAATTGCTTATCAGCGTCACGACACAGGACGAGGTCGCAGCGGCCCTTCAGGGGGGCGCCGACATCATTGACGTCAAGAACCCGGCAGAGGGGGCCCTGGGGGCCAGCTTCCCGTGGGTTCTCCGCCGGGTGCGCGCAGCAACCCCCGAGGGTGTGCCGGTGAGCGCTGCACTGGGCGACGTGCCCGACCTGCCCGGCACCGTGGCCCTCGCGGCGCTGGGCGCGGCCACCTGCGGGCTCCAATACGTCAAGGTAGGCTTGATGGGACCGCGGCGAGCGGCCGAGGCCCTGCACCTGCTGCGGAGTGTCTGCCAGGCGGTGGGCGAGTTCTCTCCCGGAACGGCGGTCATCGCGGCGGCCTATGCCGATGCGCACCGTGTGGAGGCGTATCCGCCCCTGGAGCTGCCCCTCGTGGCCGCAGAGGCAGGGGCCCACGGTTGCCTCCTCGATACCGCCGTCAAGGCGGGGGACAACCTCTTTGCCCACCTGGACGACGGTCAACTGGCAGGTTTCGTCCAAGAATGCCGCCGTTTCCATCTCATCTCTGCCCTGGCCGGTTCTCTCACAGCCTTGGACATCCCTCGCATCCGGGCCATTGGCCCTGACATTGTCGGCTTCCGGACCGCCGCGTGCCGCGGTGACCGGGTGCACGGCCGCATCTTGGCCGGCAAAGTGCGTCAACTTCGGTCGCTCCTCGACGCGCCCTGATCCGGGCGACTCCAGCCCTTTCGACCCGCCGCGATCTCTTGCGGTGGACCGGAGGGGCTGCCTGGCTGCCGTGCTCCCTGGCCGGCAACCCTGGTGCCCGTGGTCGCCCCTGTAGACAACAGCTCCACCAGGCGCTCGGGCCGTTGGCCGTTCACCAGCCAGAGGTTCAGTCCGTACCGGCTTACCAGGCCCGGCAGGCAGCCATCCACAATCCCGAAACGCCCCAGCTCCTCCACGGCAATGCTCTCCCGCAGGCGGGCAGCACCCGCTGCGTCAGGGTCATCGAGCAGGCCATCGACATCCTTGAGAAGGACAAGGAGCGGCGCCTCGACTGCCCCGGCTATCCAGGCCGCGATCGCGTCCGATGTGACATCCCACGCGTGGGGCAGTGGATCCGCGGCGTAGAGGAGCGCCCAGGGGAGCAAAATGGGCACACGCCCGGATTGCGCCACCGCGTGGGCCGCAGCCAGGCTCCACACCGGTTCGCTCCCCGGAAGCAGGTCAGTCAGCAGCCAACCATACTGGTCCATGCCAAGGATCGCCATCCAATGGGCGGTTGCGTCCCGCAGGCCGAACCTCCGGTCCTGGTTGCGTACGGTATCGGCAAACGGGCCGCCGCCCGGCACGACAAGGAGTGGATGGCACTTGCCCAGCTCGCCCAACCGTTGGCCCAGGGCCGGCAGGTGCTCGCCCCGGCCCAGGCTGCCCCCGACTTTGACCACCGCGCGGATCATGCCGAACCTCCGCTGAGGTGGCGCTCCAGCAGGGCCGCAACCGCCAGGCAGGGCAGCACCGGGAGGACGGCTGCCGGGATGTCCAGGGTGACTCGGGGTAGGCCCAGCCGGCGACCGGCCTCTGCGGCCAGGAATCGCCCCGAGCCGGCGGCCAGGAGCGGCAGGCCATCGCCGGGCAGGCGAGAGCGCACCTGGTACAAGGCCTCCATCACCTGTTGAAGCTGCTTCTCGTACAGGTACCTGGCCAGGCCATGGATGTCGTGCAGGCTCAGGGTCTCGGCGTCGGCGCACACCAGCCTTGCCAGCCGCATCTCGGCCCCCGAGACCGTCTTGGGACCACCGTCGGCCGTCGGGACTGTATAGTCGCCGGGGGCAAGACGCCCGAGCAGCGTGTAGACGTCGCCCATCAGGGCAAAGCTCTCTGCCGCCACCGGACAAGGCCTGCCGCGGATGGGAACCCGGGCAGTGACTGTGTTCGGATTGGTGCGGACGACTCCGGTGTAGACCAGCTCGCCGGCCGCCAGGCGCTCCACGTCAGTCGTTCCCTCGGCGACTACCCGGCCCTCGTAGATAGGAATGATGTCCGTTGTGGTGCTGCCCACGTCCACCAGGAGGCAGTTGGGCACCCTGCCGGCGACAAACATGGCGCTCGCCAGCCAGTTGGCCGCTGCAAATAGAGAAGGACGCCGAACCGCGTCCTCCAGCGTATGGATCTCCTGGTCCAGGCCAAGGAGCAACATGGCGATGTCCGGGAAGGTCTGTTGCAGCGCGTTCAAGACAAAGAGAACTCCCTGGCGCTTGTTCTCAAAGACGTCTGCGAGCTCGGCCGTCATGGTCACTGCCATGGCGTCTGGCTTGGAAGTCGCCAGAGAGGCGTACACGCTGCGCAGCACGGCCGACAGCTCGCCGCCCGCCCGCCAAATCTCGAACA
>JBFYTF010000319.1:0-8165 GCA_041300865.1 Anaerolineae bacterium
GGCATGGCCACCTACCTGCCCGAGGGCAACCTGACGCACTACGAGTACGAGTCCGTCTCGGCTGCCCTGCCCGGGGCACGCCTGGTGAACGCCCACGACATCGTCGACCGCCTGTCGCTGATCAAGGACCAGGGCACGGTCAACCGTTTTCGCGAGGCGTCGCGCATCGTGGACGTGGGCCACCAGGCAGTCTACGAGGCCATCTGCAATGGCGGCTACCAGGGCATGACCGAGACCGAGATCGGCGGCCTGGCGGCGTATGTTATGCGCAAGGCGGGCAGTGAGTGGGAATGGTCCTTCACCGGCGGCAACGAGATCGCCTCCGGCTATCGCACCGGGCTGGCGGCGGGTGCCTGCACGCCGGCTACCCGGCGCCGGCTGCGCGCCGGCGAGCCACTGATGGTCGACATCCACGCCATGTTCAAGCTCGGCCTGGGCGATCATTCCCACAACTATCTCCTCGGCCCGGCCACAGACCGGCAGCGGTGGCACGCCCAGAATTTCGTCGACGGCGTGCAGCACTGCCTGGCAACCTACCGGGCCGGAATCTCGCCCTCGGGCCTGGCGGACACCATGTTCGACTTTATTGAGGAGCGGGGCTTTGCCGAGTACATGGTACCCGGCTTTGAGCACGGCATCGGCCTCATGGGCGATGAGTGGCGCATCGGGCTGAACGAAGGCCCCTTTGCCTATTGGACCGACCCGGACCACGTCTACCAGGCCGGCGAGATGGTCATCTGCGCCATGCAGTACGCCTGCCCGGAAGAAGAGATCGGCTTTCGCTACGAGAACCCGATCCTCATCACCACCGCCGGTTGCGAAGCGCTTTCTCGCTTTCCCCTGACCGTGGACGAGATCTAGAGCGGTCGTGGACCCCGGCGGCTTACTTGCGGAGGCCCGCCGAGCGCTTGCCATGAGAGTCTTTTACAGCGACATCTATACGATCCGTCTGCCCGAGGGGCACCGCTTTCCCATGATAAAGTACCAGCTGCTGTACGAGGCGGTGCAGGCAGCCGGCCTGGTTCGCGACGGTGACCTGCAGACGGCACAGGCGGCCAGCGACGAGGAGATCCTGCGCGCCCACGACCGCGATTACCTGGAGCGGCTCACGGTGGGCCAGCTCACGGCCAAGGAGATCCGGCGCATTGGCCTGCCCTGGTCGCCCGAGCTGGTGGCCAGGGCCCGGCACTCGGTGGGCGGCACCATCGCCGCCTGCCGGGCCGCGCTGGAGGACGGTCTGGCCGTGAACCTGGCCGGCGGCACCCACCACGCCTTTCGCGACCATGGTCAGGGATATTGTGTGCTAAACGACGTTGTCATCGCCGCGCGGGCGATGGAGGCCGAGGGCCGGGTCCGGCAAGTGCTGGTCGTCGACTGCGACGTGCACCAAGGCAACGGTACGGCGGCCATGGCTCGAGGTGATGCCTCCATCCTCACCTTTTCCATCCACAGCGAGAGCAATTTTCCGCTCTTCAAAGAGCAGAGCGACCTGGACGTGGCGCTGCCCGACGGCACCGGAGACGAGGACTACCTGGCGGCCCTCGACGCGGGCCTGGCCCACATCCTGTCGGGAGCGGGCGGTGAGCTGGCCGTCTATCTGGCGGGCGCGGATCCTTTCTACGAGGACCGCCTGGGCAACCTGGCCCTGACGAAGGACGGCCTGGCCCGGCGCGACCGCCTCGTGCTCGAGCGCTGCCGGCAGGCGGGCCTGGCGGCAGCGGTGGTCATGGCCGGTGGCTACAGCCCGAGTGTCCAGGACATCGTCGACATCCACCTCCAGACCGTGCGCGTCGCCGCCGAACTGGCGCCGTGTTGGCCGGTGCCCGGCCGGAGCCAATCCTAGGCCCGGGCGCTCCTGAGCCCCGTTGCGCGCGCGAGCGGGAGAGGACAGGAATGGCCACGATTGAGGTCTCCCAGCTGCGCAAGACGTTTGTGTCGCGCGAGAAACAGCAGGGCCTGCGGGGCAGCGTCCGCTCCCTCTTCCGGCCGGCTTACCGCGAGGTCGAGGCGGTAGCGAGCATCTCTTTTGCCGTGGAGCAGGGGGAGCGGGTAGCCTTTATCGGGCCCAATGGCGCGGGCAAGTCGACGACAATCAAGATGCTCGTCGGCATCCTGCATCCAACCTCCGGCCAGGCACAGGTCCTGGGCAAAGTCCCCTGGCGCCAGCGAGAGCGCCTGGCGTACGAGATCGGCGCCGTGTTCGGCCAGAAGTCGCAGCTCTGGTATCACCTCCCGCCGCAGGACTCCTTCGACCTCCTCGCCCACATCTACGAAGTGCCGGCCGCCGCCTATCGCGAGCGCCTGGCGCAGCTCGTGGAGCTGTTCGAGATCGGCGACTACCTGGCAGCTCCGGTGCGCAAGCTGTCGCTCGGCGAGCGCATGCGCTGCGAGATCGCTGCCTCGCTCCTGCACCGGCCGAACATCCTCTTCCTCGACGAGCCGACCATCGGCTTGGACGTCGTGGTTAAGCAGCGCATCCGCGACCTCATCCTGGAGCTGAACCAGCAGGAACAGGTGACGGTCTTTCTCACCTCCCACGATGCCGGAGATGTTGAGGCCTTGTGCAAGCGGGCCATGGTCATCAACCATGGCCACGTCATCTTTGACGGCCGGGTTTCCACCCTCAAGCGGGACTATCTCCACGTCAAGACCATCTCCCTGAAGCTTGCGCAAACATGGCAGGGCTTTGAGTTGGCGGGTGTTCAGGTTCTGAAGCAGAAGGGCTATGGCGTCAAGCTGTCGGTCGACACCCGCACCGTGCCCATCGAGGCGGTCATCGGCCAGCTCCTGTCCGGCTACAGCATCGCCGACATCAACGTCGACAACCCGCCAATGGAAGAGATCATTGCCAGAATCTATGAACAGGCGGATGAGTAGAGGAGCATGATACGCTACGGCTTTGTGGTCCTGACCTCCGCCCGCCAGCAGTGGGTCTACCGCAGCGAGATGCTGGCGCGAGCCGTACAGATGGTGCTCTTTATGGTTGTGTTCATGGCCCTTTGGACCACCGCTTACGGTGTGAGCGGCCAGTCAGAGCTGGAGGGCTATTCCCTGCCGGAGATGGTCTGGTACCTGGCCATGACCGAGACGGTCGTGCTGTCCACTTCGCGCATCTTTGCCGAGATCGCCGAGGCGGTCCGGGCCGGCGACCTGGCCTACACCCTGGCTCGACCGGTAGGCTACCCCTTGTTCCAGGTGGCCAATTCGCTGGGCGGCTCGGTCCCACGTTTCCTGCTCAACCTTCCGACCGCTTCGGCCGTGGTCCTTGTCGGCCTGCGGCAGGTGGAGGGCAGCCTGCCGGGGCTAGCCGCCTTCCTGCTGTTGGCCGGGCTGGGCCTGATCCTCGATTCCCTCTTTGCCGTCCTGATCGGCCTGGCGGCCTTTTGGATTGAGGAGGTGTCGCCCATCTACTGGGTCTATAACAAGCTGCTTTTCACCGTCGGCGGCCTGTTTATGCCCCTGGAGCTGTTTCCGCCCGGACTGCAGCAGGTCGTGCGCTGGATGCCCTTCCAGCTCATCACCTACGCCCCCGCCCGAGCCTTTGTCAAGTTCGAACCGGCCTTCATGCTGCGCGTCCTGGCCGGGCAGGGCATCTATATCGTGCTCCTTGGCGCGACAGTCCTCCTCGTCTGGCGGGCAGCGCAGCGGCGCCTCGTGGTCCACGGAGGTTGAGGTGAAGTCACTGCGGCTGGTGCTCGGCTACTTCCGGCACAACCTGATGTCGGCCATGGCCTACCGCGGTGCGTTTTTCCTCCAGGTCGTGGGCATGCTGCTCAACGACGTCGTCCTCCTCTTTTTCTGGTGGGTTCTCTTCACGCAGATCCCGTCACTGGGCGGTTGGTCCATGGCCGAGGTCATGATGCTCTATGGCCTGGTGGCCTTTGCCTTCGGCGTGGCCAACGTGCTATGCGGCAACGCTTTTCTGGTGGCCCGCACCGTCGTGCGCGGCGAGCTCGACTACTATCTGGCTCTGCCCGCCGATCCACTGCTGCACCTCCTCGTGTCGCGCATGTCCCTGTCAGCCTGGGGCGACCTGCTCTTTGGACTGCTGGTCTTCCTGCTCGTCGATCCGGCCCGGTGGCTGCACCTGCCCCTCTTCTTGCTGCTGGGCGTGTTGTCCGCCCTGATCTTTGTCGCCTTTGCCGTCCTGGTGGGCTCACTGGCCTTCTGGGTGGGCAACGCCGACAACTTGGCCGGCCAGGCTATCAACGCCCTGGTCAGCTTTAGCCTTTATCCTGTCGAGATCTTTCCCTGGGCCGTGCAGTGGCTGCTCTACACCCTCATCCCGGCGGCGCTCATCGGCTCTATGCCCGTCGGGCTGTTGGCCGATTTTAACCTGGGCCGGCTGGGTGCCCTCCTGGCCGTGACGGCCGGCCTGGTGCTGGCGGCGCGGCTAGTCTTTGCCCTGGGGCTGCGCCGCTACGAGTCGGGCAACCTGGTCGTGGCCCGCGGTTGAAGGAGAAGCGTGCATGAGCGACGAGAGCGTTCCTGTCCTGTTCACTGCCTGGGGTACGCCGGTGCGGGTCCGGCCGGTCGTGCTCGCCAACGTCCTTGGCCTGTGGGCCGGGCTGTCGTGGCTGGCCGGCCGGCGGCATCCGGCTTGGCGCCTGGGGCGGCGGCTGCTGGCGGGGGGCGCTTCGGCGCTCACCCTCCTCTCGGCCGACACCGGGCACGCCATGGCCCACATCGTCAGCGCCCGTTGGGCAGGCGCGCCGATGGACTATATCCTGATCTCGGCCGGCATGCCGCGCACGGTGTACCTTGACGACCAGGTGTCGCCGCAGGCACACCGCCGGCGTGCCGTGGGCGGCCCGATCCTGAACGCGGTAGGATTCCTGGTCAGCGCTGCCCTGCGCGCCCTGGCCCCGCGCGGCTCCGTGCCTCGCGACGTCCTCGATTGGTCCTGCCTGGGGCATGGCCTGCTCCTGGTGGGCAGCCTCGCGCCCCTGCCCATCGTCGACGGCGGCTCGTTGCTCAAGTGGACGCTCGTCGAGCGCGGGCACAGCCACGAGCAGGCCGGCGCCGTCGTGCGGCAGGCAGGCTTGGGTCTGGCGGCCGGTGTAGCGGGTGCCGGCCTGGCCCTCACTGCGCGCCGCCGTTGGCTGCCGGCGGTGGGCCTGCTGGCAGGTGCCGCCCTTGCCGTGGCCGCGAGCCGGGAAAACAACCGCTAGGCGCCGGGATAGGAGGCGGGCAACGATGCAAATCGTCATCGATGGCGAGTGGTTCAAGGACGAACAGGGGCGAACGCTGCTGCTGCGCGGCGTGAACCTGGGGGGCAGCAGCAAGGTTCCCTTCCGGCCCAACGGCGCTACCCACTTGCGCGAGGGCTTTTTCGAGCACCGGATGGTGTCCTTTGTCGGCCGGCCTTTTCCGCTGGGCGAGGCAGACGAGCATTTCCGGCGGCTGCGCCGTTGGGGCCTGACCTTTCTGCGGCTGCTGGTAACGTGGGAGGCCGTCGAGCACGAGGGGCCGGGTATCTATGACCTGGAGTACCTGGACTACCTCTACGAGGTAGTGCGCCGGGCGGGGGAGAACGGCCTTCGCCTGTTCATCGATCCCCACCAGGACGTCTGGAGCCGCTTCTCGGGTGGCGATGGGGCACCCGGCTGGACGCTGGAGGCAGCCGGCCTGGACATGTCGCGCTTTGCCCCGACCGGCGCGGCCATCGTCCACGCCACACACGGCGATCCCTTGCCGCGCATGATCTGGCCGACGAATGAGACCAAACTGGCGGCAGCCACAATGTTCAGCCTCTTTTTTGGCGGCAACGACTTTGCCCCGCGAACGCGAGTGGACGGACAACCGGTCCAGGAGTACCTCCAGGGGCACTATCTGGCGGCCGTCCAACAGGTAGCCAGGAGGCTGCGCGGCCTGCCCCAGGTGGCCGGCTACGATTCCCTCAACGAGCCCTCAGCCGGCTACATCGGCTGGCCTGACCTCGCGGGGCACGCGGGCCTCCTGCGCCAGGGCGATACGCCGACCCCGTTCCAGTCGATGCTCCTCGGTAGCGGTTACGCCCAGGAGGTCGATGTCTGGAACACCGGGCTCGGGGGCGTCCGCCGCACCCGGCGGCGGTGGATCGATCCCGGCGGTGCCCGTGCCTGGCTCCCGGGCCACGACTGCGTGTGGCGCGAGAACGGGGTGTGGGATCTGGACGGGCAGGGTCAGCCGCGGTTGCTCCGGCCGCGGCACTTTGCCGAGGTCCGGGGCCACGCGGTGCACTTTCACGACTACCTGGTGCCTTTCCTGCAACGCTTTGGCTCTGCCATCCGCGCCGTGGACTCGGAGGCCATCCTCTTCCTCGAGGCGCCGCCCGGCCAGTCGCCTCCGGCCTGGGACTGCCGGGCCGTGCCGCGTGTGGTGCATGCCGCCCATTGGTACGACGGCCTGACCGTCTTCTTCAAGCGCTTCCTGCCCCTGCTGGGTGTCGACTTTGCCACGGGCAGCCTGGCCTGGGGCCGGCGCGGTGTAGACCGCTCGTTCGCGGCGCAGCTCGCCAGGATCCGGAACGAGGCGTTAGAGTGCATGGGAGGCATGCCGACGATCGTCGGCGAGTTCGGCATCCCGTTCGATCTTGACGGCGGCCGCGCTTACCGCAGCCGGGACTTCAGCCAGCAAGTACGGGCCATGGACCGCAGCTTCCGGCCGTTGGAAGTGAACCTGCTGAGCGGCACGCTCTGGAACTATACGGCCGACAACGACAACCGGCGGGGGGACCAGTGGAACGGCGAGGACTTTTCCATCTTTTCTCGGGACCAGCAGGACGGCCCGGCCGGCCTTGATTCCGGCGGGCGGGCGTTGGAGGCCGTGGTGCGGCCCTATGCCCGGGCAGTAGCCGGCCTGCCCCTCAAGATGAGCTATGACGTCCGGCGCCGCGCCTTCGAGCTGCTCTTCCGCCATGACCCGGCAGTGCAGGCACCGACCGAGATCTATGTGCCGAGCCTGCACTATCCCCGCGGCTACCATGTGGAAGTCTCGGATGGCGAGTTCCAGGCACGCGAGGAGGAGCAGATGCTTCTCTACAGGCATGGTGCCGGCCGCCCCGAACACTGGCTGCGCCTCCGGCCCGGGACGCACTAACAGTCCGCCCTACATTTCGCCGTGTGGGGCCCGCTGCAGGCGATGGCCCGCCCCCAGGTTCCGGCACGCCCCGCTCGCTATTTGCCGCCCTGGCCGCTCTGTGGAATAATGGGTCGAATTCAGTCCAACGTGCCCCGCTCGACCGCCGAGCTTCCGGGCCAAGGGGGAGAACTGTGGAGATCCGAGTCACCTGCCGGCGAGCCCACCATGAGAGCTGAGCACTGGCCAAAGACGGCAGGCTACTTTGCCAGTTTCCTGTCCCTGGGCATGGTCACCGCCCTGATTGGCCCCTCACTGCCCTGGCTGGCAGAGCAGACCCGTAGCCAGGTGGAAGGCATCAGCTTCCTCTTCCTGGCCCACTCCTGGGGCTACCTCCTCGGGTCCTTCTTTGGCGGGCGCTTGTACGATCGCGTGCCGGGGAACCCGGTCGTAGCCGGCATGTTGGGCCTGATGATCCTCGTCTTGGTCCTCGTCCCGGCCATCCCCGCCCTGTGGCTCCTGACCGCTGCCTGGTTCCTGGTGGGGATCGGCGGGGGCAGCATTGACGTGGGCGGGAACACGCTCATGGTCTGGCTCCATGGCAGCCGAGTGGGGCCGTACATGAACGTGCTGCACTTTTTCTTTGGCTTTGGCGCCTTCGTCTCGCCCCTCATCGTGGCCCAGACCCTGATCTGGACCGGCGGCATCCGCTGGACCTACTGGATCCTGGCTCTGCTGTTGGTGCCGATCGCCGTGTGGGTCGCGCGCCAGCCCAGCCCCGCTGCCCGGCACGAACGCACCGACACGCCTGGCGGTGAGCCGGCTGTGATCGCCGCGCCAGGCCGCGAGGCGCTGCTGGTCTTCCTCATCGCCCTGCTCCTGGCGCTCTATGTGGGCGCTGAGGTCGCCTTCGGCGGCTGGATCTATAGCTATGCCCTGGCCCAGGACCTGGGCAGCGTGGCCAGCGCCGCGTACCTGACCTCGGCTTTCTGGGGCGGGCTGACCGCGGGGCGGCTGCTCAGCATTCCCCTGGCAGCCCGGGTGCGGCCGCGCTGGATCATCCTTGGCGATCTACTAGGCTGCATCCTGTCGGTCGTCGTCGTGCT